>CAYRMF010000029.1:1622-10478 GCA_964425475.1 uncultured Candidatus Saccharibacteria bacterium | reverse complement strand
TCATTCCGGTCGTACTCACTGCTGCAGGTATCGCTGGCTTCATCCTTTCGGTAGGACTCGCGGTGGATGCGAACGTGCTCATTGCAGAGCGTATGAAAGAAGAGCTCCGTGCGGGCAAGCACATTGATGAAGCTATCAAAGAGGGATTCAATCGTGCGTGGCTCGCTATTCGCGACTCCAACATAGCGCACATCATTGTGGGCGTCATCCTCTTTTGGTTTGGGACTGCACTTATCAAGGGCTTCGCGCTCGTGTTCTCGGTGGGTGTTATTGTTTCCATGTTCTCCGCAATCACCGTATCGCGTACGCTTCTTATCGCGCTCCCTATCCGTGGAGAAGGCAAAATCAGCAAATTCCTTATGAGCTCAGGCATTTCACGATAACACTATGAATATCAAACAAAATCAGTACCTACTCTTTATTCTTCCCGCATTCTTTGCGCTTATTTCACTCGTTGCAATTCTCTTGTGGGGTTTGAAGCCCGGTATCGACTTGGCAGGGGGTTCTATGCTCCAGGTGTCGTATGAAAATCGCCCAGCCGTGGAAGAGGTAAATACAAAACTCGCAGAGCTCAACTATGGTGAAATCCGTGTTCAGGCATCAGGAGAAAACGACTTCATGCTTCGCCAGCGTGAGCTCAAGAATGAAGAAAAAGTTGCACTCATGGATGCGCTCGGTACTTTTGGTACGGTGAAAGAGATTCAGTTTAATTCCGTCGGCCCCTCAATCGGTGCCGAGATTGTTGAGAAATCGTGGTGGGCAATTGTGCTCGTGTCCATCTCCATCATCACCTTCATTGCATTCGCATTTCGCCATGTGTCAGAGCCGGTGTCCTCGTGGAAGTATGGGGTGATAGCGATTGTGACACTCCTCCACGACATCCTCATCCCGACCGGACTCTTCGCGTACCTCGGGTACGCGCGTGGGGCAGAGGTGGGTGTATTCTTCATTGTGGCTATTTTGACGACGCTCGGTATCTCAATCAACGATACCATCGTGGTCTTTGACCGCATCAGGGAAAACTTGCGTCTCAATATAGAACATCGTAAGCAGGAAGTATTTGCAGATGTGGTATGGCGCAGTATCATGCAGACCATGGCACGTTCTATCAATACGTCCGTGACCGTGGTCATCATGCTCGTCGCACTCTTTGTGTGGGGCCCAGAGTCCACCAAAGATTTCTCACTCACACTCATCATTGGTATGGTGGCAGGTACGTACTCCTCAGTATTCCTCGCAAGTCCACTCCTCGTCTACGCTGAAAAGTGGACAAAGAAAGAGGTGAAGAAATAAGCATGATAATCGGCATTACCGGTACGCTGGGAGCAGGTGAGAACGTGCAGTGCACGTTCACCACAAGAGTACTTCGATTTTCTATGACGCAAGCGTCAAGAAAATCTGGTCGCGCAAGACCTTGCCACATATTTTGTGAGGCATCGCCGAAACAAAATATGAGCAAGGCTGAAACAAGGATTGTTTCAGAAGGTTGTTACTTTAGTTACAACCTTAACCGAATCTGTAAGATTTACAGTTCCTGTAAACAAGTTTTCTTTTGCTGTGTTCGAATCTTGCTTGCAAGCAATCAGATTCTCACTTGCAAAAGTAAGGAAAGGGTGGGGTTTACCGCGCCCGTATTTACTCCACATACCAATAATTTTCTATTCGCATGATAATCGGCATTACCGGTACGTTGGGAGCAGGAAAGGGCGCGGTCGTCTCCCACCTCGTACGCACCAAGGGCTTTACCCATTACTCCGCGCGTAGTTACTTTGCGTCCGAAATGGAAAAGCAGGGTATCACCCCTATCAACCGCGATACCATGACCGAGTTTGCCAATAGACTCCGTGAGCAAAACGGCCCGCGACACATCTTTGATACCCTCTACGAAAGAGCGAAAATGAGTGGAGGGAATGCGGTCATCGAATCTATTCGCACCGTGGGCGAGGCAGAGTCACTCAAAGAGCGTGGGGGCATACTCCTTGGTGTGGATGCTGATGAACGCACACGCTATACGCGCATCTGTGGCCGTGGCAGTACACACGACGATGTGACCTTCGAAGAGTTTCAAGCACAAGAGGCACGCGAGATGCATTCTGACGACCCCAACAAGCAAAATATTAGTGCGGTGATGCGCATGGCAGATATGACGATACAAAATGACGGGACGCTTTCCGAACTCCACGCGAGAATAGAAAAAGTATTTCAATAATGCATAAAGGAGCAACCCCAGCAAAGGCCTTGCCTTTGCTGGGGTTTTTGCACATTACGTATCTCAATTCGCATACACACACATGATACAATGTGCGTACTATGGAAACATTTGGAGGTAATGTAGGTGGAGGAGTGGACCAAAAAAGCTCACGTGCCCGTCACGGAAAATGGAAACATAATTCCAATATGTCTCCAGCCACACCTGAACCGGAAATTGTAATACCCCTTGATGGAGGTGTGCTTATAGATCCAGAAAAGCCAAAGTCAAAATACGCTGAAAAGAAGAGAGGAATTCCATCGTCATCTGATGGTGTCCAAAATGAAAGACCAAAAAGAGCACCGAGAAGAGCGACGAGGGGTCAGAGTCCGAAGGTTGCTCAACCTGAAGCTCAAGACGAGGTCGAGATAAGGGATATACCAGAAGAGATTCTCGCAAATGCTGAAGAGGTTCTGAAAGGAGGAAAAAGAGGATGGGTGAATACTCCCGGACCTATCAAGAGTGCACTCAAAGCAGCGGGGTTTTCGTTGAGTATCGATATGAGGGGAACATTGGAAAATGAAGGTGATGTACTCTCTGTTTCTCGAAATGGAGAAAGAACACTACTTTCCACAAATGAAGCTGCTGATCTCCTTCAAAAAATAATCATTAAACAGCGAGATCGTCTGGCATTTAAAGCAATGAGTCAGGGAACACAAAATGATTCTCTGGTAATTTCGAAATCCGAAGTAGGTACACCTCCTAATGCTCAGGGCGAAGAACTACAACCAAATGGAGTAGTTGGAGAAGATTCGAAAGTTGAAGACCATAACATTCCTGCACCTGACAATATTGTTGAAGGAGAAGCAGAAAATGATATTCCCGTGCTCACGGATGTTGATGGAGGAGTAAATTTTCCAACAACCACAGAAGAGATGAGCCAACAAGTCCTGGCTGAACGTGCTTTGAGAATTGCTCAAAAACGTGAAGAGATTCTTGGAAGGAAAGGAAGTGGCTCCCTCGTGCCTCATGATAGTGGTATAGATGCCCCCGCACATACTGATGTTGTGCCTAGCAACGGATTGGAAGTTTCCACTATTGGAGGTGAAGTAGTAAGAGGGAGTAATCCCACAGAGAGATTTAAATCAGGTGATGCTGGTATTGAGGATGCAGAGATACTTCGGGAAGTCCCAAAGCCAAATATTGGCAAATCACGGGAGAGTGGTGATTCTGTGGAAGTAGGAGGAGAAAAAGATGTCCCCATGCTCACTGATGCCACGAAAGAAACAATTCCATCTGCAATTCCAGAGATTTCGAGTGATGAATCGTTTAGCCGACGTATTGAGGAAATTGCAAGACAACAGGCGGAGAAGTTTGGAATTAGCGTGAGTGAGGAGAAAGCAGGGAAAGCTCTTGGTACATCAAAAACAGAGACAGAGGTGCCACCGGTGAATGTGGACGCAGAAAAGCCAAGGGAAGAAGCACCGGTAGCGCCCGAACGACCACGTGTCTTCGATGCGCGTTTTGAGACCGAATTCGGTGTCACGAAAGAAATGTGGGAAAAAATTCCAGGGCATGAAAAACTTTCTTCAGCACAACAAAAACTTGTCTTTATAAATCTGAGTACGTTTGTCGAGCGAGAGAAAACCCCTTACCTTTCCAAGGTATGGGAGGGGATTAGAGAAAAACTTTCCATTAAAAAAGATGTTGGACCAGTGCTTGCCACCCTGACGCAACTTGTCGGGAGTACAGCTGAGTATGGACCAAAGGTACACGAAGATGAAAAAGGTAACCTCCTCACTGATTTTGTTGGACTTGGATATGGACGGGAAAATCGTCTAGAAATGAAGACAGCTATGGATAGTCTAAATGATCATGCTCATCGTCTTGCACTCACGCCTGCATCGTGGCAAGAAGATGGAATTGGTACACACAGCGAAGATGAATCAAAAGTGATGTCACTTATAAAGGATAAGCTCTCGCCTTCACGAAAGCGATACAATGCGTATAAGGAAATTCAAAAAGGATACGAGGATGCAAAGAAAGAATTGAGCAAAGTATTGACCAAAGAAGGATTCACGGAAGATAAGATAGTAGAACGACTGGTTGATATCGACAAGAATGTCTACATGCTCCAGTTCCAGCAGACATCACCCGATGCAGTCGAGGCAGTAAAAAACATCCCCGATGCAGACATGTGGAAAAAAATTGGTCAGTCACTATACAATCATAAGGACAAATTTGGCTATGCAGCACTCGGTTTTGTGGGGCGCACCGCGCTCGCGGGAGCCGCGGGTGTTCTTGCCGCACCTACGGCGAACGCTGCTGTCGGGGGTTACCGCGCGTGGAACAAAAGTGCCGCAGAAATACGCGAGCGCGACCGTGCCGCTCGTATGGGCGTTCGCGATAGCTCAAAAGAAGCACTCAATATCGTGAGTGCTGAGATGACTATGAAAGTAGGCAAAGAGAAGTATGAGGTGGGCGCAACACAAAAGCTTCAGTACCTTATCGATAAATACAATACACTCAAAGAGACGTACGATATTGAAGAACCTCCTTCCCCAGAGTATATAAAAGATATGAACGCACTGCTTGAAAGTATCAGAGTCCGTGCGTCATACGTGGAAGATAAGCAACGACTCAATCGCATCAGTTTTGGAGATAGAGAGGAACGTCCTGCACAAATGGCAAATCTCTATAGAACACTTGCCACTGCACAGATGATTGTTGCAGACAACCGTGATTTTCCCAAGACAAAGGAGGAATTACCGAAGTGGCGTAGTAGCCCGGTTTCACTTGAGAAAAATCTCGCGGATGCATTGTCAAAGACTGAAGACAAGCTTCAGAATAAGCGACGCGCGCGTCAGGTAAAAGATGCATCAAAGGGCGCGTTCATCGCAGGTGTGTCTTCATACGTTGGTGCTTCCATAGCGACCCATTTACAAGAATTTGGTTTCATGGAAAAACCTTCCGAATCACTCACGGGTTCATCACTGTCGGAGAATACTCCCTCTTCAGCACAGAACCTTGTGGCACCTGAGGGGGTTGGGAGTGAAACATATCCCTTTGCTGAAGATGCACCAATGAATCCAAACGCTATGGACTTTCCGTATGCCGAGGAAGCCCCAATGAGTCCAAACGCTATGAACTTCCCATATGCTGAAGAAGCTCCCGCGATGAATGGTGTGTCGGAAACACTCACAAAGACCGAGGTTGGACCGAATGCATTTGGGTCTTATGAGATTCAGCGTGGCGATACGCTCACGAAGATACTCAAAGAGCAGATGCCAGAAATTAAAGAGCTTGGTAAAGGACCGGCGCAGGAGAACGCGCTCGCAAATATACTCCGTGGGCTCACTCCTGAAGAAATGAAAGAGATTGGCATAAGAAGTGGTAATCCAAACCTCATCTACGCGGGGGATAAAATCGACATGGACGCTCTCCACAAGATTGTCGAATCACGATCATCAGTCATTGAAGGTGCTGTATCGCGCTTCGGTGCTCCTGTTGATGCGGTGACGGAAGTAGCACCACAGTCACCTGTGTCTGCAAGTGTCACTGAAGTAGCACCGAGTAGTGTGCCTGTGACCCCTGAAGTAGCACCGAGTGGCGCGTCTGTAACCCCCGAAGCAAGAGCTACACTCACACCAGAGGCACTTGGTACAGAACAGTATGCCGCAAGGTACGAGCTGGGATCGAGAACCAATCAAGATTTAGAGAATCGCAAAGAGATTATAACTAATGCAAAAAGAGGTATTTCTAAATGGATGAATCTATATCCTGATATTGAAGACCATGAAATGAGAGATGCCGCTATAATGGAAGCTCACTTCAAGAGTTTATTAGGTGGAAAGGATAAAATGGTGTATGGCATAAGCGCTAAGAATTTCCTCAACTTTCTCAATAACGAATCAGGTATCGCGCTTCCAGATTCATCGCGAGCAATGTTCGAATTTAACAAGCTTGCAGAAACGGTGGCACAATCACCCATGCGTGTTGTACCGAAACCAGGAGAGGGCGTAGAGGCGTTTCTTGAACGTGCGTGTGTAGCATACGCACAAGAAGCAAAAAATCTCCCCCCGATAATTTCATTAAAAGAATTGCCACATATTATCGCCCACCAGGAAACTGGTTTGGTATAGCTGGTGTAGATCGGTTATAAAAAATGTCGAGCGCGAAGCGCTCGACATTTTTTGTGCACACAAATTAATGAGGAGAAAAAAATATGTGAAGTGCTACGAATGAATTCGTGTTCCTATGAACGGAGCGTTCTCGAGATACTTTTCAATTTCTGGAGTGCGTTCGCCGTTTATAATCGCTACTTCAATACCGTGTTTCATTGCAGCGCGTGCAGCGACTGGGTCAAAAGGGGAAGAGAGCCCCGGACTCCATTCTGAGGGAAGTAATTTAATAAAGTCAGCCCAGCACGCTGTTTCAATTTTTTCTGCAGAGGGATTTTTGCGCGGGTCATCAGTGTAGACGTAGTCAATATTTGAGAGGTTCATGACCTTGGTGGCGCCCATGTTGACCGCTATCTGTACTGCGCGGAGGTCGGTCGATGCGCCAGGGCGGTAGCCCGCTGCGACGATGAGGGATGCACCCTTGGGGACATCCACAATCTCGTCGGGGTTGGTAATCATGACCGGATGTGCCACATCACGAAAGATAGTGCGGAGAAGGTGTCCATTGAGACGCGTCGCGTGGATACCCATCCAGTCGAGGTCCTCGGGGTCGAGTTCGCTCACTGTTGCTGCTGCATCTTGGTAGCGCCGGGCCGTCTTACCGCCTCCTGCGATAATAATAAATCGTCGTCCGTATGTTGCTATCTGTCGTTCAATTAAGTTACGCAGTGCGGTCAAAAAGTCTGTGTCGATATGGTCGGGCACAATGAGCGAACCCCCCACCGACATAACAATAGTTTCATGTGTTTGCATGATGTTAGTGTACATTGGGGAAACGAGAATCTCAATGGAAAGAGCATGATATGATAAAAACATGCACGCGTATTCACACAAGGAGAGGAAAGGATTTACAATTATCGAAATTTTGATAACCATTTCGATTATCGGCATTCTCGTGTCAGTCATACTTCCTTCACTCAATACTGCCCGTGACAAGGCGCAGGTTGCGCATGCGGTTATGGAAATTAGCGCACTCAAAACTACATTCATAACCCTCTATGACGACACGGGTCGCTACCCAAATGGCGCAACGAGTTACTGCCGAACGTCACTCCCTGCAAATAATGAAGTGGATCTCGCATCAGCCGGAGCTGGACTTATGAGTAACGGTGGATCGTGGGGGAATTGGAATGGACCGTACATGGCAGATGTGGAAGACCCGTGGGGGCACCCGTACTACCTCGATGAAGATTACCAGTGCATGTCAGCGACAGAAGGATGCAAGGGAATTGACGACCCAAGTACCAATTCGAGCGTCATCGTATCGTGCGGTAAAAACGGGGCACTCAACAATGGTTCTTGTGCGTACGATGCCGATAATGTTGTCTACAAGCTCTGCGAATGAGCTTAAAAAGTTATCCACAGGTCTAGTCTAGACAGGTACTTGCATTAAAAATTGGTTCTGGTAGTATATGTAAGTCAGCAACGCGCAGACACCAGTTCCTTCGCTCTCCTCGGAGAGCACCCAAACCGGCCATATTATGGCCGAAAGATTCTAAGGATTGCCACGGCAATCCTTTTTTGATGTATAAAGGAAGTGGTATTGCTTTTTTAATAATCTATGATATAATGTCGCGCAGGTGCGGTAAGTAGAAAACACCGCGTTTTTTGAAATTTTTCTCTGAAGGGAGAAAGCAATGAAAACTGTTACAAAGATGCTCGCCATCATGATGATGGTGTTCTCTCTGTCGGGTGGCGCGTTCGCCGACGACAACCTGGTGTTGTTCAAGCAAACGGTCGAAACGAAATGGGAAGCGCTCGAGAAAGTCATTGACGAAGACAATGGTTTCTCGGATGATAGGCAATCAATCAAGCGAGAAATTCTCGCTGAGTACGCATATGCGACAGCAATGCAACGCAACGCGGTGCCAGCAGGTGTGACGAAGGAGGTATTTATTGCGTCGTTCGTCAAGCAAAATGGCTTCGAAGCTTTTGTGCCTGTTGCCACCCTTCACAAGATGGCTCGTGCTGAGCAGATTCTCATTCCCGTGAAGTTCGACGCGCCAGTGGAAAAGGCGGCTCCCAAGGAAGGCACGACGGGGCCGGATGTCCCTGCAGGAATTGAGAAGCGCCTCAAGGCACTCGAAGAGAGATTGGCCAATGAGCCGACCAAGAAGAAATTCGAGGCACTCTTGACCGATACCGAATCTGAACGCACACGCCTTACCGAGTGGTTTGCCGGTGCCAATGAAAAGCTTGGCAAATTTGTTGAAAAAATCGAGAAAAGTCTGCAAGGCGATAAGAAAGAGGTGGAAGGCCTCGTTACTCGTCAGAATAATCTTGAGGGAGAAGTGCAGACCCTCTGGGCGACTCTCGTTGGTCTCATTGTTGCGATTGTCACCGTTGCCGGTTTGGCAATTGCCTCTCTCTGGAAGACCTTGAGTGGCTCGCGGAAAATCGCGACGCTCGCAGAGCGTATCAACAAGCATGATGAGCGTATCAACAAGCATGATGAGCGTTTCACCAAGGTGGAAGCCAAATTGCAAC
>CAYRMF010000029.1:0-1522 GCA_964425475.1 uncultured Candidatus Saccharibacteria bacterium | reverse complement strand
GAGCGTATCAACAAGCATGATGAGCGTTTCACCAAGGTGGAAGCCAAATTGCAACAAGGCCTCAACCTTGCGTTGGGCATCAGCGTTTCACCAATGCTTGCCCAGCAGTTGAGCGGTCTCGCGCCGAACAAGGATACTCCGGTCGAGATCACCGTGAATGGCAAGAAAATAACCATTCGAATCGCTAAGACGATGGTGAACGGGGAATGCAAGGTGCTCGACATTCCATTCGTTCGCAACTTCCAACCGTCTGATGTCGGCGAAGTTCTTCGGGAATTGGCCGCTGAAGGCCAGCTCACGCAGAAGTTGAAGGTCGCTGCGTGAGACCACGTGACGGCCGACCGCAGGTCGGCCGTCACGCACATCAGAATTCGTTCCTGTATTCGTTAAGGTCACGCTCGCGCGGGGCCTTTTCTTTTTAAAAATTTATGTTATAATCTGCAGAGTCGTTCTATCTTTTCATTTCTTTTTTTTTGGGAGACCCCAACCATGGTCGCAAGAATTGGAGTATGGCTTCTCGCCATGTTTTTCCTTGTAGGGTGTAGTAGTGTGCGATACAAGCCCACGAGAGCACCTGCACAACAGCCCATTGTGAGCACGCAACCCTCGTGGAGTCTGGATTATTCCACGACGCCTGAGACCGTGCAGTCGTATCAGTATGGTCGCTTCACCGTACGTCTCGACAAAAATGGGCTGGAAGTCAAACGTGGAGTGTTTGCCCCGCCCATGGCCATACCCTTTGCATCGACGGGTGCACATGTCATCTCCATCAATTATCGCACCAAAGAACTCTGGTACCACAAGCGCACAAACGCAGGTGTGTACGAGCCGGTTATTGGCTACGCGGTCATGACACCGAATCCGAGTGTGCTACCGAAGGAGGTGGTGCGCGGTAAGGTGATACGCATTGTCAAAAAACCGACCTGGTGTCCGAAGGTGGGTGGTACGGTTCGGCAAGAAGACCCAACCTTACCAGGGTGTATACCGTACGAACACTCACAGAACGCCATGGGTGATTGGAGGTTTGACATCGCATGGAATGCACCGGGGTGGGAGTTGAATAAACTCCACGGGGTCGAAGGATATGCGAAGGGCGAGTTCTGGACAGAGAAAACCCACGGGTGTATTCGCCTCACAAACGAGGCAATCAAGAAACTCGTTGACCTTCTTGGGCCGAATGCGGTCAAAGAGGGAATCGAGATCGTTGCCTGGAGCTAGAGAAAGAAACATGCGATTTTTCTGCCCAAATTGGTGGAATCATCGCGAAAAATGGAGGGTCCCGAGCTACTGCCGGGGCCCTTTTTCTTTGTATGCCGGCTTTGCACGGGTGAGGGGTTGACCTTTTCTTCCCGACCTGTATAATAGCGGGCACTGTCGGGTTGAGGTGTGTAGACACTCCAATCGTGGAGGATAGTGTTGTTTTGACAACTGAATAAGTACATATGATGAAGCAACATCGTATGTAGTACATATTTGTTTTGTGTGTTTTTTAAAAATATACAGAACGGTATGCATCAGCACA
>CAYRMF010000028.1:5927-13255 GCA_964425475.1 uncultured Candidatus Saccharibacteria bacterium | reverse complement strand
CGCTCGCTAAGAGTACACAATACACACAAAAAACCTGCCCCTCAGTGGGCAGGTTTTTTGTGCCATACTTCACACCCGATTACTTTCATACTATACGGTCGTATAGTATGAAAGTAACTTCCCGAGGTCCAATCTCTGGAGGTGCTGTGATTTTAATTCATTGCTATAGCATACAAATAAAGTCGAGATGTTTACACAGGGTTACCCTGTGTTGAACACCTGTTACACATACGGTAAATTCCATATAACCAAAAATTAGGACATCGGATGTCCTAATTTTTGGAAAAGGGTGGACTAAAAAGACCACGGATGTGTGCAACTTACGATGGTGCACATCTTTTTGCATCGAGGGCTAGAACAAAAAATATTTTTGCGATGCATATATAAAAATGGTACTGTGAAGGTTGTTTTTGCCCTTTCACTGTTTGCCACCATGAGGAGATTCAAAGATGTCAAAGATGCCGTTAGAGGAAAGTTTCATGAAAATCCTACAAAGACTCAGGGACTCGCGTGGTTCTCTGGGTGAGACCAAGGAAGAAAAGCTCGCCCGCCTCGCGAAAGAGGCACTCGCGCTCGTCATTACTTGGGCAGATGTACGGGGTATGACATTGTATCAAATTAATGAAACTGTCACCCGTTGCGTCTGCGCTGAAGTTGGGGGATGTCGAATTGTGACTGCTCGTGTTTTTGGATTGGACGGCGTTGTATCTGGATCCAGTAACAAACTCAAGGTTAGCATCGATCACACTTTGGATGAGCAGGGTTACATCGATGCCCCACCCCTCTGGTTTGAAATCACTGGAATCGACACCCCGAGGCCAAGAAGCCGAGCTATTGATGCACCGAAAGCCGAATGACAGGGACATGGCCGATTGAAGGTGAGCTACAGAAAACGCCGGAAATGTGCAAAGCACATTTCCGGCGTTTTTATTTTACTCCACACTGAATCGAGTACAACACTACGTCCGACTGACTGTTATTTATTGAGTACTGCTCGAGTGAGCGGGCCAACCATTCCCAACTGAGGAAGGTTGTTTTTTGCCTGAAAACGAATCACACCGGCTTTTGTGAGTGGTCCAAAGTATCCTGTAATAGGACCAGTGTACACACCTTCTGAGGTGAGGCGTTTCTGTAATTCAGTTACCTCATCACTACGAAGACCGAAGAAAAGTGGCTGTGTGAAAATAAATCGTGGGGCAGTATCTTGAGTCGTTGTTGCTTCTCCAAGGACGAGACTGAGTGGTTTTGCCACAGGTAGACTCGTGCTCTTCTTTTTGCTCCCTCCGCCTGAACCAGTGCTCTTCTTTACACACACGGTGTCCTTGAGCACGGTGCCTGATGTGCAGACTGGCGGAAGAATTGTAAGTGATGAACTGATGAAATTAATTGCGTAGCTTGGACTAACCGCAAGTGTACCAACTGCAATCGGGTATACGCCAAGTCCTTCACCTGTAGTGCGAGCGAGCGTCCCCGTGAATGAGTCTGAAGGAAGCAGTGAACCACTGGTAAGCGAGTAGGTCAGTACGGGGTCAGCTTGACCAAACGTCTTAGTCTGAGCATCTGCGGTCACGGTAATTGTTCGTGATGCAACCTGTATCGTACGTGTCTTTGTCACCGCGTGGTTACCGGCAGTGTCAGTGACATTGTAGGTAACGGTATAGGTGCCAGCGACATTCGTATTCACGAGAGAGGTATCAATACTGATAGATGAGGAGAGATTACCACCAACGATATCAGATGCTGTTGCACCCTGTTCAACGTATGGTTCACCGAGCTCAATCGCTTGTGGATTTGACCCTACGAGCACAATCTCTGGTGCTGTTGTATCTACTACCGTTATTTCAAAGCTTGCGGAACGTGTATTTCCAGCAGCATCAGTTGCAAGACAATCTACCGTGGTTATACCAAGTGCAAATGTCGAACCAGACGTAGGTGAACACACTATAGGATCTGTCGACGATGGAAGCACGTAGGTGACTACTGCGCCAGTCGCAGCTGTTGCCTCCTCAGTGCTATTTGAGGTTGCACCAATAGTCGGAGCCTCCTTATCAATGTTTGTGACCTTTGCTTTTTCTATTGTCTCATTTCCTGAGTCGTCGGTTGCCACAAAGTTGAATGTACCATTTGACGTGAACGTGTGAGTGGTTGTGTTGAGGGTACCCTCATTGGTCTGTGCAGTTACCACAACGTCGCCAGTGGTAGGCAGGGTAGTTGAGTAAAGAAGAGTAACCACTGGTGGAGTCGTGTCCTGTATTTCAGCGAGCGCGTCATTGTACTTTTTGACTGTCACACCTGCAGAGACGAGCCAACTCATCTGCTCTGTAAATTTCACTTTATCAATATCGTACTGTTCCTGTGGTACACCTACTTCGGTCACCTTATGGTACACGACAATGAGCCACAGATCGTCTTCCTTCGCTTTACGTACCCACTCCTGAAATTCAGCAAGTGTCGTGTTTTTATTTATATTCTGTACTTTCAGACGATAGAGGTTGAAATTATCCTTTGAGTTGTATCCCTCATCTACGGTACGATGTGACGAGTAGTAGTCACGGATAACATTGTTAACCTCTGCACTATAGGCACCATAGGGAGAAGCAAAGTTTGGTACAGAGACTCCCGTGAGATTTTCCAAATACTTTTTTGAGTGTGCGAGCTCGTACCTCAGTGTTCCTGGGGTTGATTCATCTCCAGACAACGGAAGTGTGGTGAGGTCGGTGTGCGTGACTGAGTGAGAGCAGACTTCATGTCCAGCGAGCGTGAATTCCTTAACGAGAGCTTCTTGAGTAGGAATTCCTTCAATCACGCCTGTGTTGTAACACTGGGTCGTCTTCAAGCCTAAGTCGGTGAGGATAGGTAGTGCAGTAGTCACATTTTCCTCAAAGCCATCATCGAAGGTGAGCGTTACGAGAGGGCGATGGAGTCCTCTGTACTGGTACGGTGTGATGTGAAAATCATCAGTCTGTACCCACCCATTGCCTGCGAGGTAGAAGAACACAGTGACAGAAACAACATCGTTCGGAATTGAAAATTCATTTGTATACTCCTGCCACACATTCTCTTGTGCTGGCTCAGGCCGTGGCATACCAAAGTATGCAATGTCTCCATTTGCTTTTGTGTACTGTGCAACAACGTGCGGGATGGCGAGGGTGTCACCTGGATTATTCTTTCCCACTTTATACCAGCCGGTAAAGAGGTAATCTTTCCCTGGTGTTACTGATTGTGGTGTGAAAAACCACTTTGCATCACCCGATACGTAGTTTGAGACAGTCACTTTGGCACTCCGAGTCCCATCGTGCCCGTCATTTGGATACTCAAAATTCGAAGTATTGTCACCGTACGAACCCGTCATCCATTCTTTGGGCAGACCAGTGTAGGCAATCTCTTCGAGTGAGTTGTTTGGTACATTGTCAACGATTGTTGCAGGAGTGTCGAGTTCTAGCTGTACGTCGTCAATATCGAGCCACGTGGTTGCTTCGCCACTCGTGCCCGTAATAACTCGAAACACCGTTGCGGTCTCAACACCTGCGGGCATGGTGAAAAGGGTTTTAAATTGTGTCCAGTCCACTGATGGTCCTCCGGTTCCAATCTGCATGTAGCATACGGTGAGGGTATCAATCGTTGGGCAATTGCTCCCCCCATTGAAACGAACGAGGACATTGCTCGAAGCGTTTGTTTTGAAGTAATCAGAGTATATGTACTTTTTTCCCGCTTCAACGGTCACATCGTCAAACACCCACTTCGCATCTCCGCTTACATAGGTAGCGTTATCAATTTCTGTATGCACAGCCTTATCACCGTCGGTACCTACTGTCGGGTACGCGTATGTACTCGCTGATTCGGATGAGGTATATCCTCTCTGCCATTGTGCTGGTAGAGTACTGTCACCTTGATTGACTGTCTCGAGATCAGCGTTCTGAATGAGGTTTGTTGCACCGAGTGCACTTCCCGGCATTACGCTCATGACTGCTAGGATAAGAACCCAAACACTTCTTCTGAAAAATGCTCCTCTACGTATACTCATAGTACTATTGCTCATATGTAATAATTTATTTTCAAATACTCTCGTTCATACCGATGACTTATACTCGTCCTACTGATTCATTACCTAACCATAATCCACGCGTGACGTCAACGAAACGTTGAATCTATTAGGTTTTCTGAGCACCGAAATTATTTTGTCATACACATTTTTATTGAATTACGTAAATCATTAACTGTGTGTCTGCATCACGTCTCATTTCATATGAGCGTATCAAAGCCTGCATATATCGAAACGAGGAGTACTCATCATGTGTACTCAGGTAGATCATTCGACTTGCGATCACCAGTGTGATAGAAAATATGACCGTCATTATGCTCAGAGAGACGATGAGGAGCGTATTGTTAGATACACAGTGCACGTGAGATTTTAGACGCTCGAGGAATGATTTGTGTAAAACAGCAGACACAAGGATAATGAGCAAATGAATGATAACTGAAAGTCCTGCAAATGGGGTGAGTGGCATACTATAGTGTGTGACGAATATCGACTCGCTCGGGCTTAAACCAAATCAAATTTTTTTCCTTGAGGATGACCTCTTTCACAAACTGCTCTAGGTATATGTACGCGTTTATATACACCAAGAGAAGGTACGGTATCGGAGCAATGATAATTGCGAGACGACGCTCATACCACGCAGCCCACAGTGCAAATGGAAACGCAACCACGAGATACCCAACCATGAGCCACATCCAGAGCATGTAATTGAGCATCGGAATGATGAAGAAGAGCACAGAGAAAACTATTCCCTCTGCATACATAAGGGAGAGTTCAAGTGCACAGGCGGGCTTTTTTGCAATAATGCTGTAGTGCTTGAGCAGATTTTGCCATCCCCCTCCAAACCACCGACGCATCTGATTGATGTAATTATTCAAATCAGTTGGGTCCTGTGTCCTACAAATTGCATTCTGGTTGTAGGAAATTGCGAGATTCTGATGGTGCATCTTGAACGTGAAGTCGAGGTCTTCAGTAATCGTGTCATGATCGAAGGTAATATACTTTCTAAATGCTTCAGTGCGAAATGCGCTCGCAGCTCCTGGCATGACAAAAATGAAATTGAGCTTATCCTGTGCGAGTTTATGAATACTTTGTCCGATTGCATAATCAAAGGCACGACAGAGCGTGAGCCAATTGTATGGGATACTCTTCACTCTTCCCGCAACAGCAAAAATGGATGGGTCGCTAAAACCTTTTTCTATTTCTTCTGTGAAGTGTGCGTCGAGAAGCGTATCAGCATCGGTCATGACGACAACATCTCCGGAAATAAACTGAAGACCATACTCTTGAGCACTCGATTTATTCCCTGTATTTTTCGGTGTTCGAATGACTGTAATTCTATCAGTGTACTGCGTGAGAATGGTGTGCGTCTCGTCTTTCGAGCAGTCATCCACAAAAATGAGCTCATCAAATGGTCGAACCTGATTGAGACATGATAAAACAGAAGCCTCAATAGACCTCTCCTCGTTGTACGCAGGAACAAGTAGCGAAATTTTCATGATGTATAAAACCACTCTTTGAGATAGAGTATTGATTTAATACACACATGGGGTACGTACCGTGCACCATGTTGGTATGTGTTCAAAAACTAATCACTCGTGGTATTCAATTCAAGAACAGTAGGAACAGGGAGAAGTGCACACAAAAGAGGCACTCAATGAGACCGACTATACTATAAATACGTTATTGGGGCAACACAGCCTTAAATGAGACGAGTGATTCCGTGTCAGAATTGACACGCCAGTCACGTTCCTTATTTTCATTAAACCAAACCCACCCCTTAAGACTTGGATACTTTTTAATCTGTGTTGAGAGAGCGTCAGTAATCCACGCTGACTTATTGGGGCCTTGTGCTGATGCCATTGAGAGTATGTAGATAGGTTTTTTGTACGTCTCGAGCGTCTGAAGAGAGCTCGCAAACAGAGAATCAAATGATCGCCACGGGCTACCGAAGTTGAATCCATCGACAGCGACGTAATCGGTATAGGTGTCACCGGGATAATACTTTTGAATTGCATTCGCACTCGTGTTTGGCACTGATTCATTGTTTACTGCCCACGCAAATTTCACATTAGAGACAGTGCCAAATACGTCATGAATGTGCCTCCATGCTTGTACAACTTTCTCTGGAGTATTTTGACCGACTGTCCCTCCCCACGGATCCCAATTCCCATTCATTTCATGTAACGGTGAAAGAATAACTTCTCCGCCATACGATTTTGCCTGAGTTGCAAATGATCGAATGTACGCGTCTGAGTCCCCCGCAATAATATTGTCGAGTGTCACGCCATGCTGTTCCCAAAAAACGACGAGTGTTTTGTGTGATGCTTTGAGCCCCGTGGCTGCATCAGTCGGAAATGGACTATTCCAGTTTGTAAATACTGCCTTAAGTTGCACCGGCTTCCCGACGAGACGCTCAAATTGAGTAAGGTCTGATGCACTGTATCCGGAAAACACTCCCCATACGAGAGGTGTGTTTGAGTCTGCCGGAATAGACGATCCAGACACAGGCAATGGTTGTGATGGAGACGATGTTGTCGGTGTTGCTACTGAGCTCACACTCTTTGTACGTTTCTGTTTTGACACTGAAACATTTTTTGGACTACTCACTGACACGCTACGCGCGCTCAATGAAAAATCATCTTGTGTCATGTGTGAGGTCACAATCAGATTACACATCGAATGAATCTTAGCACGTGTGTACATACCCACGACACCCGTCCCACTATGGACCGATGCGGGGACGAGAATTTCTGGTGCATACTTCTCTTGGAACAGTGTGACCGCACGTTGTGTCCGTGGTCCAAAATACTCAGATTCATTTCCCGGTGAGCCTGGTCCGCTTGTTGCGACACGTGTATCTTGAGCTATGTTGAGAATTTTTTGGAGTGTTCGTATCTCTGCTCCTTCGCTTCCAACATGGAGGACTGGTCCAGAAGATATCATACATTCCTCAAGGACAGGGATGTACACTGAATCTACATTGAGCGGTGTCTCTGCAGTATACAAGGGTGTCGTCGTAGAAGAGATAACGTACATCAGGGATGCAATTGAGCCAGCGATAGTGGAAATCATCTTTTCAGTGTAGCAGATTAGTGACTGAATGACAGTCTGAAATGAAAAAATACATCACAAACTCAAAATTAGGATACACCACACAGTAATATGTCAAAAAAAAACGAGTTACGAATGGCTCACAATGTGTGCTCCCCGTGTGAGCGAGCAATGACTACACTTTTCTCTTAAAAAAGAACGTTGTTGCAAGAATGGCACCGTGCGTGTCAGCGAG
>CAYRMF010000028.1:3773-5827 GCA_964425475.1 uncultured Candidatus Saccharibacteria bacterium | reverse complement strand
CGAGCCACCGAAAAAGCCGTCAGACACTGACGGCTTTTTGTTTGTCTCTATATCAGATAAGTATCCTCTATTTGTTCAGAAGCGTGCGTACGTAGGGCTCTACGCGGTCGGCGATGAGTATGTGGCCATTGTCGCGGGGATGCACCAAGTCGGTTGTCCTGAAGAAGTTTCCGAGGATTCCTTCCATCACGTTTGGTGTGTACGCTGCGCCGTCTTCCCACGCAACGTTGCGGTAGCGTGCGTCATAATTGACGAGGAAGTAGTTTTTGTATCCGAGGACAAGCACCGCAGAGCCGTCTTGCGTGATGCGATCTACAATCGTGTCGAGGTTGGTGAAAATGGTGGCGGTATCAGTCTTCTGGAGGAAATCATTTCCTCCGAGGAATACGATGACGAGTGAAGGGTCTTTGGAGAGTACATCGCGCTCGAGGCGCGCGAGTGCACCACTTGTCGTGTCACCACTTACACCTGCGTTTGTAATCGGGACACCAATGCGTTTGCTGAGGAGGGAAACATAGTCGTTCCCCGGAGTCGCATCGCGACCGAACGTGATACTGTCACCAAAGGCAATCACCGGTCCGGTGCGGAGTGGGTAGTTTTTGATGCGCGCGGTGTTCACATACACAACTGAGATGGTCGGTGTTTTGATAACTACTGGATATCCAGTAATAGACATTCGATAACCCGCGTAGTATGAGCCTGTCTTTGAAACTCGAAATGTTTTTGTCCCTGTGGGTGAAAATCCCACCGTCTCAGATTCTACCTGCTTATTGGTTGTTGCATCATAGAGAATGATGTCGTCGCCAAACTGATGCGCGTAGGCAGGGCTCGCATAGGTGATAGTAATTGGCTGGTCGAGCTCTGCTGTCGTGATACTCGGCGTGAGCGTATAGAGTGATGCTTCGGGAATGCGGACGGTGATTTGCCCCGTTGTCTTGACGACAGGGTATCCTGTGATATTCATGCGGTACCCGACGAGGTATGTGCCCGGGTTTCGGAGGACGAAAGTCTTTGTACCCGATACACTCCTGCCAACAGACTGTGAAGTTACCAGTTTTTTTGTGACGGCATCGTAGATTGCAATTTGGTCGCTCGTCTGGTGTGCGAAAATGGGACTCGCGTAGGTGACGACAAGTGGTTCACCACTTCGGAGTGAAGACGTGTTTGTGGTGAGTGTGTAGAGGGATTCATTCGGGAGGCGTACGGTTACTGGTCCTGCTGTTTTCAGAATAGGACTTCCGGTCACTGCAAGACGATACCCAATGGTGTACGTTCCGGGTGTTCTCACAATAAACGTCTTTGTACCCGATGGATTAGTTCCAAGTGATTGAGACGTGATTACTCTGTTTGTTTTGGTGTCTACAATCACGATGCTGTTTCCAGATTGATGTGCGTTAGCAGGACCTGCATAGGTCACGACAAGCGGTTCACCACTTTGAAGCGCAGTTGCGTTGAGAGAAAGTGTATAGAGCGTTGCACTCGGTATTTTTACAACCACTTCATTCGAAGTACCGAAGATAGGATATCTAGAAAGGGACGCGCGATACTTAAACACATACGTGCCAGGTTTGAATGTCGAAAATTCTTTTGTCCCCGTACGGAGGTCACCCACACGCACAGTAGCGACAATACTGTTGGTTACGGTATTCACCATGATTATGCTGTCGCTTGTTCTAAATGAAGTTGTTGCGACGTTGTATGAGACGGTTATTTTTTCACCGATTGATACCGAAGCGGGGGAGGCGGTGAGTGTTACATCTGATGCATGCACGGGGGCGCTAAAACCGAATAAAAACGCAAAGAGAATACCAATAAAATAAGGACCTTTTTTGAGTACAGAGATATTATTCATGGGCAGTATTATACACGCTCTTTGACAAAAAGTCAATACTGTATACTGGTGCGAAAAGCCACGGTTCTTAGCTGTGAAATTCGCTTTTGAAGGGTCCATCCCGCGCGCCTTTGGCGCGTGGGATGGTGTGAAATAAGTCGATCAAATGGCCTTGTATTGACATATCGCTCAAAAGATGTATAATACTCATGAAATTTGTTTT
>CAYRMF010000028.1:0-3673 GCA_964425475.1 uncultured Candidatus Saccharibacteria bacterium | reverse complement strand
CAAAATTGTTTTGACGATAGAGTATAATGGTGGTATAATGAATGAGAAATTGAAAAGTTTTTTGTGACCTAACCAGAGGAGAGAACCATGAGTGATGGAGGAGAATACGTAGCTGTGGGGACTATATCCCTGTCCTACAAACAGGCGACGTGGTTTGCGGTCGCACATGTATTACTTGAACTGGGGAGATTCGGAGGGAGAATACTTTGCGATGAGCGTAGCAGATATTTCTATGTCGCGCGCATTGAGGGTGATCCGAGTATTGCGGTAAATGTAGTCCACGATGTGTTCGGGGATGCGTGTATCGTCGAAGTCCACCAGGAAACAGGTGAGGATCCGTTATTTTCTACGAGACGATTCATGGTGAGAGGAATGAACAGCGAAAAGCCCACCGTCGATGAGGAAAAGGAAGAATAAATTGGCCAATTGCCTAATAAAAGCCGCCGATACAAGGCGGTTTTGTTTTTTGCTTTAGCACTATTGACAATGAACTATTATGTTGTACTATTACATACAAGTTGTTTGTTCCCTGTAATGTAGTCAATTGAAAAAAGGAGCTGCAAATGCAAAACGCACTGAAGTGCTTCCCCTATGGCAATCCAAACGCTGATGTTATGGCATCGTTGTATCCGCTGGACTATCTCCGGGAAGACTACGCGCAATGCGAAATCGCGCGGAAAATCTTCGAGATGCTCACCGGCGTACCCAAGGAAGAGGTGTTGGTCAGTCGTACCGACCACAGATGCTTCTGGACGAACGGCAACGAGGAAATCGAAGGAAGGTTCATCTACAATGAGGTCTTGCCATTTCAAGGTGAGGCGCGCGATGATACTGCATTCTTCACGTTCGAGCGCGTTCACCTCACGACCACGCCAAACCTGGTTGGCACGCGACGGATCTTCGTGGTCAACGGCGTGAGCACGAATCCGGTAGTTGCAGCGCTGTCTTGAGAACAGCACGCCGCGAAAAGGTCGCAAGATTTTTTCGCGGCTTTTTCATTGTCTGGGTAGTTCAGAACTCAGTGTACCTATGCTACTTTCGGCAGGAGCTTCTCCCGCTCCTCTCTGTGCATAGAGTGTACGGAAGAGCGGACGCTTGGTGAACTCAGTGATGATGAAGTAGAGAAGAGAAAGTGTGAGAATGATAGTGAAGTGTGCATTTGAGGGAGGAGTAAACTCGAAGAACTGTGCAGTGAGCGGTATGTACGGGAGAAGAATGGTGGATACAATTGCACAGAGAGAAAGAAAGAGAAGTATGGGGGCGGGCTTGCCAGCACGCTCGATGGGGAGCATTGAACGTATGGAAAAGAGAAGGAGGAGCTCGGTGAGTACACTCCCCATGAACCAGTTTGTTTGGAGTACCGACGGTGCGCTTGTGTAGAAAAGTGCAAACCAAATAAAATCGAATACAGTACTCACGAGGCCAAGCGTGATAAAGGTGATATAGAGTGCGCGAAAATCGTACCGCCCGGGGTGTGTAATCTCCGCTTTGCTCACTCGGTCAAATGCGATTGCCATCATCGGAAAGTCTGAAAGTAAGTTGAGAAGGAGGAGTTGCTTTGGCAACATGGGAAGAAAAGTGATGAAGAGCGAACCGATTGCCACAGCATAGAAATTGCCGAAGTTTGAAATGAGTGTTGCGCGGATGTACTTGATGGTATTTGCATGTGTCTCGCGACCAAGGCGAATACCCTGAATGATGACATGGAGGTCTGAGCGGAGGAGCACAATGTCTGCAGTCTCACGCGCAATGTCAGACGCAGAACGAACGACCATGGAGACATGAGCTGCTTTGAGTGCGGCAGCATCGTTGATACCCTCACCAAGAAAACCCACTGTGTGATGTTCTTTGAGGAGCTCGATGAGCGACACTTTCTGCTCGGGAGTGGTGCGCGCGAAGACGCGTATGGTGTCTATGAGTTCGTGTTGCTCATGCACAGGGAGCGCAAAAAAATCGTGTGCATTCATGACTTCACGCGCGTCGTCTATCAAGCCCACCTCACGACCCACTGACTCCGCGACTTTGTGTGAATCTCCCGTGATGATGGTGAGTGCAACATTGAGCTCTCGTGCAGCATGAATGGTACTCTCGGTGGACGATTTGAGTACATCGACAAATGAAAGACATCCACCAAAACGTGGTCCATCACCCATATCGTAGCTGAGGCAGAGGACGCGTCTCCCTTTCTTTTCCTCATCATCGAGCCATGTACCAATTCTTTCGTTGTCTGTGATACCGAGCTCTATGAATTGGTCTGGGCTTCCGCGTCGAATATGGATAGCAGATCCAAGCGGTCCTGAGACGATGGCACCATTACTTCTGAGTGCTGGGTCAAATGCTTCTTCTTCGATTGTCGTGTATGCAGACACGATTGCACGCTGGTCTTCTTTGAGTGCTTCATCGGTCGCTCTGTCGAATGGCTCTGGGCTCCGCTCATTGAGGTCGTGTGCAGAGAGGCGTGAGAGCACGAGGGGGTGGAGCGGTGCTTCGGGTGCGATGTACTCATTCACGAACACAAGTTTATTTTCGGTGATGGTGCCCGTCTTGTCGGTGCAGAGGAGGTCAATGGCGCCAAGGTCTTGCACTGAAGAGAGGCGCTTCACAATCACATGTTTCTTTGCAAGTCGCAGTGCACCTCGGGAAAGTGAAAAGGTAATAACCAACGGAAGCGCTTCGGGGATTACCGAGATTGCAAGCGCAATTGCAAAAATGAGGAGGTGAGGAATGTCTGCACTTGCTCCCTCTATATAGATATTTGCAACAATGACACCGATGAGCGTGAGCACGGTGGCGCGCACAATAAAGACACTGATGCGATCAATGTTGTGCGCGAGATCGCTACTCGATTCTATTGTTTCGACATGCTTTGCGATGTGTGCAAGACGAGTGTTGATACCGGTAGCGGTAACCTCAGCGTAAGCCATTCCACGAAGCAGTGCTGTACCTTGAAGGAGTGTGTATGTCTCTGTTGGTATGGTATCACCCTGTGTCATTTTTGAGACAGGTACACTCTCACCCGTAAAAGAAGATTCATCGACTTGTACACCAAGCGTGTGGCGGATTATAGCATCTGCGGGAATGATATCACCCGACTCAAGCTTCATGATGTCACCCACGACGAGTTCAGTTGTAGAAATTTCAACATCAGTACCATCTCGGCGTACGGTGATGGTATGTTGCAAAAACGAACGGAGTTTCTCTGATGCTGTGTTGGACTTGTATTCTTGAAAAAAAGAAAGTCCGATGCTCAGAAATACAAAGATAAGAATAAATGACCCATCAACGGGCTCTCCGAGGAGAAAGGTGATGAGTGATGCAAGAATGAGGAGGATGTTAAAAATGCCACGAAACTGTGATGCAAAAATGCGGAACGCACGAAAGCGGGGCTTCGGGAGTGCATTTGGGCCGTTTCGGTTGAGGCGCCGTTTTGCCTCATCGTGGGTGAGTCCTACAAACATGTATGTATTGTACGCTACATCGTCATTACTCATGCAAAAAAGGTGGGGAAGGAGTGCATTACGCGCCGTGATAGGTGGGGTATCGGGAACACATTCGTGAGCACAGATTGTCTTAAAAAGAGCGCATTTTCTTGCTTTTTTCAGTAAAAAGAGTATAACAGGTGCAGAAGTACTCCTGTTTTTTAACAACTTACACACCTAGGAGGTGTATCGTG
>CAYRMF010000027.1:7229-14539 GCA_964425475.1 uncultured Candidatus Saccharibacteria bacterium | reverse complement strand
GGAGACGGAGCACAGTCTGGGGGACTGTGCGTGAGGGTTTGAACCCTCCTTCTCGTATCCCCTCACACCCACCTCGTGACCAAGTTCTGAAGCGGTGTATAATTTCTCTATATGAAACACAAATTTTTCGGGGTACTGACACTATCCCTGCTGTTGTCGTTCTCTTTCTCTATTGCAAACGAACTTCCCTTTGGAGTATCGCCAAAGGAAATATCCCTCTCAGGGACGATCGATATTGAGGACAGCGGTACCTTTGGGTGGAGCAAAGGAAAACTTACCCAGGGATATGAGTATAAGGAGGGAAATCGCACGGGCATTCAACTTTCCGGAGTCAGCTACTCTCTCGATTTTTGGAATGTCGGGAAGCTGGGAGGAACGTCAGGGTACCTTTTTTGGAAAAAAGATTTTGAAAAAGCGATACTACGGCTTGAGTACAACGTCGAGAAGAACGGGCAGATTATCACAGAGAAAGTCGACAACAGTAAATTCGGACTTCCTGACGGTTGGAAAATGGAGGAAGCTGACTCGGAACCTCCAATCAACTCTGCCTCTTGCGTCCTCAAATTTTCGGGCGGACCAAAAGGAATATTTAAAGGAGTCTGTAATAACGGCTCGACCATCGAGGGGCGTGTCGCGGGTGTCGGGAATTTCGTCATATTCGAAAAACTCAGTCAGCCTGAAGACCCTGACTCAATCGAAGTAGCGCTCAATACGATTCTTAACAAAGATCTGATGCTGAGCGGACAGTTCAGCGACTGGAAGTTTGACGCATCGACACTCGAAGATTCCGGAGCGCGTTTCAGTTCAATGACCGGAGAAGTAGAGACGAGGCACGAAAACGACACCGAGTGGAACTTTGCAAAGCTTGATACCGTACTGTACGTTTTGGACCATGTGAAGACGGGAGAGGAGAGCCAAGCCATCATCGGATTTGCTGATCTTTCCACATTTCTCTTGAAAGATGAATCTGAGATAGTCGTGACCACACCACCAAAGAAAGACAGCAGGCTTCGGTTGGTCGGCGGTAGGATATGGGTGAATGTGAAAAAGATGGTGACCGAAGGAACGATGGAGGTGGAGATGAGCCAGGCGATTGCAGGAAGCAGAGGCACCCGCTTCATCCTCACCGAAACAGGAAACGAGTCGAAAATCGAGGTGACTGAAGGTACGGTAGCGTATCGTTCTAAAACAGACGGTACCGAAGTGATGGTATCGGCAGGTGAATCAGTGACCGCAACGGCGACGGGGCTCAATGAAAAAACCACTTTCGATCCGGTGTCTCTTGATGCGGAACTCCTCAACATAACCACAGCGGAAGCACCGACGCCAATCTCCGCAGATCCGTCGACAGTTGAAACGAGCAGTGCAAGCGAAGAAAAAGAAAGTGGCGTACTACTCTACGGTGTACTCCTTGCACTACTCGTAGCGATCGTGGGAGGTGTGTGGGTAATGAAAAGAAAAAATTCACAAGTATGAACACATACACACGGTGCCAGAGCTGTGGCTTCCCGCTTAGAAAAGATGTGAACGGTGGTGGAACCGAGAAAGATGGTTCGCTGAGCACCATGTACTGTTCAATGTGCTACATGAATGGAGCATTTTTGAATCCACCGGAAATAGATACTGCCGAAAAAATGCAGACATTCTGTATTCAGGAGATGAAGAAAGCCGGAATGAATGGGATTTTCGCGTGGCTTGCCACAAGACCCATCCCAAAGCTTAAACGGTGGAAAAAATAAATTCCATGAAACTTGAGACACTGGCAATGTTATACTGTACACATGTCATTACCAGAAGATCAAAATACAACTGTAAATTCAATTGATTCCTTTCTTTCCACTAATGTGAAGGGGTACTCTATTTATATTATCGGTATCATCGTGTTTCTACTTACTTTTGCTACAACCTTTACTCTTTTCAGACAAACAGCGCCACAGAGCTCTCTTCCCCCGCAAGAACACCCCCCGGCAGAGTCTACATCGACGCAACCTCAGCAGTCATCAGCGTCGAGGTCTTCTAATGATATACCTCAATCAGGTGAGGTCCCATGCTACACGGTCATCGGTGAATCAGTTTTCTATAACACCATCCTCGATACGAACGAGCTCGTTGAGGGCGCGGACCCAAAAACATTTGTTGACCTGACAAACGATTCCAGGAATGAGTGCTACGGAGTCGATGGACGAAATGCGTATTTCAATGAAACAGTCATTGTTTCCGCAGACCCAAAAACGTTCACCGCTCTCAATGACACATTTGCGGGTGACAAGAACCACGTCTTTTTTAGAAATGAAGTTATACCATCTGCGGATGTAAAAAGTTTTCAAGTCTTAGAAGGTTCGTACGCAAAAGACAGTACAAACGTATATTATCTCTACGTAACGATTCCGGGGGCTGATCCAAACACTTTTACCTTCATAGACTATCTTTTTACAAAAGATGCCCAGCACGTGTACTACTTCCTTAGGCCAATCATCGGAGCGGATCCAAAAACATTTGAAGTACTGAAGGGAGAATATGGAAAAGATTTTCAACATGTGTTTGCCGCTTCTTGTTTCAATGAGGGAGCACCTGACTGTGTCGCAATACTCGATGGAGCTGATCCTGCAACATTTATCGCATTTAATTCGTCGTATGCAAAGGACAAGTCCCATGTGTATTATTCTGAATCAAGTCTTGAAGAAATTACGAATGCGGACCCCGAGAGTTTTGTCGCACTAGACGATGAGATTGCAAAAGATTCATTGCATGTCTTTGTGAATGGTGAGGTTGTTGAAGGTATGGACCCCAACACACTGTCGATACTTCATAGGAGTTACATAAAAGACACGTCACACGTATACTATCTTGATGGAAACGCGAACATAGTTCCCGACGCAGATCCCGCAACTTTCTTTGGAGTCAAGGAGCCGTACTATAGTTATGATGCTCGCGACAAAAATCATTTGTTTCTCAATGGAAAAATAGTACCATGATCGACGAAATAGAAATCTTAGTACCGGAAAAAAAGATTTTTGGTGTACTAAGATTCAGCAGAACTTAAGCTGAGACAGCGAACTCACACCCCTACCCTCCCCCACCCTGCACCGACTCACGGCTTCGTGATTCAATGAGGTCTTTCGCGTTTTTCGCTTCTTCAATCGGGGCGAGTATTCCTCCCCCACTCTCCCCTGAACCGGTAGAACCACTGTCTTCCACCGTCTGGTTTGACTGCGTACGGTTGAGCGATTGCACAGAAAACCATACGATGAAACCCACCACAATGAGTATCGAAAGGAGTGAAAATACTCTCATCCTCCCATTATACTCGAGACATACCTGTTTGTATCATTTCGATTATTGGAACAGCACACCGGTCTGCTTTTCAATTTCCTTTTCCCAATTTCCCCAGACACAGTGGAGGTGATAAAATACACTCATGAATACATACAACTGGTACTCGCAACTTATCAAACCGTCGTGGGCGCCTCCTTCGTGGCTCTTTGGGCCGGTGTGGACGGTGCTGTACGCGATTATCGCCGTCTCCTTCGGCACCGTGTTTTACAAAGCGTTCACGGGCAAGCTCGCGTGGGTGGTGGCGCTTCCCTTCGCGCTCAATCTCGTCTTCAACTTTGCCTTCACACCGATTCAGTTTGGACTCAAGAACAACTTACTCGCCTCAATCGACATACTGCTTGTGGTCGGCACGCTCGTGTGGGCTCTTTACGCGCTCTGGCATGCTTCACCTGAGTTGCGCTGGGTCGTCTACGCCAACATCCCCTACCTCCTCTGGGGAACATTTGCCACCTGTCTGCAATTGACCATTACCTACCTCAACGCATAACCATATGAAAAATATATACCACATCGTCACCCACCCAGACCTCGAAAAATCTCGCGTCAACAAGGAAGTACTCAAGGCATTTGAAGGAAAAGAAGGAATCGAAACGCGGAAACTCTACGAAGTGTACCCCGATTGGAAGATAGATGTCGCGAGAGAAAAAGAAAGTGTGCTCAAGGCAGACATCATCGTGGTGCAAACTCCGTTTTACTGGTACTCAACACCTGGGCTCTTTAAGGAGTGGGAGGATCGTGTCTTGGAGTATGGATTTGCGTACGGTGAGGGCGGAGATAAGCTCGCGGGAAAAAAGTTTCAGATTGTGCTTTCGACCTTTGGTCCAGAGGAAGCATACCAGCACGGCGGGTACAACCACTTCACCATTGAAGAGCTCCTTCGACCACTCGAGCAAACAGCAAACCTCTGTCGTATGACGTTTGTGAAGCCACTCGTACTGAATGGTGTCGCACACAAGTCAGACGCCGAGGTGACCGCATTCAAGGACCTCGTGAGTACAGAAATAGACGCGCTCATGCGCGCGTAACGAAGTGAAAACGTATCGTCACTCACACGACAATACCCCACGCGGTTGCGGTGGGTAGACGCTCTCTCTTGGTCAAAGTCAGCTGGTAGGAACCAAAAACCACCGAGGCGACTATCAAGAGAACCTTTGCGATGACCCAATCGTCGGGTGAAAGGGTGTGCCGTACGAGCTCGTTGATCAACGCGAGAATGATGAAGAAGATACCCCAGCGGAAACTCAGTGTGCTCCAGCCCTTGTCGGTGATAGCAAACACGCCACTGAAGATGTATTTAAAGAGTGGCTTCCCCTTCCACACTGAAATGATGAGGGCCAAACCGAAGATGCCATCAAACAGTGTATCGCGGAGGATGAATATGCTCGGGATGTCGATGAACAGTGATGTGCTTCCAAAGAAGAGTACCGTGCCGGCAGATATGAGCGCAAAAATGGGCAGGTGCTTCTCGACGTGGCGTAGAATCAAGAGTGAGAGGACCGTAGCCACCATCATGACCACAACTCCCGTCATGAAGTCCTTGAGCTCATACGCAACAAGGAAACCGAGCACAGGCCCAAACTCGCAAAGCGTATTCACCAAGAGTCTTTTACTCATTACACCCTTACGATACCACGGTGCGGTGGTATACTGAAGGAACAAATCATAAAAAGTTATTCATTCATTTTAGACTCGTATGTTCATAAAACTCTACGCAATAGCACTTCCCGTCTTTTTTGCCATTGACATGGTATGGCTCGGTCTCGTGGCTACAAATTTCTATCGGGGCCAAATCGGTTCCCTCATGAAGACCGATATCAACTGGACCGCGGCGATTGTCTTCTACCTCCTGTTCATTGTCGGGCTCGTGTTCTTTGTCATCACACCAGCAGTTGAGAAGGGTTCGTGGACGTACGCACTCCTTGTGGGCGCATTTTTCGGATTCATTACCTACGCGACCTACGACCTCACCAACCTCGCGACGCTCAAAGACTGGCCCCTCCTCGTCACCATTGTCGACCTTGTATGGGGTGCGGTGCTCGCAGCTTCCGTGTCGACGGTGACGTACTTTATCGCGCATAAAATCATTCTGTGAACTACTTTTTGACACTCGCGCTCGTGTTGTTTGTGTACATGAGTTCTTGGTTTCTCGTCTCGCTCCTCCGAAAGCGAAACGATGTGGCCGACGTGGCGTGGGGTCTCGGGTTCGTGCTCATGACGTGGACGTCGTTTTTTCTCTCGGGCACGTCCGGCGCACGCGGGCTACTCATCTCTACCGTGGTGACCATTTGGGGTGTCCGCCTCGCATGGCACATCCACAAGCGCAATAGAGGCAAGGCTGAGGACTATCGCTACCTCGCGTGGCGAAAAGAGTGGGGCAAGTGGTTCTATCTTCGCTCGTACGCGCAGGTGTACCTCTTGCAGGGCATGTTTCTCTTCCTCATCGTCCTTCCCGTACTCTTTGTGAATGGGAGCGTCGATACGGCACTCGGTCTCCTCGACGTCATCGGTATGGCAGTCTGGCTCTTTGGGTTTTATTTTGAAGCAGTGGGTGATGCGCAGCTCGCCCGCTTCATACAGAATCCGGAAAACAAGGGGAAGCTGATGCAGAGCGGACTCTGGGCGTACACCCGTCATCCAAACTACTTCGGTGAGGTTACACAGTGGTGGGGCTTGTGGCTCGTCGCACTCTCTGTCCCCAGTGGCCTCCTTGGTATCATAGGTCCACTCACCATCACCTTTTTGATTTTGAAGGTGTCCGGCATTCCGATGCTTGAGAAGAAGATGGCGGAACATCCCGAGTTTGCTGAATATTCACGGAGAGTGAGCGTGTTCATCCCACTCCCGCCAAAGAAACATCTGTAGTGCTGAGTGCCATCCATGACACTCGTCTTGCAACCCTAGCCAAAAGCGCTTCGTTGACGTAGCGGTTTTTGTTGGTATAGTGAGCACAGAAGCACTAAACCCTGCTCATTTTTGAGCGATCGATTTGCACCTTGACTTGGAAGGAATGAAGATGGACACGAATTGCCTTGGTGGCATTGCTGAAGCGTGGTCGCATGTTTCAGATTGGTGGAGAATGCTGATTGCGTTCTTCTTCTTTACTCTCATCGGACTATCAGCGGTACGGAAGAAGAAAGATAACGAGAAGAACAAAATGCTTCTTGCAGAGTATCATTGCTTTGCAAAAATCGCGGTGAACCTCAGAGAACTCCAGTCTGAAATGATGGTACGCCTCGCGGTTCTTTTTGAGGTCTCACAAAATGATTGGTACCTCCCGATGAGTTCGGATGATTTAACACTAACCGACAAACTCAACCTTCACCGTAAGCATTATCGTAATGCCGTCGAAGACTACAAATACGGAGCGGAAGTATTCAACGAGGGAATGATGAGAAATAATTTCATTTTCTGTACGACGAATACTTTGCCTCCGGGAGCAGAGGAAACACTCCCACGGGAATTCAAACTGCAGGTTGTGCCACCACAATACACCCCAAACAAAACTCTGATCCCCAGTGATGCTTGATGAGAGAATCATCTTTGACGGTAGCGTGGAGACACGCTACCGCTCTTTTTTTATATATGTCATGCGCATGGTATCATCATTCAAATTGTTTTTTGTGAGGAGTCTGTGATGAGAAAAAATCAAAAGAAACCCGTGTTCCCTTTTTCGAGAGGCATGATGATCAACGTCTACACCGACGAGAGAAAGCGTGATGAAGCATCCATTGAGAAAATCGGAATTACACAAGATGGTCTTACATGTATGAAGACGGTAAGCCAACGCTTTGATCCTGGTCTCATTGTCTACTATGTTCTACTGGCTGGAGAAAGTCCATCAGGGAATGGTTGGAGAGAATCTCAATGGATTTTGAAGGATTCGAAAAACTTTGTTACGAATGAACCAGCGTATTGGTTTGCACCTCTGCGTTGAAGCGGCTACTACGGTAGCCGCTTTGCTTTATTTTTTAAAA
>CAYRMF010000027.1:0-7129 GCA_964425475.1 uncultured Candidatus Saccharibacteria bacterium | reverse complement strand
GTTGCACCGTCATACTCTTCCTCATGCTCCTCTGCATACTCCTTGGTGGGATGGAGTGTGCCGTCTTTGTGGTGTGGTGGCGCGTAGAGCGTGTACATCTTGAGTGGCGCGGTATTGGAAGTGTTGATGATATTGTGCGCTGAGCCTTTTGGCACTACGATGCAATCACCGCCCTTCACCTCATACTCCGCATCGTTGATGACCACCCGCCCCTCTCCTGATTCAAAACGGAAAAACTGGTCGTTCTCTTCGTGTACCTCTACACCAATATCCTCACTCGGCTTGAGCATCATGAGGACCAATTGTAATGATTCTGAGGTATATAAGACCTGACGAAAATGTTCGTTCTCTTCGGTGAGTATTTCAATAGGTGCGTAGTATCCAATTTTCATAATGGTTATTTTAATTTATTTAATAAAAACTGTCGCGAGCACTCCCGCTGTGACGAGCGTACCCCCGAGTACATTGCCCAGGGTCGGCTTTTCCGCGAGAAAGACGAACGCAAGAATAATGGTAAGCGCAATGGAGAGTTTGTCGATGGGTGCCACACGCGAGACCTCGCCGAGCTGGAGCGCCTTGTAGTAGAAGAGCCACGATGCACCTGTGGCGAGCGCAGAGAGAAAAATGAAAATGTACGAAAATTTTGAGATTTTAAACACATCCGCCCAGTTGCCCTGAATAAGCACAATCACCCATGCAAAGATGACGATGATAACGGTGCGAATGGCAACAGCGAGATTGCTGTCGACTCCTTTAATACCAATCTTTCCAAAGATAGCGACGAGTGATGCGAAGAATGCGGAGAGGACTGCGTATATTGCCCAGTTCATACATGAATCATTATATCTGATACATACTCCCTACGGTACTCATCACCATGGGGAGTGCAATGGCTGCGATGATAATGGGGAGTGCAATGGTGACGAGGGTTACAATAACCATGGTGAGGAGGTACTTCCTACTCTTCTCCACCGATGCGTACACCGCGTCTATCTTCTCCTCAAGGCGCGCGAACTGCGCCTCATTTGTTTCGGTATCCATAGAAGCATAATACCATACAAAAGAAAGAACCCCGCTCGCTCGGGGTTCAGTTTGTTGTGGGTCACCTCAAATGCGAGGAAGTGTTTTTCGTCGGCCGCCGATCAGATGTTCTTCACGAAATGCTCGCGCATGGTCTTCTCCTTGTTGGTGTGCGAATGTGCACGTACCGAGTGTATCAAAATTCGCACTTTTTTCAATCCGGAAAGCGGTGAGCTCCTGTGCATGAGGATATGAGAAGTTGGAATAGTTAAAACCCGCCGAGGCGGGTTTTAAGGAGGGTTTCGGCTTATATTATTTCATGTCCCTCAGAATGCGAATACGGTCTTCTGCATGTGGGTGCGTCTGGAAGAGTCCGGTGATTTTTTGTCCTATGCTTTTCTCCCCTCCGCCATTTGGGTCTGCGATGAAGAGGTGCGCGGTCGCGGTGCTCCTCCTCTGCATGGGGTATGGGTACTGCGAGATTTTTTCGAGTGCCGAAGCAAGCCCTTCGGGGTACCGTGTGAGGAGCGCACCCGACGCATCGGCGAGAAACTCCCGCTTTCGCGAGATGGCGAGCTGGATGAGCTGTGCGGCAATAGGCACGAGTACAATACTCACTATCATAAAGACTATCGCAATTGGATTTTTTTGTCTGTCATCACCTCCAAACATCAGTGCACGGGTGAGAAAATCAGCGAGCATCGCGAGGAAGCCCGCGAGCACGACCGCTACCGTCATCACGAGCATGTCACGGTTGCCAATGTGTGAGAGTTCGTGCGCCATGACACCCTCGAGCTCTGTCCTATCGAGCATCGAGAGGAGGCCGGTCGTCGCGGCGACGACCGCGTGCTCGGGGTCGCGCCCTGTTGCAAATGCGTTTGGCGCGGGGTCGTCGACGACGTACACGCGGGGCATGGGAAGACCGGCGGTGATGGAGAGATTCTCAACCACATTCCAGAGGTCGGGGAACTCTTGGTGCGTCGCTTCGCGCGCGCCCGTCATGCGCAAGACGAGCTTGTCAGAAAACCAGTAGCTACCGATATTCATGAGGAGCGCAAAGATGATTGCGCCGTAGAGAAATGCCGATGACCCCATGTACCAGCTGACCCCGTACCCCACGGCGATGACGAGTACCAAGAAGGTACCCATGAGGAACCATGTCTTCCGAACATTTTCTCCCTGATGTGTGTAGAGTGTTGCCATGATGATGTAATGAATGAAATAAAACAGTGTCTGAATATCACTATAATACAAAAGAAGTTCGTGTGCGTAAATGGACGGGACGCGGGCGGGCTTCGCCCGCCCGCGTCCCGTCCAAAAAAAAGGCCCGTCCGCAGACGGCCTTTGTGCACACTCGCTGGTGTGCTCAGTTGTTGCTCGGGATTGCCACACCCGAAAGTTCATTCGGAACATCCCGAATCGGTTGTCCGCAAAGCTTCTGAAACAAGCTATCGCGATTAACCTTCTTTGAAGTGGGGTGGTCACTTGTGGGTGTTGACTGCACCGGTATGATACCGGCGATTTGTTTAGTCATGGTCCCGTAACTCCTTTCCTAAAAAACGGGGGTTTAGTGTACTGCATGTTGCATTTTGAGTCAAAAAATCTATCCACAGGGTACATTCACTGATTCTGAGACAAGACCAAAAGCAGAAAACTAGGACATCCGATGTCCTAGTTTTGCTCGAGGCTTTTAAATTGAATGATGGATTCGTAATAGTGTATTGAATATTGGAGCGGTACGTCTGAAAATTTATTAGGGATAAAATTTTCTAGGTCTTCTTTCTCATTGTGAAAGAAAAAAAAGACAGTCCAGAAAATATATTCATTGCATTCATTATTTTCTAGGCCACGGGCTCCAAAATATGGGGTCTTTAAAGGCAAACATTGACATAGTGCTGTAGAGTTGATATAGTTTCACCTAGTAATACTTAGTAATTCTGTTCATCTACTTGAACAACCTATACCGGAAGGATTGATCCGGAAACATGGAGAGCGTTGTGAAAACAACTACCAGTAACATCCTCTGGATTTTGGCAGCGTTTTTGCTCCTTGGGGTAATGGTCTACGGACTCAGACACCCTCCAGGGAAGCCCCTTGAAACACCAGAGCAATCCAACCAGGAGAAAAACCTGGAGGTGCTCAAAGCTGTCAAGCAGAATGATCTCGTTCTGTGCGTCATCGACAAATCAGGTACCACACAAGTGGTACGCGCCATTATTGCGGACAACAATGACGGTACTGCAATCTTTGGTCGCGAACTCGACAGGAGGATGGTGTTGATGCCTACACGCTACGACTACTCGACCTTCGAGCACTGCAAAGTAGAGGCGCAACGCGATATGCCGACCAGCAACATGTCTGCACATCTCGGCAATATCTTCCTCTACGGCCTCAATCCGCCACGCGAGCATCCAATCCGTTGATTCGATGCACCGGCCGTCGCCCCACAGATACCACGCGTAACATTGCGAAAGTATCTGGGGGCATTTTTTATGTCACCAGCTCCCACCGCCGCCTCCGCCACTACCACCGCCCGCATGGCCACCACCCGATGATGCTGATGTACCTGAGGCGCTCCCGAGGGCTGTTCCAAATCCTCCGAGACTCTGCGTGAGTGAAAGTGCATTGAAGGTACTTCCGCTCGCACCGCCCTCATACCATCCGGGGTTTGGAATGGTAATCCCCTCAAATGTCTTTGCCCACTCCTTCTCGACACCAAATGCTATCGCGTACGGGAGGTACTCCATGAAGTGCTCTGCGTTGCGCTCTGGCGCGTTATGAAAAATAAATCTCTGTGAATCAGTCACCTGCAAAAAATCTTTGAAGCCCTTGAGGTGGTCGAGTGCTTCGTACCCCTTTTTTGTCCTCCGACCATCAATGAGCGCGACGAAAATGACGAGCATGAAGACAGCTGTTGTCACAAAGACTTCACGAGAAATAGATATCGCTATAGCGCTCATCACGAGTGCCGACACTGCCCACGTGCGCCCACCCATTGAAGCAAAGCTGAATCCCGTGTAGAAGCCCTCCGCCTTCATATCTTTCCGCAGTGCTTCGGTGAGCTGTCGAATGAGTGCTCTATTTCGGGTTTGAATGGAGAGATTGTTTCGGAGGTCGCCGAGTGTCACACTCATACCGACGGATGCTCCGGCACCAAAGATCACCTGCAAGAGCTGTGTTTCAAAAATATCACGCGCCTCTCCCATAGGTCGAAGGAGCGTCATTGCAAAATCGTCAACTTCAAAGAAAAAGAGGACTTTCGTTTCTGTTTTTTTAATACGAATGAACCCCTGCTCCGCGAGGTACACAATTCCTGCGGTAATATCCCGCGGGTCAAGACGCTTATCGAAGAGGTACCCCGCGTACATTGGCTTTACCTGTGGGTACGGCTCATACTGCGCCACAATGGGTGCGTCGGTGTCTTCTTTTGTCTTGTACCGGTAGAGTCCAATTCCAAAGCCGAGGAGGAGCACGGAGACAAATGCAATAACCTTCCACGCCATACTGTATCGCTCACGCACATCGACGGGAATACTGGAACGGTTGAGCGCCTGTGCCACCGTCACTCCTTCACCAGGAAAAAGATTCCGAGCCACGAAGATTGGTACGCCTGTGTCATCAGTCCGTATCTCACATGACGCCTCTTCACCGACAATACCTCGATAGCACGCTCGTTCGCGCAAGAGAAGCCCGTCAATACCGTACACCCGTACCTCAACCACATCTATGGGTACTTCCCATTCATGTCCTGTCACATTCCAGTAAAGTTCCGCACCACCGTACTCAAGGTATGACAGTGCACCTCCTGCAACATAATGGATAGAGTATGTGTGTGTCCCACTTATTGTATTGTCGGGATCTCCGATACGGATACAGGTGTTTTTCCCCTCGCGTTCGCGCGTGTACGGCACGTCGACACCATCCATAGTCACTGTCTCAAAGGTGACATCAATATACCGTTCTCGGATGAGCGAAGGTGGTTGCTCGGCATGGAGCGTGGGGAGACAGCGAAAAATGCCGTGCTTCGCTTGAGGAAATTCATAGGTAATACGTTCGGTAACCCAAAAATCACCGTTCTGTTGCACTTCGATATCTGCATTGAATGATGAAATTCGTTCAACACCTCCCGCGTGCGCACTGTGTACACACACAAAGAGCATACACGTAAGAATTGCGTATATGCTCTTTTTTAAATAACCAGATCGTAACAGCATAGTAGATACAGTATACCGCGTACGTGGGACAGACGTCTAATCGTCAAATCCGTGCCCCTGATCGTGCGAATTGTACTCTGTATCAGAGGACCATGAGATGTACAGACAATCCTCATAGCCACCTTTTTCCTCGATGCTGTGCTCAATAGCTTCATTGAGTTCCTCATTGGTAATTTTGTATTCCTTCTTCACCGCATCAATTGTGATGACCAAATCGGCAAGCTCCTTGAGCAAGCTCGAACGACCGGAGTGATTGGAAACGCCACTTGCCTCCTCGAAAACTTTGCGAATAATCTCACGCTTGTATTCATCGTGATCTACTTCGCGCACCTCACACTCAAACCCCTTCCCCCGAATAATTTCAGGCACCTTGTCTCGACAGAGTTTGTTGTAATAAATTTTCTCCATATATTTTATATTTAAGTTTTATGTATTTAATATTATACCCCTTGTACTGACTCGGGAATAGGTGTAGCCACAGGCCTGCGCCCGAGCATACTCTCGAGCAGTTCCCGATTGAAGTTTTGCGGGACAATGTTTTCGGACGCATACACATAGAGCAGTGTCCGTAAGACGCTTTCCAAAACCGCGCTCAAAAGACTTGCAAGAATGACCGCGACAATAAGCACTCCTCCCGCAATGAGAATAGCTCCAGGAGATACCTTCGCAAAGAAAATGACTCCAATCAATGCAAAGATAATGACAAAGAAGAATGCCACAAACACGAGGCCAAGGGAAATATTGGCAATCAATGTCTCACCCCATGTGCGCTTGAATACATTCCCTGAGTGACCAATTGCTCCAAACGCGGATTTTTTATCGATCACTATTGCTGGCACCACGAAGTACGTGAGTACCGACCACATTGTTCCCACAATTGCCACGACCACCTTTGCGAGTAACTGTGAGCGTTCTGCGATGGAGCGTAGAAGAATTCCCACCGTACTCGTGATACACGCCCACACAAGGAGTGCGAATGTGTGAGAAGTAGCCACTCGAGTGCCATCAAAGAGAGTTGCATCACCTCCGTGAATGCGGGTGTACACAATGTGCGTAATCACCGCTTGCGAAAACGCGAGGACGAATGCACTCACCACATAGAGCACAAAGAGCACTGCATATTCAGGTGCTGAGAAAGAAGCATCGTTGCCTCCCTCAACAAACATCCCTGCAGGAATACACACGGCAAAGAGTGCGACGCCGAGAATGAAGAATTGTGCAATGAGCGCAATGAGAGGCACCCAGAGCATTTCCCTGTCTGCCCAAAAAAACCGAAATGCTTCGGTAAAGAGTAGCTTGCTCGCACGAAAACGACCAATTTTTTGGCCGTTCAGAACTATTGGCTCTCGAGTCATACTTAAAAACTAACTTTTACTGGCTCCTTTTCTTCACTTCCCTCTTCAAGTTCGAAGTATGATTGTCCGCTAAAATTAAACATTTTCCCGATTACATTTGATGGGAAGGACTGGAGTGCAATAGCAAGGTCTCGTACATTACCGTTGTAGAAACGACGAGCCGCTTGAATCTTGTTTTCAGTGTCACTGAGTTCACGCTGGAGCTCAAGGAAGTTGGTATTTGCTTTGAGGTCTGGGTACGCTTCTGCAACGGCGAGCAATTTCCCGAGCGCCTGTCCAAGCCCCGCTTCTGCTCCCGCCATCGCTGCGAGTGTCTCAGGGGTAATGTCGCCTGGGTCAACGTGCACCTTCGTGGCTTCTGCACGTGCATTGGTAACCGCGTCAAAGGTCTCACGCTCGTGGGTTGCATACCCCTTCACCGTCTCGACGAGATTGGGGATGAGGTCATAGCGCCGTTTCAACTGCACATCAATATCAGCCCAAGCTTCTTTGGTCCGCTGGATAAGCTTTACGAAGTTGTTGTACGCAACAATAGCCCAT
>CAYRMF010000026.1:0-15126 GCA_964425475.1 uncultured Candidatus Saccharibacteria bacterium | reverse complement strand
GAGACCATAGTGCTCCTACCGTTAGACGATGAGGCCGTTTATATATACGGGCTGAAACCAGAGGTTTCAGTTCGATAGTTATACCAAATTTTCGAAATTTATCAAAATATTACGCAGTTAAAAAACACCCCTCCTGCATCGAGGAGGGGTGGTGAAGGTGGATTGATGGTTCGCTTAATAGCGCAGGGTTTCGTGATACTTTGCCCACGTCGCACGCAATTCGCGGACTTCAGGTGCGTTGTCGCCGTTGAAAGGAAGACCCTTCATGACGTTGTCGACAACAGTCTTGTCAATTCCCTGTTTTGCAGCTTCGAATTCCTTCTGCAACTCATCTTTCGTTTGATGTACAAATGGCATCTCGTTCTCCTTCTCTCATGAGCGATTATTGAAATGGTGCATTCGGATAATACATCATTCTATTAAAAAAAGCACACACCCGGAAGTTACTCTGGGTGTGGTATTTCAATCCTTGTTTCCTCAGTGTCTTCCTGTGGGACTTTTCCGCATAGATGGCACTATTTGTCGAACCGACGTCTGCCTGCTCTGTGCGGGTCTCTTTTGAGTGGTTTTTCCGCGCCTGTTTGTGCCATGTAACAGTTTTTGCAGTGACGTTACTCGCAATTTTCTGATCTCATCGCGATACGGCTTCATGCGTATCCTCCGTGGACGTACTCCGATATTCCGCAGGGGATTCTGGTACTGTCTTAACGAATCTTGCGAAAGTAGCCAAATCGAGGAGTAGCTCTCGCGGGGAAACAAATAACTATACAATAACGTGATGTAGCTATGCACGACTGTCCTCCTTTAAAAAACGATCTGAAATGCCAATCCAAAATATACCACAATGCGTTTCAATTGCCACAGATATCCAGCTTCCCTCTCCAATTGTTCAGGTAAAAAAAATACGGCAGATTTCTCCGCCGTATCCACTGAATCAAAAGAACTCAACTCTTCCATCTGTGTTTCTGCACCGCCTCAAGCAATATCGCAAATGTCTCACGATTATTTGCCATGATGAAGCCCGGCAGACCATTCTTCGATATCACACGATTCTTCGAGAAGTCGAGTGGCTGACCAGTGAGGTCTGAGGTCACGCCTCCGGCTTCGCGCACGAGCAGGTCACCCGCGACAGCGTCGTGGAGACCTCCCCATGGAAAGATTACCCCATCGATGTGTCCACTCGCGAGCATCGCACACTCATGACTAACGCTCCGGAGGGTTTCAACAACCATTTCGTTGCTCCACAACTCTTGTGCCAGATGAAATCCATCAAATGGTCTATCCTCGGCTCTTGATACCGCAAGCATGATACGCTGACCGCTTTTTTTCGGTGATACTGAGATAGGACAACCACTGAGAAATGCGCCCATTCCCTGTGTTGCGGTGTATTCCCGCGCTCTCTGATTTATATCATAGTAGAGTGCCGCGAGTATTGTTGCGTGAATTGGGACAAAATTCTGCATAAATGCAAAAGCATAAACTGAATCCGCCCTACCAAGGATATATGACAAGGTACCATCAAGCGGATCAATTACAGCTTCCAATCCGCCACATGAATTGCGCTCCGGAAACTTTGTCTCTTCGTCAATTATGATTGCTTCCGGATGAAATTTTTTGAGCCACTTCCGTATTTCATGACTGATAGCCAAGTCGACCGGTGTTACGGGAGTGTTATCAGCTTTTCGCATTGACCGCATACCCGTGGGAGAGTAGGTGTCTCTGATTAAGTCTCTCGCAAAAACAGCCATGCGGTGCGCAAACTCATCGAGAGTAACGCCTCCAAAAGTTCTATTTGCCATGATTTCCTCGCGTGTTGGTAGTTGTTCGAGTGACAAAGGGCAAAAAACGCCCTGCTTCTGCCTGTAGCTATATCATGCAATGAGGTAGTCGTCAACCTCACTGTTTCAAAATATTTCTAAACTTGACAGTCGTCAATTTTTGAGTTATCGTATAAATTAGGTAGTGAACGGTTTTAGATTCTTATCATGAACCTTGAGAAGGAGAAACAAATGCAAAAGGCGGCACGTTTTAGCAGTGGTCCAAACACTTCATCGGTTTTGCTCCGTGATGCCCTTCTGGCACTCGAAGTGGAGGCAGGTATTTTCTACGATGACCTCTCGCCACAAGATTATTTGCCTCCGGATGATGATGGTTGGATGTTCTTCGAAATGGCGACCCTTGCTAGAGGTGTTGATTCTCACCCTTACGACGTTGATGGATGGGGCGACATCGACGATTTCGACCTGCCTTCAGATTTTCTGATGAACGACTGGAGACGTACTCCTCCGACGGAGGATTCGTGGGTCGGGATAACCTCAGAGGAGATGCCTACGTCACGGGGTGTCGAATATCTCCGCTGGATGATGGAAGGCGTGAAGGCGTCGGAAATCGCTTCAAAGGATGCAATGTGGGTTTCAGGGAAGTATATCCTTTTTGTCGCTTCAATAATGGGTGGGATTTTTTCGGAAGAAATTTTTGACGACCCATCGTTGATCATTGGTCGATATTCGGCTGAACTCGAAGGTCGTCTTCGTTCCTTTGAAACCAAACACAAGATTTGGGTGGCATCACTGATGCCGGATATCAGCGCTTGAAGGAAATCACAGCTTGATTTCGAGTGTCTGAGTAAGTCAAGAACCCGTACGCGGAAGTCATGCGTACGGGTTCTTTTTTGTCAACGAGTTTTCAACGCCCCGCGCCGAAGGCGCGGGGTGTTTGTATTCTACTTCCCCAAACCATCACCCTCATTCAGCTTGATACACTGCACCGGGCACGCATCGGCAGCTTCTCGGTTGGCTTCGAGGTCTTCTTCGTTAATCGTTGCGACGACCATTCCGTTCTTCTTCACTTCCCCACCAATCAAATCTGACTTTCCGTCTGCGTCACTCATCTTCCAGTTTTTTGGGCAAATGGAAACGCAAGAGCCACACCCAATACAGGCGCTCCTCTGGTGACTCACGATTATTTTTTTGATTCCCATATATTTTCGATTTTCTATTTACTATCTTCTATTCTCTTTTCTATCTTCCATTCTCTATCTTCTATTTTCTATCCTTCCAGAGATACACGCGGTCGTTCTTTCGCACGCGCACCGCTACCGGTATGGTAATGATGTCACCTTTCTTGCCCTCGGTCACTGGCTTCATATGTACATCGCGCATTTCGGCCACGACCGCAGAATATACGCCCGTTGTCCGCCCGATTATTTTTATCTCATCTCCTACAGCCACGCCACCCGCGTTGAGGTGAATTTCTGCGACACCCGCCTTCGCGAAGTACGCCTCCACGACACCAACAGCTTCCTTTTCCTTTGTCGCCTTCGACCCGCCCGTGTCACTATACGCATCGAGCTCTTGCCCGAGGTAGTAGTTTCCGTGTGAGAGTGTGCGGTTGTACACCGTCTTCAATTCTTCAAAGTACCCCTCCACCTTCTCCTTCGTGTAGGTGCTGTTCTGCACATCGAGAAGTGCCTGCTTATATGCTCGGGTCACAATCTCCACATACTCAGGAGCGCGCCCCCTGCCCTCAATCTTGAATACCTGTACCCCCGCGTCGAGAAGCTCGGGTATCTTGTCTATCATGCAAATGTCGGCAGCACTGAGTACGAACTGATTGTCAACAACCATTTCCTTCCCCGTTTCCATGTCGGTGAGCTTGTACGCATGTCTGCAATTCTGTCGACATGCGCCACGGTTTGCGGAGGAATTGTCGGTGTACACGCTCATAAAGCACCGCCCCGACTGTGCGATGCAGAGCGCGCCGTGCACAAAAGCCTCTATCTCCATGAGTCGTCCCTCATTCCCCATGAGGTTTTCCTCGCGGATTTTTTCGGCAATATTTTTTATTTGCTTCAGCGTGAGTTCCCTGGCGAGCACGACCCTATTGGTGAGTGGTGCGAAAAATTTGAGCGATTCGTAGTTGGAGACAGAAAACTGCACCGAGACATGCACCGGCATGTGTATCTGGTTGCAGTACTGTATGGTGGCAAAGTCAAAGGCTATGATGGCGTCTACGCCGTTCTCTTTTCCTGCATCAACAATTTTCTTCATGAGATTGGTGTCGTGGTCGTAGAGGAGCGTGTTCACGACGAGGTACGCCTTCACAGAGTGCTCGTGGCATATGTCTGCCACCTCCTTGATGTCCGCGAGCGTCATGTTGTCGGCGGCACGTGCACGCATGTTGAGCTGGGTAACACCAAAGTAGATGCTGTCGCACCCCGCCTGTATGGCGGTCGTGAGACTCTCAAAACTCCCTGCGGGAGACATTATCTCCGCGTCTTCCGGTCGTACTAACATAGCAAAAAAGTGTACTTGGTATTCCGTGAAGACGCAAGCAATAGATTATATTCAATACTATGGGTTCTGGATTATATTTTTAAAAATTGAAGTTGTATTATCCATTATTTAAAATTCCATTTTGATATAGGTGTAGTAGTATTTATGTATGACAAATGTAGCAAAATTCATATTGCAAGTAATTCTCCTCACAGTATTAGTACTTATACTTATATCCATCACCTATTATCTCTTCAATTCATCTTCGCAACGTCCAGAGCCCCTTTCTATCTCTCCTGATGCACTGCGCTGTGTAGAAGATGCTGACTGTGTTCTCTATTCTTCTGACTGTGAGGACTGTACGTTTGCAACCGTACACAAAAATTATTTAGATACTATTCTTTCAGAAAAAAAATTGTATTGTACAGAAAATCCACCTAAGGTTATGTGTGATATGACTTTTGGCGGAAAAATAAAGTGTCTTGAAAGTAAGTGCACCATTCTTCCTTGATTACCCAATTGTGTTTTAAAGATAGATTTGCACCCTACTCTCTCCTAGGGTAGAGTGACCATGTACAGTTACATATGTATTCACTCAAGACGGTTAAAAGACTCGGCGATAAAAAGTACCGCACAGAAATGGGGCTTTTTATTGTGGAAGGAGAAAAAAATATTAAAGAACTCCTCGACTCCGACTTTTCTATTGAAGAAATTTTTGGCACATCTGCCTTTCTCGACTCTATTATTGAGCGCATTAATGCATACGACGAGCGTATGCAAACACGCATTGAAATACGAGAGACGAAAGTAGATGATTTAGAGCAAGCAGGGACTTTCATATCAAATGTGACAGGCATCGCGGTAGTGCACCAAAAAGAACTTGGAGACGATAATATTGCACTTGCATGTGCAGATGAAAATATTGTACTTATGCTTGATGATGTGCGTGACCCCGGTAACCTCGGCACCATCATCCGCATCGCTGATTGGTATGGCGTCACACATATCATTGCCTCCCCCACTACCACTGATTTCTATAATCCAAAAGTCATTGCTGCGACCATGGGCTCATTCACCCGTGTGAGTGTTGCCTACGCACCACTTGATACAGTGCTTGCGAAAGCACAAGCAGCACACTTCCCTGTTGTTGTTGCCGACATGGAAGGGGTAAGTACTCATGAAGGCACACTTCCAAAAACGGGACTGCTTCTCATGGGGAGTGAGTCACATGGGGTGAAGAAAGAATTACTGCACTTTGTGACACAGCGCGTGACGATACCTCGATTTGGTAACGCAGAATCACTCAATGTGAGCGTCGCCACAGGGATTCTCCTCGATACAATGCGCCGATAATATACTGCATATTCAAAATACAAGGTCAACTATGATTGAAATAATCTGGTTTTGCATTGAAATTTGCTATACTGCTTAGATGTCAGAGAAAAAGGTGCGTTCATATACGAGAAGTCTTCTGAAGTACCACGGCGGTATCCGCTCACTCCAGTGGAAAAACTACAAATCTGCAGCGACACGCTTTACACAACTCGTCGGTGACTTCCCTTTGCACAACAAGACCATACTCGATGTCGGCTGTGGTCTTGGGGACCTCATCCCCTTCATCTCGAGTGAGTCACTCGATTTCACCTACACCGGTATCGACCTCATGCCCCCGTTCATTGAAGAGGCAAAGCGTCGCTACCCCGAGCACACATTTGAGATTCGCGATTTTTTCGCGTCACCATCCGGTGAGTTTGATGTGATTTTCTGCTCCGGGGTGCTCAATGGTCGCATAGACAATCCGTTTGCTGAGCGCACCTCAAAAATCGCCACCCTATTTACACACACACGGGAAGTTTTGGCATTCAACATGGCTGGAGGCAGAGCTCCGCAGAACAAAGCGACGGGGCCGGTGTACTACTCAAATTCTCTCGAAATACTCGAGTTTTGTCTCACCCTCACCCCAAAAGTCATCCTGAAACAACACTATCACCCGAAAGACTTCACTATCATCATGTTTCGGTAGCTATGCGTATTAAACAAAACGTCACCAAAAAAATACAAGGTCCGGCCTTGTATTTAATTTTCACACTTCACTGATCTACTCGTGCGTAGACTGAAGTCCCCGTACACCGAGCTTTGTGAGGACCTGCACCTCTTCTTCTAAATTCTTGCAGTCTTCATACAGTGCAAATGAACCCTCGCCAAACGCTTTATCAAACAGTTCTCTGAAACTCTGCATATCACCGGTAAACTGCGCTTTGACGAGCATTTCAAAGATTGAATTCTCGTCCACCACATTTCCTTCGTCAGTACTCATACGCTGTGCGATTTCGGTGATGATATTTTGCAACATTCGCCGTTCTTCCTCATATGAATAGAGTGCTGGGTATTCTGTCCCATCAGGCAAGGTATGAATGGCGACAACATCTTCCCACTCTTCTACCTTCAATTCATCAGAATGGAGTGCGCGATACTCAGAGATTTTATTGTTCTGTTCATCAATCAGTGTGCGGAAAGGTCCCCCACGTGCTTCTTCTGATTTCACATATCGCTTACTCAGCTCTTCGGTCAACGCTTCATTCAGTGACCTAAGTTTTCGAATTGGTCTGCCTTCACTATCTCGTTCATCTGTGTGACTTATGCCGATACTGGTAAATAGCGAGTCAATTTCACCGTTCTTATCTTTCCGGAATACGCACTTATTGTAGTGAAAAACGTGTGCGAGTTCATGGATGGTAAATTTCAAGGTTGAAACATGATCTGGTGTGCTCACAAATATGAACGGTTCTTTTGGTACGGTTATACCAAAACCGATGTTTATATCATCGAACGGCTCTGTTTTCACTTGAATAACCTGTTCTATATCATGAAGTGGAGGAAGTCCGTATGAAGCGCGGAGTGAAGAGAGGTACGCCGTCGCTTGGTTCACCGCTTCATGATCAAGTGGATCCATTTCCTTTCGCAAAAAGCTCTCGCGTGCCGAACCAAAACGGTGTGCGTTCAATTGCAGTGTGAGCTCATCCTCGGTCAAGTCTGTGGATTCATGTTCATAAAACAATCTTGGTAGAAGGTTCGCTTGTGCCATCCTATTCACGAGCGCATACGCTTTCTCTGTATCAATTCCCTCAACATACGAAATAAATTCAAATGGATTTTGGGCATCGGGTTTTGCAGAATCAGGACTTTCAGCTTGCCCCACATACTGTTGGTAGAGGACTGACATTTCAGAATCGTCAGACACTACTCGTAAAAAATCATCCATTGAAAAAGGAGTGCTCTTTCTCTCATCAAGAGTATTTTCCACTTGGATGCCGTTCACTTTCCTGCCACCTTCAAACATTTTGATTTTTGATATTTCATTAAGCTCTATGTATCAGTATATCACCAAATTTGAGACTTAATTCAAAAGCTATTTTCACTCCTTTGAGAGAAGTGATATAGTACTGGTCTATGCGATACATGATTACACACATGATTAAAGGCGATGCGCAAAAGTACCACGAGAATTTAAGCCGTGTACTTGCGCAGAATTATCATTTACGACCAGTCACGGCAAACATTGACCCGCACCTCACCGTGAAAGCACCCTTTGATGCCCTCAGTAGTGACCTCTTTGAGGTGGAGCGACTCATCGGGCGTTTCGTAGACGCGCACAGTCCGGTGTCGTATACACTTTCCGGATTTGGAAACTTCGGTGACCGTGTCGTGTACATGGATGTCACCGCCCCCGCTGAAATAGTAACTGCGGTAGAAGGCTTCAAGAGCAAGCTCAAGGAGCTCCCGTGGCTCGAGTTCAAACCGCACGAAGAGGACACAAAATTCCACGCGACGCTCGCCTACCCGAAAGATGAGGTGCAGACGAAAGAAATCGTAGAACGACTCTCTGCGGGAAACGCGCCCTCATTCACCTGTACATTTGACACCATCGCACTCCTCAAAAAAGGTGAACGGCGTTGGGAAGTGGTGCGGGAGTACCACCTCCTCGGAAGCAATATCGGTGACATCGTGGTGTAAAAGTTCAATATCGAATTTGTGATTGGATATTTTCTGTGCTTATTAAACGGTGTCTTTTTGTTTGCACGTGTTTTAATATACAAATAGATTTATGAAACTTATCACGATAAATATTGAAGGGACGAAACACCTTGAGACTGTAATTCCGTTTATTTCCACTGAATTACCTGATGTACTCTGTCTTCAAGAAGTGTGCGATTTTGATATAGCAAAATTTGAGACACTTGGATATACAATGCAATTTGTTCCAGCAACCATGCGTGGCACATCAAAAGTACACGAGGAAGGAATCGCACTTGGTATACGAAATAAGACATGTCTGATGCATAGCAAACGAACATATTATCTTATTGACCCGTCAGGAAGTATCTGCAAATACACTAAATCAATTCCTGATTATGGATTTAATAATCCCTGTCTTATGGCAGATATCACGAGTGACAGTGGTAACTTTAGAATCGGCACCACGCATTTTGTGTGGACACCACATGGCCCAACTCCCACCGATAGTCAACGACATGCGATGGATACACTGCTCGGTTATATGCACCATGAAGGATCACATATACTCTGTGGTGATTTTAATATTCCACGAAATCTCAACCCACTTTACGATATACTCATAAAAAAATACACAGATACCATCCCAGAAAAGTATCATTCTAGTCTTGATGCCAATCTGCATCGATTTGGACATAGTTCAGACTTCCGTGTACTTTTCACATCATACATGGTTGATTATATTTTAACCAAACCACCCTTTGTAGCGACTGATGTACGACTCGTATCTGGCATAAGTGATCACATGGCTGTTGTGGCAACCATTTCTACCCATTAGACCATTGAACCTATTTCAGCCCACACACATTGGGTTTTACACGCTCATGTACGAGAGATATTTTGAAATATTACACAACAATTTAAAACCGTAGTACAATGGTAACACCATGTACTACTCTCGACATACCATAGGTGCGTTGACGGGGATTGTACTCCTTGCAATTACTCTGCTTAATTGTGTACTTCTACTCATAGCTCATAACAATATTAAAGAATCGAAAATAGCGATTGCACCTGTAGCGACAAATACCCCAGAGATGCGTATCCCATCAGAGAGCACACCACCAGTGCCCACGAGCGCACCGAGAGAAACAATTGCTATAGCAACAAGTACCAAACCAAAGAAAATAGAGACAATTTCAAAAGCACCGCAAGAAAAGATGGAACTCCCCATTGTGCAATCAAAAACTGCGACTGTGGTGAATGCCTTCCCCGCACCGGTTAAGTCACAGCGAAATGCTCAAGGATTTGATGCCGATGATATGCTCAGAGCACATAATACGGTACGTGAGGAGCACAACCTCAATCCACTCACCTGGTCAAATGCCCTTGCAAAAAGTTCACGCGAGTGGGGAGAGACACTCGTGCGACGCGGGTGTGCTTTCTACCACGACCCTGACACAGAGTATGGTGAAAACCTCTACTGGCAGTGGATTTCTGATAGCGACAATGAGGAGCTCATCAGTTCGCCAGAAGGAGCAGTCACGTGGTGGGCAGATGAAATCCGCTACTATAATTATGCAAAAAATACCTGTCGCAAAGGAAAAGACTGTGGGCACTACACACAAATAGTGTGGGCTGATACGACCGAGGTGGGTTGTAGTGTGCACACCTGTTTTGATCCAAAAGATGACAACACGCAGACTGATTTGTGGGTCTGTCGCTATGACCCTCCTGGTAATATTGAAGGTGAAAAACCATATTAGAAAATGAGCGACGTACGATGTCGCTCATTTTTTGTACACGCGTGGCTCTAATTTATCTTTTTCCACATTTCATCCTGCCGTACCAAGAGCTCTTCAGCACGTTCGGGTTCTGCCATGAGCTCCTCCACGAAACGCTCTGCGCGGATTGACTGAGAACCTTTCACGAGGAGCGCATCCCCCGCACGAATGTAGGTTTGCATCTCCTGCCCTGCTTTCACTGCATCTTCAAATTCAAAGATATTCTTCGGGTCCATACCAGCTTCTACGGCTCCTTTTGAAAATCCACGTGCGCGGACGCCCATGGTCACGAGAATGTGCGCATAGTGTGGTACGAGTGCTCCAATACGCTCATGTTCACGAATTGAAAACTGTCCCAATTCCATCATGTCTCCCAAGACTGCAATCCGACGCTTCACTCCCTTCAGCTCCCCGAGTGTTGCAAGTGAACGTTCACTCGCAGCAGGTGACGAGTTGTATGTATCATCTATGATGAGTGTTTCCTTAATGCCGGGAATGAGTCGCATACGACCTGGAGGAGGGGTGTGTGTGCTCAGCGCGAGTGCGACATCTTCTATTTCGATATTAAAAATTGAGGCAACTGCCGCCGCTGCAGCGTAATTGTATGCATGTGGTACTCCGAGCGAACCATTCACGCGCATGGTAACAGCTTTATCGAGGTGTGTGAGTACAAACTCAGTCCCTACAGCTTTTCCATTCTCATATACCATTCTATCTGCAGATGCTGTGAATGGAGAAAGAGAAAATCGACTATATCCTATTGAACGCTGAAAGATACTTTGTGCAACCTCCACCACACGTTCGTCATCTTGATTATATACGAGTACTCCATCTTGTTTGAGTGCCTGAACCAATTTTTTCTTTTCTGCTATCACTGCCTCTGGTGATGCAAAATACTCAACGTGGACAGGTACATCGGGCAGTCGTGTGAGTACCACCACATCGGGCTTTATCCATGCGGTGAGCTTATCCATATCTCCTGGTCTATCAACACCCATTTCGAGGACAAGCAGTTTTGGATAATTCCCCGGATGGAGTGCAATGAGCGCTCCGTCAATGATATTTTTGAACCATTTAATTGGATTGCTCCATGCATTCGGAAGACCCAAGACCGAGAGTGGTACACCAATTTCTGAATTATAACTTTTCTCACTCTTCCTTACGTACATACGACCCTTGAACACTTCGTAAATAGCATCCTTGATAGAAGTCTTCCCTACACTCCCCGTTACCGCAATGATGAGCGGGTTCGTACGACGAATGAGCATCTGCGCTTCTTTCGTCAAAATGTATACAATAATTTTTTTAAATATGGCTTTCATACGTGTCCGGTTTATACATCACTATCTATCGGGCGGAAGTTGATAATAATTAATGAGGAATTGTACCAATTCGATAAAGGGATCAGTGAGTGTCTCCGATGCATACTCCACCCCCTTCGGCTCAACAGTATACAGGAAAATAAGGAATTGCGGGTCATATGCAGGGAAATAGCCAAAAAATGAGTGTAGATACTTATCTTCATAGTATTTTTTTGTTACCGGATCCGCAATTTGGGCAGTACCGGTTTTTGCTGCAACAGTGTAGTATTCATTTTTTGCCTTGCCTCCCTTTAGGGCCTTATCGACCACGGTCACGAGCATGCTCGTGATTTCCTCGCTCGTCTTTTCACTGAAGATGCGATCCCCATCGGGAAACCCAACCTCGTGCACATCGCCATTTTTGTACTCGATGCGCTTCACGAGGTGCGGTGTAATGAGCACACCTCCGTTTGCGAGCGTTGAGAGCGCGCGCACCGTTTCGATTGGAGTGAGCGAGATTCCCTGTCCGAACGATGCTGTTGCGAATTCGAGTTCACGATTCTCTTCAAGGTTTTTTACGAGACCGTGCCCCTCACTCGGTAAATCAATCCCTGTTTCCGAACCGAGCTTCAATCCGTAAAAGTACTTTCTGAAACGTTCTTTGCCGAGAAGCGATGCGATGTGTGCTACCCCAGTATTGAGCGACTGACTCAATATTTCTTGCATCGGTACCGTACCACGTCCGCGTCCATCGTAATTCCTAATGGTGTAGTCGCTCAACGTGATAAAACCTGCATCATAGTACGTAGACTGTGGAGTTATAACACCCGCATCGAGCCCAGCTGCGACCGTGAGAGGCTTGATGATCGAACCCATCTCGTACACGTTTTCAATGAGTGGGTTGCGAAAATCCTCAATCGGCACATCTTTTCGGTTGTTGAGATCAAATGAGGGAACAACATTGAGTGCAATGATTTCTCCGTTTTTGGGATTTATGATAATGCCTCCAGTCACTTTACTATTCCACTGTTTTTGCGCATCTTCGAGTACTTTATCAAGTGTTCGTGCGACAGTCGGCTCAATGGTGGTCACAATGTCTCCCTCAGTTCCCTCCGATGCATCAAAGACAAGCGTCCCCAGATTGCTGAATAGCTCTGCAAAAAAATCAACGCTCATGTGGTCGGTATCGCGCTTCAGAATATCATTGTAGTACCGTTCAAGCCCGTATTTTCCTTCAAGCGTATCTCCGTTGTATCCGATAAAACCCACGGTGCGCGCGGAGAGTGACTTACCTGGGTAATAGCGCCACTGATCACGATACAGCTTAACACCAGGGAGCTTGAGTGCTTCTATCTTCGTAGCAGTATCATTTTCCACCTGCCGTTCTATCTCTTGATATGTTTTATCCTTACGGTTTGCACGTTCAATAAATGTATCGTGTTCGATTGGGAGCAGTGCCGAGAGTGCACTGTGCGTTGCCTCTGCATCCTCGACCTTGCTCGGATCAATTGCAAGAAGGTAGCCAGTCTTGATGGTTGCTCCTGAGACTTTCTCATTGTCTTTTGTGGTGAAATAAATACTTCCGCGATTGTAGAGTTCACTCACGGTATGCACGTACTGATTTTCAGCAGTCGCGCGATACTCACTTCCATGCATTACCTGTACAACGTAAAGCCGTACGATAAGTACGGCCATGAGTGACACGACAAGTGCGGTGATGATGCGTATTCGGATGACTGCCTCGCGTCGCATACCAGAATGCTAACGCGTCGACATTACCAGTGTGTCGGCATTTGTATCAATAAAAATCTTTTCTGGTGCAACAACAAAACCTTTATGAGTCGCAATGTCACTTGAGACTGAGTGTTGCATTTCGATGTACATTTCTTCGAGTTCACTGATACCAGTCCCCATGTCTGCAATCTGTGAATCAACCTCCTTTCGCATAACAACATTGAGAATCGAAGAACTCACAAAGTACATATAGAGACCTACAGTCATCACAAGTACAGAAAGTACACTGTAAAAAAGTCGTGATTCATCTCGATATGCAATTGTGTGTGTATGTCTCCTCATGGTTATAATTTTTCAAATATGCGTAGTTTTGCACTTCGTGCGCGAGGGTTTGCTTGTAATTCGGTGATACTTGGTGTGATTGGTTTTTTTGTTACTAGGATTCCGGTTTGATCGTGTGTAAAATTTTTGAATGTATGCTTGACGATACGGTCTTCCATACTGTGAAATGTGATGATGGCGAGCCGGCCTTTTGGCGCAAGTACAGTGATTGCTTTTGCGAGGAATTCTTCAAGTGCTGAAAATTCATCATTCACGGTGATACGCAGTGCTTGGAAAGTGCGGGTGGCACAGTGGAGGCGAGCGCGTTTGTAAAAGAGGGGTACTGCAGATTCAATGATTGCAACGAGCTCGAAGGTGGTATCTATCGGCTTTACTTCGCGCGCCTCGACAATGTGTCGTGCAATCCTTCCCGCAAATCGCTCCTCACCGTATCCGCGCAGAATGCTCACAATCTGTTCTTCCTCCCACTCATTTACAATGTCATGTGCGGTGAAGGCGTATTGTTCACTGTCACCGTATGTCATGATGAGTGGCTCATCAATCTGAAATGAAAAACCTTTCCCATTTCCAGAAAACTGTTCCATGCGCCACCCAAGGTCAGCGAGTATTGCATCGACATTCCCCTGATGAACGTTGTGAACAATCGAGTCAATGCGCCTGAAGTTATCGGTGATGAAGTGAGTGGTGCATGCTACGTTTCCGATTATCTGCGGTGCCTGAGTCACTGCGACACTATCTGCATCAATCCCAATGTATGTACCATTCGTACCGAGGAGAGCGGTGATTGCACGTGTATGACCACAAGCGCCAAGTGTTGCATCAACGACCACTGACGACTCATTGATCGCGAGCGCCTTCACTGCTTCATCTATAAGTACGGTGACATGACGTTCCATAGCATTATTTCGTTGCACCTGTGCAACTGTGTCACGAATGTGAATCGAGATTTTAAAGTATGCCAATCTCTCCGAGTTTCTCGGCGAGTGCATCAGCTTGCTCTTCAATACGCTTCTTGTATTCGATCCAACGATTCTCATCCCACATTTCTACACGATCATGGATGCCTGCAAGCACTACTTTCGTAGACAGACCTGCAAACTCCTTTAAGAAATCAGGAACGAGAATTCGTCCTACTGTATCTACCTCCGCCTCGACTGCTCCCGAAAGGAAGAATCGATTGAACCCTCTCGTATCCGCCTGGCCGAGTGGAAGTTGACCAATCTTTTCAGTGATCTTCTTCCACTCTTTCAGAGGATATATAAAGAGACAGTTATCAAGTCCTCGAGTCACGACAACATTTTTACCAAGCTCCTTCCTCCACTTGGAGGGTAAGGACAGCCGTTTCTTGGTATCAATATTATGCGTGTACTCGCCAATCAGCATGTGAATGATTGTTAAAACTCGATACTGTTAAACTATTTTCATAGTTTACCACTATCTCCCACCACACGTCCATTATATACCACTATGCCCCACCGTCTACCACACCCCCACACATATCTGTGCATAACTCAAACAAAAAACCCGGCGCAACGCGCCGGGCTTTTTCAAAATGCGTACGTCAGTGAATTATCGAAATGACTATGAGCGAAGCTTCTCCTCCAACTTCAAAACTCGCAATGTGAGCGCTTCGAATTCATCATAGTCAACTTTTTTCTTAAGATCACTTTTTATGAT
>CAYRMF010000025.1:2730-15470 GCA_964425475.1 uncultured Candidatus Saccharibacteria bacterium | reverse complement strand
GGTTCTTTGCTAGCAAGTGAGTTTTGACACTTATCCTATACGTAACAGGTGTTACGTATAGGATAAGTAGGTTGAAGAAGCAGATTCTTTGAATGTTTTCGTTTTAAAATATTAGTTGCATCGGCGAGTGGTCAGAGACTTCGTCGGGTAGGATTTTAAAACCCTTGATGGGTAGGCCTGCTGATACAAACGTATAGTCTGCAAATTTTTCCGGTTTTGTGTAGTGGGAGGTCCTTGTTGAAGTAATACCATTTTCGGTAATGAGATTTCTGAGACCAGCACTCTCTAGAATAGCGATACTTTGCGTGTTGGGCAGAAGGTTGAAGTCGCCACAGAGCACTACCGCTCCCTGAAGGGTCTCAATAAAGTCTATTATCTTCTTTGACTGACTGAGACGGTCTTCTGAATCTCCTTTGCCCTGCCCGTTCCAAAGTCCGTGGAAGTTAATAATGGTGAGTGGCGAATCGTTGAAACTCGTGATTATGAACTGAATGTTACGTGCATGATTTCCGATATCACCATCTGGAGTGAATCCCTTATGCTTGTACACAAAGACTTCACCCTCAGTTTTTACTTCGATACTTTTTCGTACAAGCATCAAAAGTCCATAATGATCACCGTGATGTGGCCTAAAGTACGGCACAAAATCAGATAACAGATTTGCTACTTCCTCGAGACCGTTGGTCATTATTGCTGAGTGGTCAATCTCTACACCACCCGCTTTGTGTCCCTCAAGATGCTCGTACGGAGCAGACCACATCTCCTGCAAGCAAAAGACGTCAGTAGCACTTTTGTGTGTGTCAAAAAAAGAAAGGAGGCCCTCCTTCCCCGCACGACCACCCCACGTATTCAAGCTAATAATTTTCATACACACATAATATCTTTTTTCCGTATGGTAGCCAATCTTTGAGTTTTTGACAAAATCAGGAAGTAAAGAACCCCACCCCAGAAGGGGTGGGACCAGGGGTTCTTTGCTAGCAGAAGATTCGGCTCCGCCGAAACTATATATTTGTCCATCCATCCACGGGGCAAAGCCCCGTGGCTTTCTGGACGAACTAGTAAAGAACCCCACCCCAGCGGGGATGGGCATTATCCACCCGTCAATTCTGGGGTGAGACCAGAGGTTCTTTGCTAGCAGAGAGTTTGATTATAGTAATTTTCGAAACTTATCCTATATGTAACACCTGTTACATATAGGATAAAATGGTGGAGAAGATGGAGTTCAATATTTTGGTATTTGATTTGTGTTATAATCACATCCTAATCCCCCACACATATGAAACCAGAAGATTTGCAGAAGGCGCCGAAGATGTTTTGTGAAAACATAAAAATTGGCTTCACACCGGAGTATTTTGTTATTGGACTCAGTTCGGGAGCCCAGTCTGCTATTTACTCACTCACACCCGCGCACGCAAAACGACTCCAACAGTACCTCACGCACGAACTCACGCAGTTTGAGAAAGTACATGGAGAAATAAAAGCAGAGTGGAATCCAAATATAGTCAGTCCGGTGCAAAACATCAACCCACCAGATTCGTTGAGTTAAGCATAATATAATCCCCCGACTGCACCGCAGTCGGGGGATTATATTATTCCTGAGGTGCTACACACCCCGTCTTTTCGGAGAGTGCTTCAAATGTCTGTTTCCCATTTCCTATGCTCCCATCTGCAAAAATCCATGTGGGGTATCCTGTAATCCCAGCATCTAGGCACTCTTTTGTCTGCCCCTGACCATCTGTTGTCGAACACTCAATGTATGGGAGCTTCTTTGAATTTTTGAAAAGTTCCTTCTGCTCTTTGCAGTGTGAGCACCAGTATGCGCCGTAAAACTTTGCGCCTGAATCAGAAATGCACTGTGCAAACGTGTCGTACACAGAGCCCACAGTGGTTGTTGCTTCACGTTCCCCAGCAGAATTGCGTACAAGTACGAGTACAACAACGAGCGCAATTACCAATGCACCATATAGATATGTCATTTTCATAGCAAATAGTATAGCAAGAAATGATTTGAAAAGAAAAACACATGACCATGCGCACATTTGTCCAACACTACCAAAATAAAATGAGCGACATCGTAAGTCGCTCATTTCAGTACCAAGGAAGAGTCTGGTGATTTCTTATCGTCGTGATTTCACACGGTCTGTTTCTTTCAAAACTTGTTTGCGGAGTCGGACAGACTGTGGAGTTACCTCAAGGTACTCGTCGTCAGCCATGATTTCGAGTCCGAGTTCTATAGAGAGTGGGCGATGTGGGGTGAGCGTCAGCGCCTCATCAGAACTCGATGAACGAATGTTGGTGAGTTGCTTCCCCTTTGTCGGGTTCACCATCATCTCTTCGCCCTTTGAGGTGTTTCCAATGACCATACCCTCATACACCTCTGCGCTTGGGCCGATATAGAGCTGTCCGCGGTCCTGCAAGTTCCAGAGAGAGAAGCCAAGTGCCTTTCCTGAAGCCATGGATATCATTGAGCCTGCTTGACGCTTCTTAATATCCCCTGCGTGCGGCTTGAAACCGATGACGCGAGAACAGAGGATTCCCTCTCCACGAGTATCTATGATGAATTGTCCTTTGTATCCGAGGAGTCCGCGCGTAGGACCTTCGAGTATGAGTCGAACCTGATTCTCATGCATAATCATATTTTGCAAGATGAAAGCACGGCGACCGAGCTTTTCGATGACCGCACCTTGATATTCACTCGGAATATCTACGGTCACTTCTTCAAATGGTTCATATTTTCCATCTTCGTGCTCTTCGATAATGGCCTGTGGCTGTGATACCTGAAGCTCATACCCCTCTCGACGCATATTTTCGAGGAGAATTGATATATGCATTTCACCACGACCATACACCTTGTACGAATCACCCTCGCCATCAAAATCGACACGGAGACCTACGTTTATTTCGAGTTCTTTTTCAAGGCGTGCACGAATCTGACGTGTGGTAACAAACTTCCCTTCGCGCCCCGCAAACGGTGAGTTGTTGACCACAAAGTCGAGCGCGATTGTTGGTTGGTCGACTGCAATAGCATCGAGCGGTTGCGCCCCGTCAATGTCGCTGATTGTTTCACCTATATTAATATTCGGAAAACCAGCGATGATGACAATATCACCCGCAAATGCACTCTCTGACTCGATTCGCTCAATACCTTTAAAGGTGAAAAGCTTCGTCACCTTTCCCTTTCGTGGCTCTTGACCATTGTGGAGAATGTGCACATTTTGATTGTTTTTGAGCTCACCCTCATAGATGCGCGCGATCGCGAGCCTTCCGAGAAAGTTGTCATACCCAAGGTTAAACACCTGTGCGCGGAGAATTTCTCCCTCAGAATATGCCTTTGCCTGAGGCACTTTTTCGAGAATGGTATCGAGGAGTGGTGTGAGATCAGTTGATTCATCAGTCAGCGAGCGCTTCGCTATCCCTTGACGACCAATCGCATATACGGTAGTGAAATTTGCCTGTTCATCATTCGCGCCGAGTTCGAGGAAAAGCTCAAGGACTTGCTCCTCCGCCTTGTGTGGGTTTGCTGCGGGCTTGTCAATTTTATTGATAATGACAATCGGATTGAGGCCGAGTTCAAGTGATTTCTTAAGTACAAAGCGTGTCTGAGGCATCGGTCCTTCTTGAGCATCAACAATGAGAAGCACCGAGTCGATAGAGCGGAGTACGCGCTCCACTTCAGAACCGAAGTCAGCGTGGCCGGGGGTGTCCACGATGTTGATTTTTGTACCCTTGTACTCTACAGAAGCATTCTTTGCGTAAATGGTAATACCGCGCTCAAGCTCGAGTGAATTGGAGTCCATCGACACCGAAGTATCGGTCACTGCACCAGTCTGGCGCATGATGGCGTCAGTAAGGGTGGTCTTTCCATGATCCACATGGGCAATGATTGCTATGTTTCGTGTTTCCATGATCTTAAATAAAAATAGCCCTCGTGGGCGTACGTCCGAAGAGAATACTATATGGAATGACTTCCGTCAATGAATTTTAGTGCAGTATCTGATTATCAGGCACATGATCACGGAAATGTAGCGCGAGTGGTTCAAAATCAAAAGACTCGCTATCCATAATAGCGTTAATTGTATGACTCAATGAATACTCTTTGAGTAACTCAGATGCTTCTGGTGACCGTGACCAGTCATCAAATAGTTGTTTATTTCCACTAGTCAATTGTGCGACTCGCGCATCTCTATCTTCTGCGGAAAGCCCTTCGTCCTTTATGTATTCATTTACAATGTATTTGAGAAGTTGATTTCTGAGTAAGTTGGGCTTAAATGCTTCAATGAGCGAATCAAAATCTTCCCTAGCTTCAATTTGAGCAACTGTGTGATTGCGGACAAATGTATCCATGACTTTTTCTCCTTCACTCTTCGGTGCAAGCCATTCTCCGAAAGATGTGCTACATTCAGCAAATATTTTTTCATGGCTAGCATTTAGTTCTTTCTGAGCTTCTTCGTCAAGTTCAAGAAATTTCTCATATTCACTTGAGTCATTCTTGGCTGTTCGCATTTCAAAAATATACATCTGAATATGACATCTTGCAGCAATTGCTCGATCTATATATTCAGTGTCATTCGTCGATAACTCTTCTTTCTCAGCTGTATCGCGAGAAGCTACGTTACCAGAATCGCTTGATATTGCTTCAGTAGTACTCATAAGTTAAGTATACAACTTTTTTACATTTTTCAAACGGTTTAAGTATAAAATATCTGAAAATCACCGAGCATTTGATTTTCTAGCCTTCTTCGTTGATTTAACCAAAATCACCTTTTCGCTTTTGGATAATTTCTTAATCTGGGCTTCTCGTTTTTGTGCCTCGCTCCGCGAGGCACAGGTCTCCGTGTACACCACCTCTAAGGGGAAACGCCCGCGGGTATACTTTGCTCCCGTCTTCCCCTCCTTGTGCTCACGAAAGCGCCGTTCTACATCAGTCGTGACTCCGGTGTAGAGTGTCCCGTCACTGCATTTGAGGATGTATATGTACCATGTCATTTGGAAAGAAATATTATATTTGATACACTTGATGTACTCAATGAAACGTTGGCCAGCGTTTCAGTTCACGAGTTATGGCTACCACAGGAGTTAGGGGTTCTAGTAGTGGCGAGCGAACGAACTTATACACACCACCCTAACGCAGTTCCTGTGGTTTTTTTTACCCTATCATAAACTCAATGACATCCCCGTCTTTTACGATGTACTCCTTTCCCTCAGTGCGGAGTTTCCCTAGTTCTCGTGCTTTTGCAAATGAGCCGGTGGTCACCAAATCTTCAAAGGTGACAACCTGCGCACGGATGTATCGCTGTTGAAAATCAGTGTGGATGGCCGCACCCGCCTCGGGCCCTGTGGCACCTTGGCGCACTGTCCATGCCCGAGTCTCCTTCTCGCCGGTCGTGAAGTACGACATGAGCCCGAGGCGGTGATAGCAAGCGCGAATGAGTGAGTCGATGCCGGAATCGAGTGTTGCGTATTCGCGTCTGAACTCGAGTTTCTCTTCCTCTTCTAAATCTTTGAGCTCATGCTCTACTCCTGCATCGATGATAACGTACTCTGAGCCAGTACTTTCCATAAACTCCATGAGTTCATGCCATCGGTGGTCGTTGGTCTCGTCGAAGTTGTATGCGCCGTTTTTCTTGTTACACACATACAAAATCTGCTTCATGGTGAGCAGGTGAAGGTGCTTCACGAGTTGCTGTTCAATGTCGTCAAATGTAAAGGTATGTGCGAGCTTGCCCTGCTCGAGGTGCGGGAGGAGCTTTTCAAGCATCTCGTACTCTTTCACCGCTGTCTTGTCACCCCGCTTTGCATCCTTCGCCACATTGCCGAGTCGTTTCGCCACTGTTTCTGCATCGGCCATGATGAGCTCGAGATTGATAACCTCAATATCGGAGAGTGGGTCAACTGCACCCTCAACGTGAATGACATCGGGGTCATCGAAGATACGCACCACTTCCGCAATCATGTCGGTCTCGCGAATGTTTGCGAGAAACTTGTTGCCGAGCCCTTCACCGGAGGAAGCACCGCGTACGAGCCCCGCAATGTCCACAAACTCAATGACTGCGGGAAGCGTTTTTTCTGAATGTGAGAGCGTACTCAGTGTCTGTAGTCGTGGGTCAGGTACGGGTACAATCCCGACCGAAGGGTCGATGGTGCAAAACGGATAATTCTCAGCCGGGACTGAGTTCTTGGTGAGTGCATTAAAAAGTGTCGATTTGCCGACATTGGGAAGACCCACAATTCCCACAGAAAGCGATGCCATAGAGGAATACACTACCAGAAAATCCCTATTTCTGAAAGGTGATTTTTCTGTGTATCACCGATACAGGAATTGTCCGTTTACAAATACATGACTCTTCCTCTCCAGATCTATTTATTATGTTGTCACTGAGTCTTTCGTTATTCTGGAGAGTAGCTCACTAAATTTTGCAAGTTTCTCTTGAGATTGCGTGTTTATCGTATGTTTACTCAACTCACTGTGCTGTGAAGTGAGCGAGTTTGTCAGTTTTGTATATACCGCTTTCATGCGCTCTCTATCATCACTCTGGAGTGCATTCACCAATGTATCCAGCTCCTCACTCTCAAGACCAAGGTAGAAGACAGGAACTCCTTCCAGTTTGGCACGTTTGAGCTTTCCTTCCTCGAGCTTGATTCCGTACCGCACCCTCGCACCCCCGTTGTTAGCGATTTTTTGTATTTTCGCTTTTTTTATTTCTGTGCGATCTCCATCTCCTCCTTCGTGCACCTCATCGAAGGCACCGACGACTTCTCCCGTCGTAAAATCCAAAATTAGGTTATCCATTCCATTGTAATCGTCGAGCGGCGCTGTCCGGACAATGAGAAAATTGTTTCCGAGCATTCGCGAGAGAAGCAAGGTGACAGCCATCTCCATTTGTCCATTTTTGTCGCGAGACTTATTCTCCTTCCACGTTGCTATTATCTCGTCTTCAGTCTTAGCATTGTGCTTCGTCTTGTAAAACTCTTTTACCCGCTCATTCTGCGCATTTGTAAATTCTAAGTCACGCTTTCGCACCGTTCGTTTATCCACGTCCATTTCATTTTTACTATACACATCAGTATAGCCATCAGTATTCAAACTCCCATCGGGGTTGAGTAGATTTTCGAGCTGGTGTGTCTCTTGCACACGTTTGTTTGTGTGACTCGTTTCCTCGCTCAGCATGCGTTTGAGCATCACAGAGGGATGCTCGCGACGCTCAGCTCTTCGCTCTGTCTTTGAGCTATTCATCCCTCCTCTAAATCCTTCATTCATAGAAAAATAATACCACATCAAGCAATTGATAACTTTCGTCTTTTATTTCTCCCCGCATTGTATCTCAAATGCTCTGCTCATGCCTCAAAAATTGCTTTCTCTTCACCTCATCCATACGCTCTATCGCATAGCGGAGCGTGGTTCGCGGGAGTTGGGTGTAGTGCGTGAGAAGAAATTGTTCACAGAGTTTTGGGTTTCTCTTCCACACTTCGCGAAGCGTCCAGCCGACTGCTTTGTGTGTTAAATCCTCTTTGTCGTGTAAAAGCTTTTTGGCAATTCTGAGGGTTACATCATATTTCCCATTACCGATACAGGCCATTGTAGAGATTATTGCAACGCGCCGGTGCCACATATTTTTTGAGACGGCGAGTTTGTCGAGTATTTCCTCATCCAAAATACGTTCTTGAATAGCTCGTCCGAGGATCCTGTGTGAAGAGAGGTCAACCAAATCCCAGTTGTTCACGCACGTTAAGTTTTTCAAATAAAACTTTGCTATCTTCAATCGATTCTCTTTCGTAACACTTTTTTCGTACTGTCGTACCAAAATGAGGACACCAACCAGTCTTTCTTCGTGGATGCTCGAATGGAGTGCTTCCCCAATGTCCTCGAAGCTCAAATGAGAGAACTTCTTCACGACTGCCCGCGCATCAGGATTACTCACGCCGATAAATATATCTCCCTCACCGTACTGCCCCTTGCCCGTTTTAAAAAACCACTCATTGGCACTCTTCCGCTTTTCGCTTGCATATTTTTTGAGTTCTTGAAGAATGATGCTCATATGAAGAACATTTTATCATGTTGGAGAACTGATCCCCTTTTTCAATTATTCCTTTAAGAGTAATGCTTCCAATTGGTCGAGCGCTTGATTGAAGCCTTCTTTCATTCCCATTTCGATAAGCGTGTCGAGCCCCTCTTTGCTTGCACAGGTGAGTACTACTTTCATATCGGTTACGTCACCATTCTCGGTAAAAGTGACTTCCCAATCAGAGCTCGGCATATCGGTCTTCACACTCCAGTCTGCATTAGCAAAGCCATCAAAGGCGGTAAAAGACTCTTCAGGGTGAATGGTCTTGTATGTATTGATGCAATTGTGCACATCCCCTTCTGGTCCCTGCATACTGTAGTGCCAGTGTCCTCCCTCTTTAAAATCAAAACTCTTCGTCACAGCCCTGTATGGCTCTGGTGCCCACCATTTCTCAAGGAGTTCTGCCGTGGTGTAGTACTGCCACACGGTACTTCGCGGTGCTGCAAAACTACGCTCCGCTACTAATTGATTTTTCTCCGGGACTACGGTGTATGTTGTTTTCATAAGCTCTTGTTTAAATGTGTAACAAATGAATCGTAACTGACGTATATTCCTAGAGTATCATAAATCACTTACGCAACACGAATTTTCAAAATTTCACCTGAAATTGAAATTAAGCTCACTTATTTCTTTTTCTGATATTTTTCTGGGCATTCAATGATTCCATGCGGTGTCACAATTTTCTCAGGCAATTGTGACATACGAATTTTTCCTTTTGTAATAGCAAAGAGGTGTCCAAGTTCACGTGCTCGTGCATATCTTCCTGGTGGAGCAACTGCTTCTACACGTTTTCCCTCTCGCACAATTCCTCGTGCGAGAGTTATAACCGCTGCAAGATCGGTGTCTGCAGAAATAATAAACGCAGTGTCAAATCTGTCTTGAAACGCATCCGCAATCAAATGTGCTCCAATATTCACATCCGTTTCCTTCTCTTCATGAGTGGTAAAGACTTCGCCACATGTTGCTTTGCACATAATGCGTTTCTCCTTGAATCTACCCATGATTGTTTGTACACCCCGCGCTTCAAGTGCAGCTACGTATGCACGGTGTCGCTTGTATGAATCGGGTCGCCATGTGGCATATGCAGAAAAATATTTCACCTCATTGAGGACCTGATATTTGTTGAGAATATTTAGGGATAATGACTTCAAGTCTAGCCACTTGAGTGTGTCGTCATTAAGGTCGTTAATAGCGTGGTAAAGATTGAAACCGTCTATATACACATTCACCCTAAACATATTTGTGAGTATAACATAACGAAAGCCGCACCCCGTGAGGAGTGCGGCCTATCTACCAGGACGAACCCGATAGGTGGATACTCATACTGTATACCGATGCATATTTTGCGTCAATAGCAGACTGTTTGCTACTTACAACCTTTCATAGTACGCCCGTATTTTCTGGAAATGGCACCGTCCCCATTTCTACCCTAAGCCACGAAGTCTAGGCTTCAGTCGCTTCTGTTTCAACCCTTCCCTTTCTCTTCATTCTCCACGCGATACCAAAGATACCTATGAGTGCAAGCACTCCCAAGGCTACCTTTCCCATACTTCCTGTACTGGAGTCGTCACTCGCTTCATCGGCACTTGGCGCCACAGTCTCTGGCACTGGTAAAGCTGTCGTCGCTTCCACGAGCGCACGGTCGGCCTCTTCTGCGTTGAATGTGATTTTAGCACTGAGTCCAGAAGGGCTGGCGGTCACTGCCTCACCGGCGGAAACCATTTCTGTTTGCCCATTCGCTTTTGAGCGAAATGCCACCGTCCCCTCGGTGACTTCAATCGTGGATTCGGTTCCTGTTTCGGTGAGGATAAAGCGCGTACCCTTAATCCCCGCTACCGCCTGACTCATATCTATTTCCATAGAGCCGTCCTTCATCATCTTTCTGATGTTCGCCATCACCTTCCCTGCCACCATCTTTATTTTGCTATCCTTCCCCGGTGGCGCATTGAGCGCAATCTCCGTTTCCTCTTTCATGACAAATGTCTGCATATCCGCAAAACTCAAAATCGCACTACTTTCCTCAGATGTCTTCACGTGGTCGTCGACATACATAATCGTTTCGAGCTTTGCAGACTTCCAACCCCGCTCTTCTTGCTCATGGCGCACTTCTACTTGTCCTGAAATTGAGTTGAAGCGAGCACCGCAGTCCACAAGCCCTGAGTCGTCAAACTTCCAGTCACCAAACTCACCATTCATTTTGAGATCATTCCCGGGAATAACACGGAGTGCGAGCTCCAGGTCATTTGGGTCTGTCGGCTGCGTTATTGCATCGAAGATGAGAAAGCTCCCCGCACCCACGCGTCCTGATATCTTTGCACCATTGTTGCAGACACCCTCAAAGGTACCCGTGGGTCCACCGGAGAATTCCATCACGCACGATGCTTGGCGTATCTCGGGCTCACCGGTGGCTGGCTCCATTGGCCAGCTATTCGGTAGCCCAAGCTTGCTACCATCCTGCTCATCACCAATGACGTACCCATTATCCGAAACCACATAATCCAAATACATCACCGCTTTGCCGTAGTCCTTTTTCCAGAAGAGGTACCCCGACGTTCCGCCCATTTTTCCGACGTTCCAAAAACGAATCGTGTACTCAATGGCCCCGATCTTCACCCCAATACGATTGCCCGTAGCGTACACATAATCTTCGGTTATCTTTCCCGAACTGCGTATGTACCCGAGCAGATTTATTTGATCCATGTTTGGCTCTATTGAGCCTGTCACCGTGATTTCCTTCGGCGTCACGCCAAACGGTATCTCTGCGTACACAAAAAGAGGAGAGAGGAATACAACACTGAGGAGGAGTGCGATAGATGTTTTCATATAAAAATTTGAGACCTCATAATTACATTATAAAGAGCAGGTACCACCATCATTTCAATCAAACATATGCAGGCAGAGCAACCCCACATCACTACTCGCCTTCACGTGTACGAACGTACATATTTCTCACTATATTGTACACCTATTTCAGCAACGCGGGGCCCACTGTAACATGAGAGAAGCAGACAAACCCCCCGCGCCTTCGGCGCGGGGTTCTAAAACACAAATCACCCATCAAAACCACCCCACACAATTTGAAATTAAACCGTGGCTGTTACCATTTACTTTTAGAAGTTGCACTTCAACATTGAATCTACCTGGACAACTATTGACAAATACACTAATTTAGGATATATTACTCTTGCACTTTTGTTCATTCTTTCAATCATCCACTGGAGAAACTCAATGGCAACATTGGTTGCAATAAAGGAAGCAAAGCCGTTCTCACCCAAAGAGGAAAACGTCTGCCTGAAAGGTCTCGAGGTTGTATCAAAACAACACGGGACAATCTGCACTCTCGTTGAATCACAGGAACTCTCAGCAGCGATTTCTGCAAGCACTGCCAAAGACGGTAAGTTGAGCGTTACTGCCAAAGCTTCTTGCGGCACCGTCTATGAACTATTCTTCATGACGCGTTTTGCTTACTGAGTATGTTCCGTAACAACAAAGACCCGTCTGCTCGCAGATGGGTTTTGTATTTCTCGATCTCCCTACATTATTTTAATATTATTAAACCGTGGCTGTTACCAGTTCACATCACTATGGTTGCCCTCTATGTAAATTGCTACCGCGGTGTGCTAGCATAAAAAAGGACACACTAACCAGAGGAGTTCTTCAAATGAAACCTGAACATGCGTTTGTTCTACTCACAGTACTTGGCTCATTTCTCGCGTCACCAGCACACGCTGAGCGCCAGATAAGAGTAAACTTCACGACGGCGACCCTGACCGTCACAGATAGCCAAATGGAAACTCTGCTCGAAACACCAATTGTATTGCCCAGAGCAAACTTCTACCGCCTCCCTGCCACAGGCATGGTGAAGCACGCAGAAATGTATCCCTCATGGACACCCACACCAGAGATGCATCGCACTAAACCCGGGAAGTACAAGGCCCACTATCGTCCGCGTGAAAACGGCAACGCCATGGGTCACTGCAAGGTGACCATTCATTTTGATGGCGACGTGTCAGACCTTCAGTACGTGCGAATACACGGCAACGCCAAGGAAATGGACCTCGGCCAAAGGCGGTCTGCAGGATGTATACGAATCCCTGATGATGTATGCCCCAAGCTTGTTGCGATGAGTACGAGAGAATCGCCCATGCGAGTCAAATTTGAGCGCTGACAATCACTTCAACACTAGTCGACCCTGGCACCATGCCCAGGGTTGATTTATTTATTTTAACGCGTGACCATGTGAAGTTTGATCATCATGAAAACCGAATGTCAGATCGTAGGGGTCAGACCCACGATGTAGTTTTTTAAAAGATATGCCGGACCTCGGATACGGTATTCTAATGGATTAGAAAAATTCTCGTATCACGTAGAGCAGAGCGAGGTTTTCGATAATGAGGAGTGGAATTCCAATCTGGAAGTACCACTTCTGCGTCTTGTGGCGGAAGACGAGCATACCTGCGTACACGCCCACACTCCCAAAGGCGGTAGCCATAAAGAAGAGTAGACCCTCGGAAATCCGCTCTGTACTATTCCCCTTCCGTGCCTGTTGCTTGTCGTACGCAATGATGAAAAATGACAACAGGGTGATTACCCCAAACACACCACCGAGAATAGTTTCCACATTCATGTGAGTATTATATACCACCACTGTTCTCTCTACGTAACGCCGTGCGTATG
>CAYRMF010000025.1:0-2630 GCA_964425475.1 uncultured Candidatus Saccharibacteria bacterium | reverse complement strand
ATCACAATCTCTGGACGATTCCCTATGCGTAACGGAGGCCCCCACGTCCCATACCCATTAGATACATAGAACTGTGTGTCGCCAATCTTTCCATACCCATAAGCAATTTCGTATATCATTTTCACAATATAGTTGAAAGGCCAAAGCTGACCATTGTGCGTTTGTCCAGAAATCTGTAAGTCAACTTTTCCAAATTCAGCAACAGCGCGTAGGTCAAATGGCTGATGGTCCAAGAGCACGACTGGTGCATTGTCCGGAACATCAGCAAACAACTCTGCCAAGGATTTTCTCGTCTTTCCTCCCATTCGATCAGAACTTATATCTTCACGCCCAACCAGATAAAAACTGTCGCCAACAAGGACTGCTTGGTCACGCAATATCTGAATACCATGACTTGTCAGATACGCAACAGAAGCCTCTACGCCTCCAATATATTCATGATTTCCTGTAATTCCAAAAAATCCCAAAGGTGGCTGTATGTCCATGAGTGCGTCTCCTATATCCCCCTTAATCACCGGACCGATGTCTTCATCCACAATATCGCCCGCAAAGACAACGACATCTGGCTGTATGGTATCGATAGTTTCCTTCAATTTATTGAATCTAACTTTGCCCACGAGAGTACCCATATGAATGTCGCTGGCGACTATCATGCGAATGTCTTGATCATTGCTCAAAGATTTTTTCGGTATAGTAATATCTATGGTTCTCGTCACGGGAAAAAAGACACTTACCGTGCCACCAAGTGTAATCAGAAATACCAAAACGAAGATACTGACTCCAAGTGCAAACTTCCGTTTTCCGTCAAACAGGAGCCACGGTGATGAAATATGAAACACTCTGATGAGTACTCTACCAATATCTACGACCACACAAACCAGTACAAAATAGGTAAGCGCTCCAAGCCAAATCGAACCTACCCAAATGAACGTAGCACTCACTATATTGATAAACCAATTTTCGAGAACTCTCCCCAGTAGTAACGATGCAGGCAGTATCCAAAACCCCCAACCGAAGTACTTCTTCGCTTTCGGATAATTCTCTAAGGCTTGTCTTCCCCTTCTAAAAACATAGTAATTTATTGAGAAAAATACTAAAAGGAAGACAGTAATGAAAATAATGAAAATCGTTGACATACCCTACCAGTATTTTATTTTATATAGCTATCAAAATAAATAGCGTGGCATGTATATCCGCTCGGATTCTTCTGCAAGTAATCCTGATGATAGTCTTCTGCCGGATAAAATGTGTCGAGCGGTTCCACGGTGGTCACCACGGGGTCTTCCCATCGTTTGGACGCATTCACAATTTCTATGAAATTTTCCGCTTCTTTCTTTTCTTCCTCGTTTCCGTAGAAAATTGCTGAGCGATACGAAGTGCCCGTGTCGTTGCCTTGGCGATTCAGAGTTGTCGGATTATGAATTTGAAAGAAAAAATCAAGCATTTTTTTATATGAAGTCATGAGAGGATCATAGGCAATCTCGACCGCTTCCGCGTGACCCTCATGATTCTCATACGTGGGATTCACAACCTTTCCTCCGGTATAGCCGACAACTGTGTCTACCACACCTGGCTGATTTCTGATCAGTTCTTCCATACCCCAAAAACAACCACCGGCCAGTACAATTTTTTTGGTTTCTATTTCTTTTATCTCCACCAATACTTCATTGCGTGTCATCCATGGCGGGGTCCATGGTGCATTGTATCCCGCGTAGGCCATACTCCCTTCTGTTGCCACACCATCGCGAGCGAGCGCTGAACGTAATGCTTCTTGCTTCTCCTTAATTCGTGCGTCAGAGCGATACCCCGAGAATTGCATCACCGCGTATTTCTTGGTAGGAATCATCACAATCTGTACGCGTGGGTCGTTCGGCGTCGGCAATGTATCGAGCGTGTACGAGCGAGGCATACCAAAAGAGATGGTCTGCGAGTCACCTTCACTCGTCGCCACGACTGGTGCAGTCATGGCGATATTCTCTGAAACGTTCTGCCCTTCCACTTTCTCTGCGACCACCGGTGCAGTCATGGCGATGCTCTCTTTTTTGGTATTTCCACCAAAGATGTACCCCGCCACAATGCTGAAGCCACTCCCCATCGACGTACCATATGAGCCCTGTACGGTCGTCTGCGCCACAATATGCTCTGGGTATTCCCGTATTTCGTATCCGTTCATTTTCTTCATGACGGTATAGTCGGCCTGTTCCACCCGAGAACCAAAAAATCCCCACGCAGACCAAAGCACGATGATGGCAACGAGCGCAAAAATTGGATAAATCATTTTTTTATACATTGAAATTAAATACACGTAACTCTATTAAACCACAGAAATTGAAATTAAACCGATATCTTTTCCAGTTTACTATTCTCATTTCACTAAAAATAAAACCACCCCGCGCTCCGCGCGGGGTGGTTTTAAAAAATGACCGTACATTCTAAAATACCCAAGACCACCCCACACAATTTGAAATTAAACGGTGGCTGTAACCATTTCCTTTCCGTTTTCTATGAACGTTATTATTTCTGCCATTGATTTTTTGGTAGTCCAGACTGACGAATGATTGAATTCAATGTCCCAATGGGAATATCCCTGCTTCCATGAAAAGCAACAGTAACCAAGTAGCTCATGCTTC
>CAYRMF010000024.1:0-15514 GCA_964425475.1 uncultured Candidatus Saccharibacteria bacterium | reverse complement strand
TGCATCATTTATTCTTTCAAACCCCAGTCGCACCACAAGAGTACTTCAGAAAATATATTCGCTTCACTCATTATTTTCTTGGTCGCACCACAGTGCTGGTATTCGAATGAAAAACAACCTCTGATTCAGTGAATTGATTTCTTGTGGCTGTGCGTATGAGATGCGTGTTCAAGGGCTTCTCTCTCTTCGTGTACCGTATGTGCACTGGCTGATTTCAGGGGTCTTTTTACGAGTATCAACACGGAAACGAGTGTGGTAATTGGTACCGCAAGAACTAGACCAATACTCCCAATCATGATGCGAACAATTTCAGTTGCAAAGATTTCGGTATTCGCTATTTGAGCAACACTTGCACTTGAGGTTTGATAGAAGAGAAGTAGTAGAGGTAGTGATGCTCCTACATATGCAATTGCAAGTGTATTCACGAGCGCACCAATATGTTCACGGCCAATACGAAGCGCTCGTTGGTAGATGGTCTTCCTCGGTACATGTGGGGCAATACGAGTAAGTTCTTCAACAGAGACCGCCTGTCCGATTGCGGCGTCATAGAGTACTCCGAGAAGCCCGATAATGACACCACCCAAGAGGAGTCCGAGGATATCTATAGACCCGCGTGAGTTAAGGTTAAGGTACATCGCTTCTTCAGATCCAAAGCCACTGAGACGTGTGAAATACACTGACCAGTATGCCAAGAGACCAGTGATTGATACGGTAGCGACCATGCCAAGGACTGCAGAGGATGTTGTTTTGTTGAAACCGTGAGTGATGTACGAACCGAGCACAATAATGAGTGAGGAGACCCCGATGGTCACCATGAGCGGGGAATATCCATGAAGAATTCCCGGGAGCAGTACGAAAAAAATAAGTACGAAGCTTCCCAAAAGACTTGCAAGACCACGCACCCCCTGTTTTCCTCCGAATACGAATACAGCAAGCACAAAGAGTCCGACGAGAATCAGTATCTGAGGGAGCCGATAGGGGTCATTGACACTGTAGTAATCGGTACCATCAAACTGACCAACGGTGTGCGTAAGATAGAACACCTCCCCCTTTTCAAGATTGAGATAGTCGTTTTCGATAGTGATGCGTTTTCCTTTCTCAATGCCATCAAGAATCTCCACATTGATTGTTTGGAACGACGTCATGGTGTCGGTGCCCAAAATTTCTTTTGTTTCTTCTTTCTCAATACTGAGTACGCGACCCTTCATCATGGTCACTTGGTCCGGCACCAGTTCTTGCGCATAGGTAATACCCCCCACAAGAAAAACACTGAGGCATACAATGGAGAGAAGCATCTTTTTGAGAGACATATATCAGTACAGTATACATCGCTTCGTGGTATATTTCTATTGCAAATAATTTGCATTAATATATACTCTTCCTTATGAAAAAACACTCGTCGAATGCAGAAGGAATGGTGAAGGTATTACATGGGGGAGGTTTTCGTGCAACCCTAAGTCGCATACAACTTCTCCTTCTCCTTCAAAAGGTAGGGGCACCACTCACTATCCAGAAGATAGCGCTGATGTGGGAAGGTACAGCTCCTGACATTACCACACTGTATAGGTCACTCACTGACTTGAGCAGAGCGGGTATTGTCCGTCGAATTGACCTGAACACAGGCACGGCCCATTTTGAGTACACACCGCACCGCCCACACCATCACCACATCGTCTGTAGTGATTGTGGAAGGGTGGAGGAGTTGCATTACTGCTCGGTGAGTGGACTCGAGAAAAAGTTGATGCGAACATCGGAACACTTTAAAAATATTTATTCACATAACCTCGAATTCTTTGGGCGCTGTACTGTGTGCGCACACTAATTCTTATTCTTCTATGATTTCAGCATATGCACTCGTAAGCGTTTTAATCATCAGCCTCATTTCTTTTGTTGGGGCGTTGGCACTCGTACTCAAACGGGATTTACTCAATAAGGGTATCTTCTTACTCGTAAGCTTGGCTGTGGGCGCTCTCTTGGGAGATGTCTTTGTACATATAATTCCTGAATCGTATGAGGAAATAGGTGACCCAACAATCATTTCTTTTTTGATTATCGGAGGCATTCTCATATTTTTTATTCTTGAGAAAGTATTGCACTGGCACCACCACACGCTGGAACACGCAGAAGAACACGCGCATCCGATTGGAAAAATGGTGCTTTTGGGGGACGGGGTTCATAATTTCATCGACGGACTCATAGTTGCTTCGAGCTACATGATATCTATTGAAGTCGGTGTCGCGACGACCATTGCAGTCATTCTCCATGAAATTCCACAAGAGATTGGTAATTTCGGTGTTCTCATTCACGCGGGATACAAGACAGGGAAGGCACTCTGGTACAACTTTCTCTCTGCGCTCACCGCAATAGCGGGAGCAGTGAGCGCACTCATATTTGGGAGCATTACTGAAGCATTTGCGCTGTGGCTGTTGCCCATTACCGCAGGAGGTTTTATCTACATAGCGCTCTCAGACCTCATACCCGAGCTCCACAAAGATCGACGTGCTGATCAGGGGGTATTCCAAGTGATTGCCATTATCATTGGTGTTGCTTCTATGGTAGCGCTACTCGCTCTCGAGGGTTGAATCTCTTAAAAGAAAAAGTCGGGAATGAACATACCCACATCACCCAATTTTTCATACCCAAAATTTCGTTCGTTCCATAAGAGTACTTATAACGACATTTAAATTCGGAAAATATTGGAGATTCAAAATGAGGATGATACAGTGCCGAGTCACCTCTCGGCGACCCCACGTTCTTTACAAGGATAACGACACATCACCCACATGAATAATCCCAAATCGACGCACATCATGAACGCATCCACCAACCTCGTTGGTTTCACCTTTATTGTACTCACCTCGATAAAGGCATTCCGCTTGGATGAGGGCATATTTGTCGACAAGATTACCGCACTCTCGGTCGTGGGCTTCATGTTCAGCACACTGTTTTCATTCTTTTCGATGCGAACACGAGATAAGAAGAAGAGCGACAGGTACGAGGCGTTTGCAGATTATGTGTTTTTTGGCAGTTTGCTCATGATGCTCGTTGTGTGCATATTGCTCACCATTTATTACAAGTAGGATTCTGCTCCCCTCAAGAAAAACCCCTTTGTCTTGTGTTTTTGTAGATATTTGCGAGAATTGGGAGATATGAAATCAAAAATAGAAACGCACGAAGTCCCCTTTGTGCCAGAAAAAAGAGATGAGGATGAGCCAATGACGCGCGAGGAAATTATTTCGAAGATTGAAAATCACAGAATAGAGATTACTCGACTCAAGGCACTCAGTGCAGAAGAGGGAGAGAACATTGATGTGGATCTCGAATCGGAAGAGTATATGGATTTTGGGTATATGGCAGAAGCACGAGAACTTGAAGAAGCTATCAAGGAGCTCGAAGCAAAACTTGTTGCACTCGATGACAAAAAATCTGCAGAAATTACTGAAGCAGCCGAAGATGCTATAGAAGGAGCTCGACAGCGAAACCTTGATATATAAGAGAAAATGAAAAAACGTCGCGCCCTGTAGGGCGCGACGTTTTTTCGTACGTGGTTTTCATGTGGTATAGTTTTCCGTATGAAATCAATCACCACGCACTTTTTCTTTTGGCCCGTTGCCTTCTCATTCGTGGCTCTGGTGCTCGTCTGGTATCAGGCGGGTTTTTCTGCCTTTTTGCTCGTCACCGTGCTCGCAATACTCGAAACGACGCTCTCATTCGACAACGCGGTGGTGAACGCGAAGGTGCTCGAGCGCATGAGTCCACTCTGGCAGAGGAGGTTTCTCACGTGGGGTATTGCCATTGCCGTCTTTGGCACACGGTTTGTGCTCCCAATACTCATCGTGAGTATCGCACTCTGGATGTCGCCGTGGTACATCACGAAGCTCGCGATTACCGACCCTGCAGAGTACGGACACCTCCTCGAGAGTGTGCATGCGTCCATCACTGCCTTCGGTGGCGCGTTTCTCCTCATGGTGTCGCTCAAGTACTTTTTTAACAAAGCAAAACGTGTGCACTGGATTCACGTCATAGAGGTGCACATGGTGAAGTGGGGGCGTATCGAGGCAATTGAGATTGCGCTCGCGCTGACCGTACTCGGCGTGCTCGCGTCACTCACCCATTTTGACCCAGTGTCTGTCCTCATTGCGGGTATCGTCGGCATTGTTCTCTTCATTATCATGGAGGGGGTCGCCGGCTCGCTCTCCCTCGAGGCAGGGGAGATAGCACAGAGTGGCCTAACGCTCTTCGTGTACCTCAATATTCTCGACTCGGCATTCTCGCTCGACGGCGTCGTGGGAGCATTCGCACTTACGACAAACCTCCTCATCATTGTGGTGGGTCTCGGCATTGGTGCATACTTTGTGCGGTCACTCACACTCTACATGGTACAAAAGCGCACGCTCACGGAGCTCGTGTACCTCGAGCACGGCGCACACTGGGCAATTCTCGGGCTCGCGATTGCGATGTTTACAAACCTTATTGTGCATGTGCCCGAGGTGGTAACGGGACTCATTGGGCTCGTCTTCGTCCTCTTTGCGTACCGCTCGTCGATACGTGAGAGTAAGCAAAAGCCACAGCAATGAGAGAAGTTGTTGTGTATGACACAATGCAGGACGGGTACACCTATGTGTGCACCGAGCCGGTGGGGAAGCACTTCCACCCCGATTTCAAACCGCAACTGACACCGAAGGAGATGCTCGAACTCGGCGTCTTTGGAGGACTCTACATGACTGATTGCAGAAAAGAATTTCCAGCATCATGGTTTGCACACGCTCAGCTCTCTCAGGACGGAAAGCGTCACAAGGAACTCAATTACTTCAAAACAAACGCGAGTCAACCATTGTCCGTCTGGAGAGAAAAGGGATGGATTCACCCCGATGACCCACGCGGATGGTTCCAGTGGTACTGTCGCTACTACAGAGGGAGGCGCCACGCCGACGATGTGCGTCAAATAGCGCGGTGGCGGAAGTTCGCCCGCCACGCGTTTCAGGTACAGCACAACTGCATGGCGGGCGACCTCACCTGTCGCCCCCGCCAGCGCCAGGCGCTCCTCCACTTTGCCTACGATAGCCGGAATATATGAAATAGCACGTACGTTTGGTACACTATGTGCATATGGAAGGAGAGGATCTTATTACGGTGATTGTGTTTACCCTCGTTATTTCGGTGGGCCTCGGGTACTATACCGCGCGACTTATATTTGCATTATAACTACTCCATTGCCTATAGAAACAAAATGGTGCAATGTGTATACTTACTATAGTATAGTCTTTCAGAATGTACGGGGGTTGATTAATTTTGTAACAATATGAAAACATTTATAGAAGAATTTAAGGCCTTTGCAATCAAGGGGAATGTCGTAGATCTCGCAGTGGCGGTGGTCATCGGCGGGGCCTTTGGGAAGATAGTTTCTTCACTCGTCGACACGATTATCATGCCGACTGTGGGTGTTATCCTCGGTGGAGTTGATTTTACGGGGTGGAGCTTTAAGGTAGGAGATTCAATCATCGCATATGGGAAGTTCGTTCAGTCAGTTGTTGATTTCTTTATTATTGCACTTGTCATTTTCACCGTCCTCCACTTCATCCGCTCTCATGAGAAAGGGAAAGAAAAAGAGATAAAGGTTGAACCAGAACCAAAGCCAAATGAAGAAGTGATTTTGCTTCAAGAGATACGAGACCTTTTGAAGGATAGGGAGTAGTTGCTTGTGGATGAAAACCGGCGCGCCCTTTGGGCGCGCCGGTTTTTTGTATGGAGTAGGAATCAGAAAGAACAGAAAACTTGCGCTCATGGGTATCGTATTGCTATCCACAGGGTGGGTGTAAAAAACCATAGGTTTTCTACGCTGACCTGTGTAAATGCGCCATTTTTCCAAAACGTGGCACTACGTACAGTGCATGGTAGAATATCCGTGTAACACACGCTTTTGCTCTTCGTGTGTCGGCTAGGCACATTTTATATGTAACCATGTACAAAGTGGCCTGTTCTAAAACCCTCTACAGTTTCGCGTACTTTGGAGTTCTTATTCATCACAAACTGTATTCACACATAACTGCGCTATGATCACCACAATTACCAAACGAAACGGCATGGTTGTTCCTTTCGACCCAACCAAGATTGTTATCGTTATGAAAAAAGCATTTGCAGCTGAGCAAGTGCCAGTTGATGACGCAATACTCGAACAGATGACCCAGCGCGTTGTTGCGAGCCTTACGACTGTCTGCGAAGGAAAGATCAACTGTCCCACCGTGGAGCAGGTGCAAGACCTTGTCGAGAATACGCTCATGGAACGAGGGTATTACAACGTTGCAAAAGCGTATATTTTGTACCGGTTCAAACAGAGTGAAGAGCGCAAGCAGGAAGTGGTGAAAGAAATCGAAGAGCAGCGACTCATGATTGAGCGCACTGATGGCTCGATGGAACAGTTTTCGCGCGAAAAGATGCGCGCATACGTCAGCGAATTTACCGAAGGGTATGAAAAAGAAATAGATTTCGATAGCATCGTTGCACAGGTGGAACGAGAGGTGTATGACGGTATAAAGACTTCCGAGATGGCGAAGCTCGTCACCTTGGTGCTCCGCTCACGCATTGAAGAAGACCCCGCGTACTCAGTCGTAGCAGCGCGACAACTTGCACGTCGCATTGCAGAAGAAGCAATTGGGAATCTGAGTGCAACACCGAAAGGAGAGTGGGGTACTGCCTACCGTACTGCATTTGTGCGTAACATAAAACGTGGAGTGGAGGCAAAGAAGTACGATAGCAAGCTTCTTTCCTTCGACCTTGAGAAGCTCGGAGTTGCTCTCGTCCCCCAGAGAGACGACCTCTTCCGGTACATCGGTATTGAGACACTCAATGATCGCTACTTTGTGCGTATCAGTGGCAAGCTCATCGAAACACCACAGATTATGTGGATGCGTATTGCGATGGGACTTGCACTCAATGAATCAGAGAAGGAAGCACGTGCCATCGAGTTCTACAACATCATGTCACAGATGCACTTTATACCATCAACCCCAACACTCTTTCACTCTGGTACACCGCATCCGCAACTTTCTTCGTGCTACCTCAATGTTGTCGAGGATGACCTCGCGCACATCTTCAAGGTGTATGGCGACAACGCTATGCTCTCCAAGTGGGCGGGGGGTATTGGTACTGCATGGAGCAAACTCCGTGGTATGGGAGCAGAGATAAAGGCTGCAGGCATTACCTCACAGGGTACAATTCCATTTCTCAAAATCGCAAACGATGTGACGGTTGCCATCAACCGTTCAGGGAGACGACGAGGGGCAACTGCAGTGTACATGGAAAACTGGCACATCGATTTCGAGGATTTCCTCGAACTCCGCAAAAACACCGGCGATGAGCGCAGACGCACGCATGACATGAATACGGCATCGTGGATATCAGACCTCTTCATGAAACGCGTGAAGGAAGACGGCATGTGGACACTTCTTTCTCCTGATGAAGCGGTAGACCTCACCGAGACGTTCGGAAAAAAGTTTGAGGAGTTGTACGTGAAGTATGAAGAAATGGCAGATAGGGGAGAGATAAAACTCTTTAAGCGCATGAAGGCGCGTGACCTCTGGAAGAAGCAACTTTCTATGCTCTTCGAGACTGGGCATCCATGGATTACCTTCAAAGACCCATCGAACCTCCGTTCGCCACAGGACCATGTGGGAGTAGTACACTGTTCGAACCTCTGTACCGAAATCACGCTCAACACTTCCGCAGAAGAGACTGCTGTATGTAATCTGGGTTCAATCAATTATCCGAAGCATATACGTAATGGTGTTTTTGATACACAGATGGTGAAAAATACGATTACAACCGCTATGCGCATGCTCGATAACGTGATTGATATCAACTTCTATCCTACGGTGGAAGCGCGCACATCCAATATGCGTCATCGTCCGGTTGGGCTTGGTATCATGGGTTTCCAAGACGCATTGTATATGCTCGATATTCCTTTCGGTTCAGACGAGTGCGTGACCTTTTCGGATACCTCTATGGAAGTGATTGCGTACCATGCCATTCTCGCATCGACCGACCTCGCACGTGAGCGAGGTGCATACCAGAGTTTTAAGGGTTCAAAGTGGGATAGAGGTATTTTCCCCGTTGATACCATTGCACTGCTCGAGGAAGAGCGCGGTCTCTCGACAGGCATTGACCACACAGAGCACCTCGACTGGAGTATTGTGCGTGAAGCGGTAAAGCAGTACGGTATGCGAAACTCTAATACAATGGCAATAGCACCAACAGCTACCATTGCAAATATCGCAGGTTCTGTTCCGGGAAATGAGCCAATCTACAAGAACATCTATGTGAAGGCAAATATTTCCGGCGACTTTGTGATTGTAAATCCGTACCTCGTTGAAGACCTCAAAAAAATTGGTTTGTGGGATGCAGAGATGCTCGGCGCGATTAAATACAACGACGGGAGCTTGAAAGATATTCCGAGTGTCCCTGTTGAACTAAAAACAAAGTACAAAGAGACATTTGAGATTGATATGCGCTGGATTATGAAGGCAGGAGCATATCGAGGTAAGTGGATTGATCAATCGCAATCACTCAATATCTTCTTTAGTGGTACATCAGGAAAAGAGATTTCTGACCTGTATTCGTATGCATGGGAAATTGGGCTCAAGACGACGTACTATCTTCGCTCGCTCGGAGCGACACAGGTAGAGAAGTCGACTGTCGGTACAGCTGGTACCCACCTGCGTAAAGAAGGGGGAGTGTCAGAGAGTGATAGCGTGGCCAGCACGACGGCCATGGCAATGGCTAATGCAGTACCTTCTGGGGTAGTAGCAGTGTCGACAGATACTGTGGAATCAACATACGGAGCCCCTGATCCGGTTGTGAGCACCTCAACACCATCTCCATTTGTTGCGGAGATACACATACAACCTGCGCCGGTAATTCCGAAACCACAAGTACGACTTCACGTCGCTGAGGAAGCAGTGTGCGAGTCATGCCAATAGAAAATAAAATAGAGAATAGAGAATAGAGAATAGTGAATAGAAAATAGAGGATAGAAAAGAGAATAGAAAATAGATAATAGAAGATAGAAAATATAAAATAGAAAAGATTGTATAACTGATTCTGTGAATAACTTCTGATATAAGCTACGGATTAGTCAATAGTTCGAGAAGCATGATCAGATGATACAATGGTGACCCATTCCATATTTTATTTTTACTATTTAATATATTCCAAGCATGTCAATAACCAAAAACGCACCACCGGTCGATATCAACAAGCGTCGCGCCATCAACGGAGCAGATGCGGACGTGATTCAGCTCTACCCCATGAAGCACAAGTGGGCATGGGAGTACTACAACGCGGCGAACGCCAACCACTGGCTCCCCACGGAGATTTCGATGCAACTCGACATCGAACAGTGGAAGTCGAAGACCGCGCTCACCGAGGACGAGCGACATGCATTCGAGACGGTGCTCGGCTTCTTCACGACCGCAGACTCCATTGCGGCAAACAACATCGTCATCGCGAACTACCGACACATCACCTCACCGGAGATTCGCATGTATCTCCTCCGGCAGGGATACGAGGAAGCAATTCACACACACGCGTACCAGTACATCGTGGAGTCGCTCGCTATGGACGAAGCAAAGATTTTCAACATGTACCGTGAGCGAGAGGCAATCTTCAACAAAGCGAGCTTCATTCTCACGTTCAATGAGGGAATTTTTGACCCCACCTTCAAGACGGGGACATTTGAGAACGACCAGAAGTACCTCGAGAACCTCTGCGTGTTTGCGCTCATCCTCGAAGGTATCTTCTTCTACTCTTCATTTGCGGTGATGTTTGGCTTTCAACGCCAGCACAAGCTCACGGGAAGTGCAGAGCAGATTCAGTACATCATGCGCGATGAGTCGATGCACCTCAATTTTGGCTGTCAGCTCATTCACACGATTCGTGAGGAGCAACCGGAACTCTGGACTCAGGAATTTCAAGACAAGATTGTGGGCTACGTGCGCGAGGCGGCACGCCTCGAGTACACCTATGCGAAAGAAGTGTTTCCTGCAGGAATCTTTGGTATGAATGCAGCGGGCTTTAAGCAGTACATTGAGCACATTGCAGACCGACGGCTCGAGCGCGTGGGACTTCCGGTACAATTTGGTGTTGAGAACCCGTTCCCATGGATGAGTGAGGCCATCGATCTACCGAAGGAGAAAAACTTCTTTGAGACACGGGTTACCGAATACAAAACTGGCGGCGCCCTCAACTGGTGAGAAAGCGCGGGGCGCTTTTGCAAGAGGTTGTTGATAAAAAATCTTCAGAAAATTTCTGAAGATTTTTTATCATACAACCTGAACAGCCTCTGTAAGAGGACCCAAAATCAAGGAGCGCAAGCGACTATGATTGTCGAGTCCGTCTGAAAATTTTATTCCTAATAAATTTTCAGACGAGAGACTCCAACTACCATCAATATCTATTCTGTGAGCGAGTTCGTCACTTTTTCTCCCCCCGGAGAAAAAACAGACGCCTCAAGACTCTGTGGTGACGATATTTATAAAACCCGTATATTTTTGAGTCCAAGCGAAAAAATATCACGAGTTGTCGTAGACCAAACACACAAAAATCCCCCATCTGCTTTGTTGTGCTTCACAAAATAAATCTCATCGTATATTAAATACGCCTCGACTTATTTTGTTTGCACGCCTCGCATCTAGGGAATTTTTGTGTGTTTGGTCTTTGATAAGTATTAATATAAAAAATCCCCAACACTACTGCTGGGGATTACTATTCCTGAAGTCTTGTAAGCTATATTGGTTCAGCTTGTACAAAATCAGGGTCATGACGAATGAGGGGTGGATAAGGCTCGAGGACGCACCCATATTTGAATTCACTACGGTGCTCGATTTCGTTGTTACACACAGAACAAAGAGCTACACATTTCACTACGCGAGACAGCCTGCCTGCAGGACTTTTGTAACGAACGGTGTGTACAGTAATGACACGGTTTTTGCATACAGGACATAAGCGTGTCGAATTTTCTGGCCACGTCCGTATCACTACACGTTCCCATTGTTCAATCTGTATCGCGATTTCCTGTTTTACCCACGCTTCCATCGTTCGGGAATCACGAATGATGCGGAGCTCGTTTTTTATATATCTTTCCCAGGATATATTCGGGTCATTATAAATAGAGAAAATAGTGTCCGGATGCTTCCGAAAGAGTCTTTTTCTTTGGAGGAAGTACCTTTTGCAAAGGAGAAAGAAGAGGAAATGCTCAAACCACCTTTGGAGCCGGTACTTCAAATCTCGTGTATGTGTGACCATGATGGGTCCTTTCATGTGAATGTGAAAAAACAAAAGAGAGGTACTAACTACGTGCACGATAGCATAGGGGTTGATGATTGCAAGAAAATAGCACAAAGAAATTTCGAGATTCTATAACAATTTGTTCCAGTATGCGTATTAGATTCTTTGGCTTATACTTATCCCTATGCGTCTTTCAATACTGCTACTCATCTTCGTCGCGATACTCTTTGGGAGTGGTTTTTGGTATGACACACTGCGTACGCCGTGCAAGGTGCCGGTGCGGTACTACATAGGAGATGTGGATACTCGATTTGGTACCAATGAGGATGAATTGAACCGCATTACCCAAAATGCAGAAACACTCTGGGAAACACGACTCAACACCGACCTTTTTATACATGATGAAGCGAATGGGACGCTCCCCATCAATTTCATATTTGACGAACGACAAGCAGAAGCAGATAAGGAGGCAGAACTGCGCGCCGACCTCAAAGCAAAAGAGGGAATGAGTGAAAGTGTTGCTTCCCAATATCAAACGCTCATCACTGAATTTCGAACAAAGCGGAAAGAGTATGAATCGCGCGTTGTTGCATACGAAGCAAAGCTACAAAAATACAATACAGAAGTAAATCGATGGAATGAAAAAGGGGGTGCTCCCGAGGATGTTGTGGGTGAGTTACGCACACGCGCCAATGCGCTCGAAACAGAAAAGAATGCACTCACCGCACTCGCTCTAAAACTAAATACGATTGCCGACGGCCTCAATCGCATTGGCGCGCGGGGTAATGAACTCATCACCGACTACAATGCTATCGTGAACGAGTACAATGAGGAGTTCAGTACAGAGCGCGAGTTCGCTCAGGGTGACTACACGGGGGATGCCATCAACATTTACCAATTCGACTCCGAAGAAGAATTGACGATTGTGTTGGCACATGAGCTTGGACACGCACTCTCTCTCGATCATGTGGAAGGAGAGAAGTCCCTCATGTATCACCTCATGGGTGTACAGACGACGAAAGCGGGTATTCAGAATGAGGACATAGCAGAGTATACGAGAATATGTACAGAGAGAAGCCTCCCCGATCGATTTTTGAGAATGGTGGCGAGTTTCCTGTAGTTTTTTGCATGTTGGGCCAGACTGCGCTACCATTGTATGTAGAGAAGCGTACTCAACCATTATTTATTCTTAGTGTTTATTTTATATATGTTTCAAGAATCATGCATGCGTAAGGTAGCAGCCGCGGTGGGCATTATGGCCATCATAGCGCTCGGCGCGTATACCTACTACACGCTCAAGCAAGCACAGTACGTATATTCAGGCCCAACATCAATATCGGTCACGGGGAAGGGCGAGGTGTTCGCAAAGCCAGACGTCGCGACATTTACCTTTACCGTAGAAGCGAAAGAAAAAGACGCAAGTGTTGCGCAGAGTAAGGCCGCGGATACCATGAATGCGGTGCTCGCATACCTCAAAGAAGCGGGGATTGAAGAAAAAGACGTGAAAACAGATTACTATAATCTCACTCCGCAGTACGAGTATCCACAGCAAATGTGTACACAGTGGAGTTGTCCACCACAGGGTGAGCCAAAGCTCATAGGATATCAGGTAAATCAGACCGTCGCGGTAAAGGTACGCGATACCGCGAAGGCCGGCGAGGTGATTTCAAAGGTGGGTGAGAAGGGTGCAATGAACGTGAGCGGACTTTCCTTCACCATTGATGATATAGACGCACTCAAGGCGCAGGCACGTGAGAAGGCAATTGCAGACGCGCAAGAGCAATCAAAAGCGATTGCAAAAGATCTTGGTGTGCGCATTGTACGCATGAACGGCTTCTGGGAAGATGCAGGAGGGTACCCCGTTCCCTACGGTATAGGGGGAGGTATGGACATGAAAGCTGATGCAATGAGCGCACGCGCAGAGAGTGTTGTACCGGAGCTCCCTATGGGAGAAAACACCATAACGGTACAGGTCAATCTCTCGTACGAGGTTAAATAAAATAACAAAAAACAACAAAATCGCGGGTTCTTTCGAACCCGCGATTTTGTTGTTTGACACTGAGCGTATATCTGGTATTATTATCAATGAATCGCCCCGGGGGCGTTTTTATTTTGCTAACGTAAATATAATTGTATGAACTCATTTATCAACTACCTCAAAGACACCATTGCTGAGATGAAGCATGTGTCATGGCCAACCAACAAGCAGTCCGCAGTGTATACAGTGCTCGTCGTGGTGCTTTCTGCACTCGTTTCACTCTACATCGGTCTTTTTGATTCCGTTTTTGAAAAGGGACTCGACTGGTTCGTAAAGTAGAAGTTATTATAAAATTAAGTAGTGTACAGAAGAAATTGGATTTTCTAATTCCTTACAGGAATTGTCCACTCATTGGGTCTTCTTGCAACAGTCTCCCAGACTGTTTCACCTTTCATTCACAAAAGCCCTCAATGAGTCTTGCGAAGCTCCAAGTATTCGCTTCTCACATTACACTCATAAGAAATCTGGCATGGCTAAACAATTAACAGGAGGAGAACGACAGTGGTACGCAATTCATACCTACTCAGGATATGAGAATGCAGTGGCACGAAACTTGAAACAGCGTATTGAGTCACTCGGTATGCAGGATAGGATTTTTGACGTGGTGGTTCCGACCGAAAAGAAGATTCGGGTAAAAGGTGGTAAGCGTGTGACCGAAGAGGAGCGTATTTATCCAGGGTATGTACTTGTGGAAATGGTTGTGACTGATGACTCATGGTATGTTGTGCGCAACACTCCTCGTGTGACTGGTTTTGTCGGTAGTGGTACTCAGCCAGTCCCCCTTCAACCAAAGGAACTCGAAGCGCTTATGGGTCGCATGAAAGATGATGTGCCAAAGCATCACGTTGATCTTGCAATCGATGACCTCGTCTCAATTGTGGACGGTCCGTTCAAGGAGCTCGAGGGCAAAGTGGGAGAAATAGACGAGTCACGTGGAAAGGTGAAGGTGCTTGTGGCAATGTTTGGTCGCGAGACACCGGTGGAACTGGATTTCCTTCAAGTGAGGAAGATTTAAGCATTTCAGGACGCAGTCTTGCATAAGAGCGTTTTTTCTTGTACGATACGCGGGCTTCTAGAGGGGCTCGGTATGGAACGAGCCACTCAACAATATAATATAAATTATTAACTCTAAAATAGAGAGTAATGAGAATATAGAGATGGTGCGTCGTAAAAATGCATTAAGAATAGCATTTTTCGACGGCCAAGATTTTCTAAACTCGTTACACTCGTAAGAAAATTGGCATGGCTAAAAAATTAGTGAAGAAAATCAAAGTGCAGGCCACAGGTGGTAAGGCAACCCCAGCTCCACCGATTGGACCAGTGCTCGGTCAGGCAGGTATCAACATTGGCGAGTTCGTCAATCAGTTCAACGAAAAGACACGTGACCGCATGGGCGAAGTGGTGCCCGTCGAGATAAATGTCTATGATGACCGCTCTTTTGATTTCATTCTGAAGACCTCACCCGCATCTCGACTCATTCTAAAGAAGATTGGCAAAGAGAAGGGTTCAAGCAAGAACGCTGTTTCAAAGGCGGGAGAAATCACGAAAGCACAGGTGCGCGAAATTGCTGAAGAAAAAATGGCAGACCTCTCCGCAAACGACATCGAAGCCGCGATGAAAATCATCGAAGGCACGTGTCGAAGCATGGGCGTGAAAGTAATCTAAATTACTTTCACGGAGGTTGTCGACACAAATCCGCCTTCTGGCGGATTTTGTCATACAACCTGAACAGCTTCTGTAAGAAGTGAAAGTGGTATAGACCACTTTCACGGAGGTTGTAAGCAGAGCTTCCTGACTGCACTCGCTCAAAAATGAAAACTCGTTATTCATTTTACTCACTCGATTGTCAGTCGACACAAATCCGCCTTCTGGCGGATTTTGTCATATTTGGCTTGCGGTTTTTTTATACCCTCTCCAACGTAATCCACGTGTACGGAGGTATATTTTCCATATGTGACTCCTCATTGATTACCTGCGTAAACGTATCTTCGTATGGCGGGAAAAAAGCATCCGCGTCGCTATCCGTGGCTTCAATGCGGGTGAGGTAGAGGCGGTCGGTAAGCGCAATACTCTCTCGGTACACGCTCGCACCGCCAAAAATAAATACCTCGATACTCTCTATTTTCTTTGCTTCCTCGAGCGCTTCCTCAAGGGAAGACACGACTATACACCCCTCAATGTCTGCAGGCGTCCACG
>CAYRMF010000023.1:0-16115 GCA_964425475.1 uncultured Candidatus Saccharibacteria bacterium | reverse complement strand
CCACGGGGCAAAGCCCCGTGGCTTTCTGGACGAACTAGTAATATCATCACCTCAAAGCGCCACCTTTTGGTGAAACGTTGGTTCAAGACATTTATAGTTCTCGCATAATAAGAGGTTACCAAAAAAGCGACTTGCGTCGCTTTTTTGGTGTTTGGTGGTTGGCTTATTCCTGTGTTTGAGTAAGTCGTGTATCGTACATCCAGAGAGAATCGTCGTTTTTGTTGATGAAATAGAGTAGTTCCTCTTTCATATCAACACCCATTTTCAAAATATCAATCTCACGACCGCTTGTAGCAAGGAGATCCACAAGGAGGATAGGATCATTCCCTGTCGCAAGACTTGTTACATATAGTTCATCTGAATAAGAAACAATGCCTTTATACCAATTGTCGGGGAATGTACCCACATCCACGCGCGTGTTCGGAATGCCACAATACAGAGTGAATTCAGTGAGTGCACATTTTTCTGGGATGATGGGCAGTTGTAGTGTGGTGAGGCCTGCATCGTCCTGAACACCAGAGCGTACGAGGGTATCGCTATCCCAGGTCACAATAAGCTTCTGACCTGTATTGAGCGCACTCAACCCCTTCTTACCCTCCGTGACGTACATGGGAGTACTTTTCTCAATACGATACACATACCCCGTTTGGTGTGCTGAAGGAGTGGTGTACACATAGACGGGATTACCCCACACGACACGTACATCACGGAGAGGAATAGCAAAGACTTGCGTACCCACTTTTCGCTCCAGATTATATGAATACCCAACAGTCCCTGTATTGGATGAGAGTGTGTATGAGAGCGTTCCACTTGCATTGGTGAAGAAGATATTTTCTGCGCCGGTAGGAAGTGACTCCCCCGAGAAATCGGTGCTCGAAATCATTCCCACAAGCGTCTTTGACACACCGCCATCAAATGTCGTCACTGCGGCATATGTACCATCAGGAGAAAAGAGCGCTGTCTGTGTACCGGGGATGGTCGTGCCACTCACGAGCGACTCGGTACCGCTGAAGAGGTCTATCTGATACACATGTCCAGTACCGCGCTCCACGTACCGTATTCCCCCCTCCACAAAGCCAGCTCCTGCTACAGGGCGTGTGGTGAGCTGTTTGAGTGCCTGTGGGGCACCAGTGGCTGTCTCAACATCAGATACATCGACGTATGTCGGCTCTTGTACCGGAGCGGGATTATCAGAGTCTTTCCCTGCACCAAATTGTGCAAATACACCATCAGCACCCGATGTCCCATAGGTGAAGAGGTACGCCCACACACCCACGACGAGTAGAAATATGAGAACTCCAATGATGATATATATTTTTTTCATATAAATGTATCTTCTAAGGACCGTTAACCGGTACTTCATTATTAGCTCCGTTGAGTGCATTTAGATTACCAACCGCGTTCGGGTTACTACCTCCTCCCCCTCCGCCACCAGATGGATTAACTCCCTGACCCATTCGCGACATACTCGAGAGCACGTTCATATTGATGAGGTCGGGGTTGATGGTGTTGAGCACAATGAAGGGGATGAGGAGAATGGCGAGTCCCATGAGGACACCCATAATATCCTTCTTCGCTTCTTCTTTCGAGGTGATGACATCATCCATGCTGTATTTCACGCCCGCGAGCGCGATTTTAATCACCGCAAAGATAGCACCGACTGCTATAGCAAGGACATAAATGCTATTGATGAGGGCTGGAAGAGAGGTAGCGCCCGTGGTATCCATGCCGGGGATAAGAATCATCGGAGAGTACTGGACTGCTGCGTGCACCGAAACAGGGAGTACAAAAAAAGCGAGCATAAAAAGTATTTTTGCTCCTACTCCACGGACGAAGGATGTACTGTGTAAAAACTTCATATACATTAGAACGTTAACTCAAGTGATTTCATAAGGTGTTCAAGCGGTCGCTGTACACTCGACATGGTTGCAGAAAGAACCGATGTCCCTGAGGAGTCGGGGCGCGATATGGTAATGACGTTGTTGGTATCTGACACATCTTCACCGTTGATTTTCCAATTGAACGTCGCATTGCTGGGGCGGGTGACCGTGTAGTAGGGCTCTGCGATTACGGTTGTTTCTTCACCAATAAATTGAGTTGCTTTTGAATATGCTCGGCTCGCATATCCACTCAAGGGACTCGACGCATATAAATAGAGTTCAGGCTGAGCATACATGAGCAACACAGAACCCTTGCCAACTGCGTTACCCACAGCGTCGTGGACGACTACCGAAAGCGTTACCGCATCAAAGAGTGGAAGCGTATACTCAATACTGGTAGCGCCCTTGACTGGCCAGTTGAACTGTCCCCCACTCCCCCCTGACCACTCGTAGGTGTACGAGCTTTTGTCGGTGTTTTTACCATCATGGACGACGGCAACAGCGCGAATATGGGCACCACTATTGGGGAGAGATCTGCCGATATAGAACGGAGGTACGTAGGTGTCGGATTCAACAATCACATCGACAACAGAAGGAGTTATTTTTTTTGAGTAGGATTGCTCAAACCCTTGAGCGGATTTTGAAACAGCGCGTACCTCTGTCACAGTACCCACACCACCTGTGGTGATAGAAATTGAACGATTGTTTCGCTCATTTGTTTGTTCAACACCATTCACATACCAGTAAATGGTAGAACCGAGATTTTGGACACTGTAATCATTGAGCTCCACCACCACCAATGTGTATGGTTTTGGGAAAGAGGGGGTACTCACAAGGGTGCTCTTCTGAGTGAATGATAACGCTTGAGCGTGTGTGGTTGATATTCCTGAGAGAAAGGCAACAAAGACACAGGTTATGAGTATGAGAAATAGATTGAATTGCTTGAGTGAGTAGCACATATATTCACCTATAAGTGTAACATGGAGTGAGTGCGCTATGCGCTTGGCGCAAAGAAAGACATGTAGATAACCCAAAGGACAATCCATGGAAAAATGTTGATGAACGGACATATGCTACCCAAGATACATACACAGGTGACTATAAATGCAAGCTGGCTCCCGATAGGGTTGAGTTGGAGAAAAGTAAACCAGATAAAATATCCAAGGAATGAAGGAAGGAGGATAATTACAGCAATCCCCCACGCAGCCCACCCCACGAGCTCAAAGGGAAGAACTTTGGTGACAAGCCCCGCACCCCACTGTAATAACCAACCAACACCCCATATTTTCCCCAACCCCTCTGTAAACTGACCAACTTTCCCATGGAGACCAAATCCAATAGCTGAGATAATTGCAAGAGGAAGAACAAATATAAATATACTAATAGCAATGGCGATTCCCGACTTTGCAACAGAGCGTGATGCGAGGAGTTTTGTTTTCTCAATCTTCGAAAGGAGCATCATTCGTGCCTTCTCTTTTTGTCTGTTTATAAGGATAATATTGAGATTTGCTCCCGCTTGTGCACGCTGAATTGCTTGCTGTGCCTCAAGTGCTGCCTGTTGTTCTCTCAGTATCCTATCTTCTTCATCGAGAGCAAAGTTTTCCTCCTCTTCCAATTCTTCCTCCTCAAGTATTCTTTCTTGCTCGAGCTCCTCCTCTTCCTGTTCTTTCTCACGCACCAAACCCTCTCTTCCACCAAGATAGCGACCCTGAACTGTTTGCGAATTACGTGCTTTTTTTAGACGCTCTTCTGGACCACGACGTTCTACGCCTTGAATTCCTCGTTCCTCATCAAGAGTTAAATCATCCATGGATTTACAACGGCTTATTTGCGAGCTCTTCGCGTGCACGCCTAATCTGGAGGAGTTGGGAAGGGTCTGATGTGATAATCTGGTCCTCCGTATGTGATGCCAAGACCTTGATGGCCACGTGCTTCATACCGACGAAGAATATCCCCTCCCCCACATTTGACTCGAGGAGCATCAGCTTTTCCTCATTGGTGAGGTTGAAAACACTCTGGAGTGTATCAACGGCGGTCGGCGACTGCTTCATGAGGAGCTGAATTGAAGAGTTTGTAATCATCGGCACACCATACGGGGAGCGGAGGAAGTCGTCCACATCCTGTGTGATGGTGGCGAGGCCGAGGTAGTACTTACGACCGCGCTTTGCGACGCTATGGAGGAAGGACGCGGTATCAGGAGATTTGAGCATCCACCACGCCTCATCAATGACGAGGAGTCGCTTCTTGAGCTCGCGACGCACCGCACCCCAGATGTGGTTTGTGATGATGTACATGGCAATCGTTTTGAGGTCCTCTTCCATGTCGCGGAGTGAGAACACAATGAGCTTTTGGTTGATGTCCACATTGGTCGGCTCATTCATAAAGCCCGACCAGGTACCGGTGGTGTACTTGGTGAGGCGCTGTACGAGTGACTCACTTCCCTCCATGCCGGCAAGTACCATTTCGAAGTCGGTGAGGAGTGGCGGTGAGAGGTGTGAATAGTCGCCGTCCCCGGTGATGTCTTTGAGTGCATACACCTCATGGAGCGTTGTGTCGATGATTGTATCCTCTTCAGGGGTGAGACCACCGAGCATGAGGCGGAAGAGCCCCACGAGCTCAATGATGTGTGAGCGGAGGAGATCCTTTGGTGCTTCATCAGGGAGTGGTATCGGAAGGTCAAACGGATTGATATGGTTGGGTGAAGAGAGTGAGATGTTGAAGAACTTCCCTCCCGTCCCCTCTGCCAAATACTCGTACTCATGCTCAGGGTCGATGATGATCACCTCGGTGCCAAACATAAGTGAACGCAAAATTTCAAGCTTGAGCGTGTATGACTTACCTGCTCCCGAGGTGGCAAAAGTAACAGAGTTGTAGTTGGTGAGCTTGTAGCGGTCAAAGAGCACCAGAGAGCTGTTGTGGCGGTTGATACCATAGAGGATACCGGTATCCGAGGTGAGGTCGAATGAGGTGAATGGGAAAAAACTCGAAAGCGGTGATGAATTGAACTTGCTATGGACGAGCAGTTTGTCGGTCACCACAGGAATGATACTGATAAAACCATCTTCCTGCTGGAAGAGTGCTGGCTTGAGGTAGATGAGGCGAGTGTCGAGGAAGCCCTTCACCTCCGTCTCTATTTTGTCGAGTCCTTGCTCAGAATCAGCGTAAATGGCGATGTAGAGCCCCACATTAAAGAGTTTCTCCTCGGCTTGTTGAAGCTTGTCACGCAATTCCTCAAGGTTGCGATACGCGGCGTCGAGCTGCGGGTCGCGCACCATTCCCTTGTCGGCACGTTCATTTATTTGACTCTGTACCTCCGCAACTTTCTTTTGGAATTTTTTGAGTGTTTCCGCGGTTTCTATGGGGTGGATGACAATGGTGACATCCATTTCGCGCTCGAGGTTGAGGACTGGCTCGAGCCATCCATCGGTGAGATATCTTGGGTAAGAAACCACAAAGAACACACGAGCAAAGCGACCACTCACGTTGATGTTTTTGGGACTGATGTTGAGCGCTGAGGGTGCTATGACATCAGGGAGTGTGAGACCGGTGTTGTTGGCTATCACCTCCAGCTCATTCTCCTTTTGCTGTTGTATAAAATTAGGTAGTCGCATATTAACGTTGTGGTGCCTTTGATAAATCTTCGGGATTAAAAATGTGGTAGTAGAGCTCGGTGAGCTCCTCGGTGCCGAGTGGTACACTTCGCACACCCACACGTGCAAGCCCTTGTTCGACGACGGAAACCCTCTGCTCAAGCTGAGTGCGATTTTCAAAGAACGTATCGCTCTTCATCTGAGACGTCTCTTTCTTTTTTAAGAACTTTGAGATACCACCCACTTGAGCTGTGAGAGGAGAAAAAGATACGACGACAAAGAAGTTTTTGGTCATAATCTCCACTTGGTCGGTAAATGTGGTGATGAACTCTATGTACTCGCGGAGCTGGATACGCATGAGGTCGTTGTCCTGTGCGTCCTGTCGTGATTCGAGGAGTGCGACGTACGGGCGAATATCGAGACGTCTGGATTGGGCGTACACCTGTACCGAAAAATCGATGGAGTTGAGGAATGATTGGAATTGAGAAAGAATCGCCTGTTGCTCCTCGACCGACTTGAGCGCGAAGTTGATGGAGGACGCGAGGAGTACCATGCACATTTGGCCACTTTTGAGGATGACAACATCATCGTGGATATCGGCGATGGGAACAAATTTTTGTGAAGCGTTTTGTGTAATCATAGTGTTAGTTGGATGAGCCGTGCTCTAATTTTTGTGAAAGATCTGCGATGTGTCCGGTGGATACTGAGGGCGCCATGGCAAGCGGTGCAGTGTCCTCTTTTTCTGTCTTCACCACAATCTCCGGTGCTGCAGAACGTTGCCATATATAGAGCCTGGCGCCGGTAAAAAAGCGAATAGCCGCCTCCATGATGATAGAAAAGGGACGGCTGTTTATTTTTATAAATGCGAGAGAAATAGCAATCCCCCCGATAGGCAACCCCAAAAACACAAAAACAAGAAAGGATTGGAAAATGACATACAAGATAATCATGAGCCCTACCCCACCTGCCGTGTAGACGAACTGCTTCCAAGTGAGCGGGCCAACAATCTTATCTTCAATTTCAATGAATTGAGGAACCTCAAACTGCATACAGATGTATTGTACACGAAACCGCACATACACCGAAGGTGTATGTGCGGATAGCGTAGGGTATATGCAGACAACAAAAGGTTTGTGAGAGGAAAAATTAAAAAGTTATTACGGTTGCGGTGGTGCGGGAGGAACGTTTTGTTGGTGGAGTGAAGCGATGTCCTGTGTCATGGTACGTGCGGGAGCGAGTGAGCGGAGCACCTCTTCACGGGTAAGCGGACGGACCATTTCCCCATCCGTCACAGCGGGTCGTGGTATGGATGTTTGTGGGCGGAGCTCAAGCTTTTCCTTGAGAGAGGAGTCAGCATCGGGAAGTGGTGCTTCTACGGGTACGACGATTGTGCTTCGAAGACTCACAAATTCTGGATCATGCTCAATTTCAGAAAGTATGCTGGTCACGCCATAAAAGATAGATAGGTGAAGCATGTCTACGAGTGCTCGTGCCTCACTCTCACTGAGGCGTGGTATGCGTCGCTTGAGAGCTTCACCAAGCTTCGAAACCGGTTCGTAGCCGAAGAGAACGAAGAGAATCTCGTTTCTGAGTAACTCTCGTTCCCCATCATTTAAGGTGTAATACGAAGAAATTCTCTGAAGGGACTCATCGAACCGTTTGTCGGTGATTGCATCCCGGAGTTCACGGGGGAGCGCATCGAAACGTTCTTTTGTAATTGCACCGAGCGGGTTGTTGTTTTCTGGAGGCATATATTATGGTTTAGCTGCATTCGCTTTTATTTGGTCCTGAAGCCGTTTAAGTTCAGCGGAAACACCAGCAAGCTGATCAGGAGCTTTACCAGCAGAATCCTTGATTGCCTTTGCGGTCCTTTCCATATCCGTTTTATTGTACAAGACACGTCCAATTGTAGAGCTTGCAACGTAGTCAGCGTATGCAACCTGTCGCTCACGCTTAATGCCTTGCACCTCTACATCATTTCCACTTGCGTCTTTCATATTATTTCCCTTGATGTCTTTCATTACTCCACCATTGAGTTCAGTATTAAGATTTGCTTTTGTCTGAACCAATGTAGCTTTTCTTGGAAGAATATCTGCATCATATGCTTTCTCAATCAATTCAATCTCTGTCTTTTTTGCTGTTATTTTATCCTGTATTACTTGAAGGGTTGCCTTTTCTGTATTTAAGGTGGTCGTAGCAGCAGTGCTTGCAGCTTGGGCTGTAGTAAGGTTTGTTTTTGCAAGAGTATCAGCTGCTTGGGCAGTGGCCAATTCTCGTTTTGCTGTATCGAGCTTCGATGTGTCCTTTATCAAGTCAGGGGTTTTGGACAATGCATCTGCTTCAGCTTTCACTTTCTCATCCGCTTCTCTCAGCTTGGTTTCTGCTTCCGTCGCCTTTGCGTTTGCTTCCGTTTCAGCTTCCATTGCTTTTTCTGCCACTTTATTAGCAGCTTCTACTTTTGTATCAGCTTTCTCTCTCTCCTTGATATTCATTTCCTGGTCCATTCGGTGTGCTTCAGTTTGGGTCTCTCTATCTTCTTCTAATTTCTTAAGCTCGGCTTCCTGCGTTTTGATACTTGCCTTGCCTGCCTCCTCTACTTCTTTATAGCGCTGTTCATCATATCCAAGACTTTGAGCGAATTTCTTATCCTTTTCTGCATTTTCTTTGACCACTGTTGAATACCCACCCTTACGCGCACTATCAAGAATAACTGCTCCAGAGTTTATGTTTGCACTAACACCTGTGATTGAACCAACTCCTGCTATCGCACCACTTACCACCTTTGAGTTTCGAGCGTCAAATGTTGCGTCGCCAACCTTTGCACTTCCACGCAGGGTTTGGTTTGCAGCCCACCTACTCACACGACTACTATTAGGGTCACTCGCCTTTCTATTTACAAATCGACTCACTCTATTGTTACCACTTGCAACAGAATGACCAATACGTCCCGCGGTGTTTCGTCCGACGTATGCCGCTGTTCCTGCGGTGAGTGCTGCTCCGGTCCCTATCGCCATAGAAGCTCCTGCCATACCGAGCTTTTGTGAAATAAGGACTGACTGTATGAGGAAAAAAATAGCAACCAAAAATCCGACAATAACACCCATAGATGCACCCGACTGACCGCTCTGAAGTGCCCTCGCAAAATCAGCAGACCCCAGTGACGTATTAAAGGCACGTATTATCTGAATGCTGATGAAAAGGAGGAAGAGATACAGTGGTGCAAAGAATGCGTATGAAAAAAGTTTGTGCCAGAGATCCTTTGCCATCCCTTCTGTTTTTGGAAAGACTGTTGCTGCAAAAAGTATAGGCGAAGCAATCATGATGAATACGAGCGCGACAAAACGAATGATGAGAAGTATTGCTGCGGTCATAAAAACAAATGCAGCAACAAAAAGAACCAGTGCCACCATTATGTAGTACCAGATACCAGCAGTAGCGATTGCAAATTCTTGAGGGCTCGCTCCATTGGGGGCATAAATGGTACCCGCCCTGAGTTCATTAAACAGTGCACCAGAAATTGAAGCGGAACCGTTCCCCGTCATTGCCACATACACTTGATAGGCGAGATAGTTTGAAAACTCGATAACCGCTTGCGTGATAAAGAGACTAAAGTTGATGAGGAGCGCACCAATGATGATGTGAGCGAGTGTACTCTTTACCTTACCACTATCGTAGTCAATGATGCTCATAATGCCGATGTAGATAAAGCCAAAGATGAACGCGAGATTACAGAAATCACGGATGACACTCCATGTGGTGTCAATCGCTATCCCCACACCCTGTCTGTTAATGAGGTCGCCCATGCCAGTTACAACGGTAGAAATAGAAAGGTCGAGGACTGTACCACCAACCCAGGCGAATGCTGCGGCAATTGAAACAATGATATTACCCACAAGTTTCGAAAACCAATTTATATCAGCTTCAGCACCAGTTTGTGCTTGTTCATTCGCCTCTGGAGTCGTTCCAGTATGTGCTTCTTGTGTTTGGGCATCGGCAACAGAAGAGCTTATAGAATATAAAGTTTCTTGAGTTTCGTTATTTGTATGCACACCAAAACCTACAGGGAGAAAGAATACCACCAAGGCCATCAGGGTGATGATAGGTATGCTTTTTCTATGTGTGAATGTGCTTTTTTTCATGGTGTGCTATGAATGAACAAATTATGTTTACGGGTTACATGCAAGGTCGATCGCGGTGGTGAATGCGGTAATCTCAAGAGCAAGGTTGTCCATTGGTGTTGTTGGACCTGTCGCCTCCCACGATAGGTTGTAATCCATGTAACCATTTGGATTGATTGATGATATGTACGCATTGTATTGGTTGAGAAGGTTTGATTGTGCCTCTATTGCGGACGCGCCACCATATTCTGCTATAAGAGCATCCCGCTCAGCCGTAGTACCGCTTCCCAACGCCTGATAATCTGCTTCGTAGTTATTAACAGTATCTATTACTGTTTGCATGGAAGTTATGCCGTTTTGTGCCGCAGTAAGCTGATTTTGGAGTGAGGGGGTGAGAGTGCCAGGGGTGGTGGTACAGTTTGGATATCTTGTAGCCATATAGTCTTCAGCATTATTAATCATTGAAATGATTGTGTTTTGTACACCAATGTAGTCGTTCCATATTGTATCGTTCCGTGTAAACATTGTGTTGGTATTTGTTGAACCCTGTTGTGATTGCTGAGTAGCGACATTGTCCCAGTAGGTTGAGCCACCTCCGCCACCACCTCCCCCTCCACCAAGATTTCCAATACCGCTACCCATCACTGTCTGCACCAGCTGGCCAAGAAGCGCTGCGATGAGCTCGTCTATCTCATCTGCAAGCGCGAGGCGGTCACCCGGGAGCCCAAGTGCGTGGTTGAGCCCAGTTTCCACAGTCTTACCAGGGGTGATTACATCACCAAACTCATCTTTTGTTGAAAACAAACCTTGTCCAAAGCTAAGCAGATTTACTTCTTTGTCACGCTCGCTCCCGATACTTGCCTTGAAAGCGGTCTCTGCTTCGAGCATTGAACCATATACGTTGTTTTGTGGATTGAGCGTCATTTGGAACCACCCGTCCCAGCCACCTTGAAGGAAGTCACCATTGATGAAATTCTCGACATTACCGACAATACCCGAGATGGTGCACTGCTTGTTGCGCTGTGCATAGCGGGTCGTCTTTGCGTACTGAATAGAGAGTGCGACCTGGATATTGAGCCTGAAGGGAGTACAGAGTGTTTCAAGTGGTGTCCCCTCAATAAAATCTTGCGCCACAGCATCACCCACGTTCATCAAGTAGCCCTTAAAGTCGGTAATAAATGCAGGAGTTCCCTGAAATCCTGAGGAAACCCAATCAGTGATACCCTGTATCATCTGCTGGAGGAGAGTGTTGACGAGAGCCCATGCGATACCGTCGAGCGTGTATTCCTTGATTACAAGCGAATTTGTTGCCTGTTCCACAAGTGAGGTAAGTGCTCTTGTTGCTGCTTGAACTATCCCATTTAAAATGTTCGATACCCAGTCCCCCGTATTTGATGCTTCAGTTGCAAGTGTAGCATGCGCTGTCTGAACTGAAATTGTATCATTATTTACGCTGTACGAAATTGGAGTAAAAAACGCAAAAGCTAGAAACACTATGACAAAAAAAGACTTTTTTAAGTGTAATGAAATCATATAGAATCAAAAATATAGAAAAATGAAGCAGACTCCCCCTTCTCAAAGGTGACACCTTCTCGTGTAAAGGTGATGTACATTGCTCTGAGTGCATCTGAGAGCTCTTGCTTTGATGGTTCAAACGAGTTGAGTCGCCCAAGCGTAAAGAGGGGGTCATCGAGTGCGATACGCATAGAACGGACATTGAGGAGGAGGGACTCCGTAGCGTTCAAAAACGCGAGGTGCTCCTCAACGAGTGTCTCTGGAACAGGGAGCGCGAGCGCACCCTCTATTCCTGCTCTATACATGTCCTCAAATGGCTGAAGCTTTTCGAGGAGTGAGGGGTCATTTCGTGTGAGTGCTGCTTGGAGGATTGCCTCGGGGATATTTCCTTCGTGGGAGGCGGTGCGTTCGAGCATCTGCACAAGCTCATTGCCGTATGTGTGCATAGACTCCTGTGTGCTCGGTATAATGGTGAGCTCAAGACGAGAGTGTTTTATGCTCTGTGTGTTCCGCTGTATTGCGGTGACTGCATTGCCAATAAAGGCAGAGGGGTCGGAATAGTCGCGTCCCATTGACTTCCCCTTCATATAATCCTCAAAAAAGGCGACAGTAAACTTGCCCGTGAGTGTGGTGGGTGGCGTGTATGAGGAGGGATTTGAGGCGGATGCGCCCGCTACCATGGGAGCAGTGTCGATAGAGGGGAAACGCTCACTGAGGTTTTCTTCCCAGTCTTTCACACCATCATGATTGGAATCAGAAGATTCAATATAGGAGCGCTCAGGAGCAGTAGCCACAACAACCGCAGATTCAGGAGAGAAGTTGCGCTCTGCACTCACCTTTAAAGCGCCGAAGATTATGATTATCCCCGCGATGACTGCCCCTCCTATGCGAATTTTTCCATTCACGCTACATGAAACACATTACGTCACATATAGTATAGCAGTATGTGTGTATGATAATGAGGAGGGCTAGTGTTTTCTGTGGATTAGTACTGCATGTGTGGTGTATAGCATGTGTACAAGAGAGAGCCATGTGGATATGGAAAGGTCTTCCCCACGTGCAGTCAGAGGGATATTAAGTGAAACAAACAATGGAGAGAGTGTGTCACGCGGAGCGAGTGAGGTGAGGTTGCCGATGAGCTGTTTGCGTTTCGATTTGAACCCCTCGTGGAGCACCATAAAGAAAAACGACTGTGGCACATCTGCAAAATTTTTTTTATCGATACCAGTAACCGCGACAATGGCAGAGTCTACTTTTGGCGAGGGGGTAAAATTTCCCTTCCCGATAGTCTTTATGTAGTGTGGTGTACCGAATACCTTTATAGAAAGTGAGAGGAGGGACTCTTTTTTGTCGCGTGCGATGCGCTCTGCAACTTCTTTTTGTACCAAAAAGACGAGTGTTGAGGGTTGCACGTCGTGCTCAAGGAAGGTGCGAAAGAGAAAACCTGAGATGTAGTAGGGGATGTTGGCGACAACTTTGTAGGCGCTCGGCCGAAGGCCGAGCGCCCTGAGGTCAATCTCACGAACATCCCCTGCAATAATCGTGAGTTTTTGAGCCGTTATTTCATCAGCAAAGGTGCTGTGGAGTGCCTCTACAGCCCGCTTGTCTGTCTCGATGGCGAGCACTCGAGCACTACGCGAGAGGAGTTCGCGGGTGAGGACACCTGTCCCGGGGCCTATTTCGAGTACGGTATCTCCCTCTTTTACATCCCCCGCGTCTGCCATGAGTGATGGGACACGGGAATTATTGAGAAAGTGCTGGCCGAGCGACTTTTTTGCCTCTATGTGGGAAAGTTTTGATAGTTTTGAGTCCATATGTAATGTGTATCTTGAGTATAGCTTTTTAGAGGTTATAGTGAAAGTGTGAATACACAATGGGGCAGTCACGAATACATTATGTTTTATCTGCACACATAAGGCCGTGACCACTCATCTTTGATGAGTGGTCACGGCCTTTGCTCCGCTCGCCCTTTGGGCAACCTACAGTTGCGGTACACCTTGTGAGATATTTTTTCGTAATATTCAAAAAATATCTCACAAGGTCTTGCGAAGCATCATTTTTTCGCTTCTCACTCCGCGAGGCATATCAAACACAACGTATTCGTGACTTGTGAAAATTAATGTCTGAGGCAAGACCTCGAGCAGATTAAGTCACCCATTAATCAAGATAAATCGTCCGTTCATAACCAGATTCTGTGGGGTTGCTACTCTCAAGGAGTTCACTCCGGATGTCACTGAGAAACGATGAGGGAACATTGACTCGCTGGCTTCCAAAGATGGTGCGAATGTGCGCATACGAGAGAAACACGCGTTTTTTTGCGCGGGTGAGTGCCACATAGAAGAGTCGCCGTTCTTCCTCCTCATCCACACCCTCATCTCCCATGCGCTCATGGGGAAAAAGTCCTTCTTCAAGCCCTGTAATGAAAACGTACGGAAATTCAAGCCCTTTTGAAGCATGAATGGTCATGAGGCGCACCGCATCAAACTCTTCTTTTTCTTTGAGCTCATCCTGGTCACTCCCGAGCGCCGAGTCCTCGAGGAGATGCTCGATTGCTTCTTCAGGGCTATATTCCGCGTACTTCGTACCGAGGGTGACGAGTTCGCGGATGTTCTCGAGACGTTCCTGCCCCTCTTCCCCACCCATTTTGAATTCCGTTTCCATACCGGTTTCTTTTATGATGAATGCGAGTGTTTCGTGCACTGGGTGTTCTTTTGCAAATGTTGCGATTTTGTCGATAAGTGCATAGAAGAGAGCCACCTTTTCCTTCGTCTTGCCGGTAAGTTCATCGGCATGACCCTCGACTACTTTAAGAAGTGTCACTTTGCCGATACCGCGTGCGGGGGTGTTGATGATACGGGTGAGGTCGCTAGTGCTACTCGGGTTTTGTGCAAAACGGAGAAACGAGAGCACGTCCTTCACTTCCCTTCGGTCAAAAAAGCGCGTGCCAATCATCTGATAGGGGACGCCGTAGTCAATGAAGGCCTCCTCAAGTGCACGCGATTGAAAGTTGGTTCGAAAGAGAACAGCAATATCACTTGGAAATGCGCCACTTTTTATCAGTTCTTTCGCTTTGAGCGCGACATGCTCCGCTTCCTCTTGTCCGCTCATGGCAGCATAGACAGAAATAAGTTCCCCCTCGTGGTTTTTGGTGAACACATTTTTGAGGGGGCGATTCACATTTTTTTCGATGATGTCATTTGAAGCGGTGATGATGGTTTGGGTGGAACGGTAGTTCTCCTCGAGCATAATGATTTTTGCGTTTGGGAAATGACGCTCGAACTGGAGAATGTTCTTGATATCCGCACCACGCCACGAATAAATTGACTGATCGACATCCCCCACTACGCAGATGTTGGCCCGCTCCCCTACAATGAGGCGGGCGATTTCATACTGCACTCTATTCGTATCCTGATACTCATCGATGTGGACGTAGGTGAAGCGGGTGCGGTACTCTTCGAGAATTGGCGGATGGCTCTTGAGCATTGAGAGGGTTTTTGCAAGGAGGTCGTCAAAGTCGAGTGCATGTTCCTCTTTCAAGATATTGTCATATACAGCCCACACCTCGGAGGCAACTCGCTCGGGGTATGTGCGCGCTTTGTCGCGAAAGTCGGCAACCGTCTGTGCATCACCTTTTGCACGGGAAATTATGGAAAGAATACGTCTCGGCTCAAACTGCTTAGGGTCATGGCCGGCGCGCTCCATGGCTTTTTTGATTGCTCCCAGTGAGTCACTTCTATCATAAATTGCAAATTGCTTGCGAAGGCCAAAAACCTCGTGGTGTTCGCGAAGCATACGGACACCGAGTGCATGGAAGGTGGTAACAAGTGGAACACCGTCATCAATTGAGCGCTCAGAACTGCGATATTTTTGTATAAGTGTCAGCACGCGTTCGCGCATTTCCTTTGCTGCTTTATTGGTGAAAGTGACTGCAAGAATATGTCGAGGAGCGACTCCTTCTAGAATGAGGTGGAGGATGCGGTGGGTAATAACACGTGTTTTCCCTGACCCCGCTCCCGCAAGCACAAGAACCGGCCCATCGGTAGTGAGTACCGCTTGTTTTTGTGCTTCATTGAGTCCCTCGAGGTGATTCATGGTAAATATATCGCTCCACACTATACCACGTCGACACAGATATTTTTTGAGGGGGAGAAATAATGTGTCGAAAAACCAAAACACAGATTACATGGTTTGGAAATAGCCCAAAAATCCACAGTTTAAGCGATAAAAATACCCCTCCGAGCACACTGTGGAAAAGAGGAAAAAGCAAGGTTGACCCACTTTTTCACTTCGCTATGATAGTACGGTACTACAATTGTGGTACAGGTATGGAGCGCCTTTGTTCGCTCTTTTTCTTTCAGAATTTTCCGTAGTAGTTGCATGGCGGTGAGTCCATAAGAAACGCATATAACACACCCACAACATAATTTTGGTCAGCAACGTGCATCGTCACAAACTGAACAAAACACATACAATTTTGTACGACCCATGCTTGGGCTCGGGATACTCATACTTTCAGTCGCAATCCCCTACTCAGTACATGCAGGTCTTTTTTCTGTACTTTTTGATACTGTTTCTGCTAATACTGCAATGCAACCAGAAACAGCGAGTTATGGCACAAATGCACAGACGATGCCCATTTTGCGCGCAGCACGTAACATAGACCCTAATCCTATGAAAGGAGGAGGTGATATTGTTGTGTCTGGAGATGCACTTGTTCCTCCTCGCAGTATAGAAGGACAGGACAAAATGGTAAATCTGGAGACAAAAAACGGTGAAATCAGCCAATATGTTGTACGCGAGGGCGACACCCTTTCCCAGATAGCTTCGATGTTTGACGTGAGCGCAAAGACCATCCTTTGGGCAAATGACATTTCAAGCCCGAGCAAAATACAGCCGGGTGATTCACTCATCATCCTCCCTATTACCGGTGTGCGCCACGTGGTGAAGAAAGGCGACACCATTGCTACGATTGCAAAGAAATATGAGGGAGATGTGGATGATATTCTCGCATA
>CAYRMF010000022.1:3612-16620 GCA_964425475.1 uncultured Candidatus Saccharibacteria bacterium | reverse complement strand
CACTGATATGACTTTAAGTAAAACGGCTGTATCATTTTTTTGGTACGACTTAAAGAACTATCTCTCCACAGACTTTCCTCAATCGAAACGTTGTGTGTCGTACACAGCGAAGTTATTTAAAAAAATTTAATACAAAAGTACATGTACGTTTCTAAACGACAAGTTACTATGCAGAGCGGGATCGCGACCCTAACTGCAATAGCGCTTGTACTCTGGGCATTGGGTGCACACATGTTCACATCGGCCGAGGCAGCAAACCTCCTCTATGTGAAAGACACTCTCTCAGATTCAGCCCCAAGTATCGCATCGAATCACACGTTGCAGTTCTTGTCACCAGGGGCACTTATAGGTGGAAATACCATTACGGTTACTTTCCCAAATGCGTTCACAGGCACAAGCTCGGTAGTAGTTGCAGATATTGACTTCGAGATTAACGGAGTCGATGAAACTCTCGTCGCTGGGGTACCAGCGGCAACAGAATGGGGTTTTGGATGGTCAGGAGCAACAATGACGCTGACTGCAGGTGGTAGTGAATCACTTGCATCAAATGCTACTGCAACAATTAAAATTGGAAGTAACGCAACTGCAGGTGCAAGTGGCACAATGCGACTTATTAATCCCTCGGCAACAAGTTCATACGAGATTACACTCACTGCTGCAACAAACACTGCACAGACACGAGTTGCAATTATTGAGAATGTTCTCGTAACCGCAAACGTTGATACCACTCTCACCTTCACGGTAAATGGTATCGGTAGTGGTTCTACCGTTAATGGTAGTCCAACAACAACTGCTACCACGACAACAAGTACTGCACTTCCTTTTGGAACACTTGCAGTAGGTGTGTCTAAGACACTCGGGCAGGACCTTACCGTAGCAACAAATGCAATCCACGGATATGTTGTCACTGTTGAGCAGGATCAAAACCTCCTCTCCTCAACAGGAGCAGATATTGACGGCTTCATTGATGGACTATACACAAACACACCGACAGCATGGCAAGGACCAGCAAATAGCATCGTAACAGGAGAAAGAACTTGGGGTCACTGGGGTCTTACCACTGACGATAGTACACTTCTCGGAGCCGGATTAGACTTTGCGGCAAACCAATGGATTGCTGCAAGTACTACTCCAAGAGCAATTATGGCTCATGATGGACCATCGGATGGGGTTACTGATGACATTGGCGCTGCGCGCGTTGGTTATCAGGCACAAATCACTGCGTTGCAGGAAGCGGGTGACGACTACAACACTACGCTCACATACATCGCAACACCTACCTTCTAACACACAGTTTGATTCAAAACCCGCCTCGAAGAGGCGGGTTTTGCGTTATGCGAAGAGTCTATACACATTTATATACAGAGATTTTATATTGATGTTCGTTTGATGGTGATACAATACATACATCAATATGACGCTTCGTAGTTTTTTTACAGCATGTGCGTTTTTGTTTGTGTTATTTTTTGCACCACATGCTCATGCGCAAAGTGGTGCGGGAATTACACTTGTTCCTGCATCAATTGAGGAGCGTGCAGATCCAGGAAGTGTCATTTCACAAACACTGAAAGTAACGAATGAAAGTGATGAAGAGAAACAATATTATATATACAAACGTAATATAAAAGGTGTTGAAGGGGGCGGGGTTCCTATTTTTGCTGATGAAGAATCTGAGCGTACAGGATTTGAGATTACCGAATGGATACAACTTCCTACTGAGCAACTCATTGTACCAGCTTATGAAACACGTGATATCCCTATTACAATAAACGTCCCAGAAAATGCAACTCCGGGGAGTCATTTTGGTGCCATATTTGTATCTGCTGAACCACCAAAACTTCGAGAAATAGGGGCGGGTGTTGGATATGAAATCGCTTCCGTGGTGAGTATTCGAATAAACGGAGATATACTCGATTCAGCTCGTATTCGTTCTTTTTCAACTGATAAGTTATTTTATAGTAAGAAGAACGTGCTTTTTACTGCAAAGATAGAAAATCAGGGTAATATTTTGATTCGTCCATATGGTCCAGTGACTATTACAGGTATGTTTGGCATGAAGCCAATAACATTTGCAGTGAATGAAAATTACGCAGGTATATTTCCAGGAACCATGCGCGATATCAATTTTGAGTGGAATTCAGATGAATTTGGATTTGGCCGGTATGAGGCAATCCTCGCTCTTGCATATGATGGGGATGATGGACAAAAAACCATCGATTCGTCACTGGTATTTTGGGTGTTTCCAATAAAGGCAATGCTCCTTATCCTTGGTGCTATCATTGCTATCATTGCTCTAGGGTATTTCTTCACACAGTACTACATCAATCGTGCGGTTATGCGGGCTGCAGGGGGACGTCGTATTGTGTCACAGCGCTACCGAAAACAAGTGGGTGTGTCGCGTTTCGCTTTTGTATTTACTGCAATCATGGCTGCAATTGTTATTTTCCTCCTCGTTATTCTTATCTTTTCAGCGTAGTACACAATGTGTGTAACAGGTGTTTGTTGTGTATGTACATATGCTACACTGAGCATATATGCAGGTAAACAGGTACCAGAGCTTTTTACGTGTAGCAATTCTCGTAACAACGGCGGTACTTATGTTTGATAGCGGTTTTCTCTTTCCCGTAACGAAGCAACTTTCAGATAGCACCATCACATACATTGCCAATGTGAGTTCTGGTGTTGGTGCAACCGCGACGGTTCCTGAGAATGAAATTAATGTACTTACCTCTCAGATTTCAGAGAGAGAACGCGAGCTCGATGCACGTGAAGCCACACTCAGAGAGCGTGAAATTGCAGCTCGTGATTTTGATACGGGGACAGAACCAGATTATTCAATTTACATCATAAGCATAATCCTCTTTTTCCTCACAGTACTTTTGGTACTTAATTATGCGATGGATTGGGCGCGTGTACGCGCATTTCGATATGAAAAGCCGGCTCATTAAAGGAACACTCACCGTGCTCGGTGCAATAGCGTTTTCCACTATTGGTATTTTTGCTGCAGATTCACTTCAGGGTATAAAGGGTGGGATAGGACAAATTGCTGGTGTTGGCGGGGGCGTACAAGGTATATGTACCGAGGGAGCGACGCCACTCACGATTGATGGACGAGTTATTTGTATTGACACATATGAGGTGAGTCCAGGGGATGGTTGTCCGCACAGCATGCCAAACAATATTGTAGAAAGTGAAAATAACGCAAAAGTTTCAGAATGCTATGGAGCATCTGTCCCTGATGTGATGCCATGGACGTATGTGACACTTCCACAGGCACAGCGTATATGTGCCACAACAGGCAAACGGCTTCCTACAAGTGAGGAGTGGTACCATATCGCACTTGGCACAGAGCCAGATACCTGTGTTATATCAGGGAGTGGAGTTGTGAAAACAGGTACTCCTCGGTGCGTTTCGAGTGTGGGAGCGTACGACCTTGTCGGAAATGTGTGGGAGTGGGTTGATGAAGAAGTAGTGGGGAAGTCATTTAACGGACGTGAACTTCCTGTAGAAGGATATGTAACCTCCGTGGATTCACAAGGTGTTGCGGTGACGAGTGGTCAAACTGCAGATGAGCTGTATGGAAAGGACTATATTTGGACAAAGGGAGAGGGCGTCTTTGGCATGATTCGTGGTGGTTTCTATGGGAGTAATCAAGATGCGGGACTGTACACGGTAAATGCATCTGTTTCAACAGGGTTTGCAACACAGGGGATTGGTTTTCGATGTGTAAAAGACGTATTTTGATAGAGGTGAGTAGCGTATACTTCATGTATGAAATGGGGGAGGATAACCATGATTGTTTTTGGTGCACTTATTATCACCGCACTCGGCATTGATGCTGCGGATACGATAGGAGGAAGTGAGGGTACCCTACTTGCTCGAGTGATTCAAAGTGACACAACATGTAAGGACGGCATGATTCCTATTGAAGGAGTGCCAGGAGTCTCTTGTGTTGATAAGTATGAAGCATCTCCAAGCACTATATGCGATTTTGTGCGTCCAGCAAGTGTCCAACAAAGTGAACAAAATTTGAGTAATTCAAAGTGCGGTGCTTCATCACGAGAAGGGGTGTATCCGTGGACAAATATTACTCTACCTCAAGCACAGCATGCATGTGCGGCATCGGGGAAAAGACTCCCCACAAGTGAAGAGTGGTACAAAATTGCTTTCGGAACACATGAGGAAAAGTGTGTTGTTAACGCCACTGAACCAAAAATTCTTGGAGACCAATCATGTGAGTCTCTGGTTGGTGCGATTGATATGGTTGGTAATGTGTGGGAGTGGGTCGAGGGGGATGTCTATGGTAACAAAATTGGAAATCATACACTGCCACCAGAAGGATACATTACTGGGGTGACCAGTTCTGGTTTACCTGCAACCTCACAGACAGGTGCTGGAGATACACTTTTTGGCGATGATTATCTTTGGGTGAAAGAAGAGGGAACGTTTAATATGATACGTGGTGGATTTTATGGAAGCGAAAGTGATGCTGGTGTGTATACTCTGAATGCATCGGTCCCAATTCAATTTGCAGTACCTGGTATTGGGTTTCGCTGCGTAACTTCATAGGTGGTATGAATATTATTTACATAATTGTGTGATAAAGAAAACTTTTGTCTTAATAGGGATTGTTATAGGTGCGCTTATTATTACTGCGCTCGGCATTGATGCTGCGGATACAATTGGTGGTGTGGAGGGTACATTCCTCTCACAGGTAATCCAGCGAGGTGGTGATGGAGTGTGCCCGCGAGACATGGTAGAAGTTTCTGCTATTCCTGGCGTTGTCTGTGTTGATGCGTACGAAGCATCTCCTGGTGATGGGTGTGGTCAAAAAAATCCTGAGCAAATGCTCGCAACTCAACAAAATATGAACGAAAAAGAATGTGTTGCTGAATCAAAACAGAATGCGATACCGTGGCGCTTCGTGACACGTGACCAAGCTATGCAACTCTGCGCACGGAGTGGAAAGCGACTCCCCACAAGTGAGGAGTGGTACCAAATAAGCTTGGGTATGGTAAGTCCAGAGTCAACCTGTAACGTATCGTCAAAACAAATAAGCACCACAGGGACTTTCACAAACTGTAGTGCACCAAATGGTGTCTATGATCTTGTTGGGAACGCATGGGAGTGGGTGAGTGACGATGTTATCAACGGAACGTATAAAACAATGCAGGTACCGACTACGGGATACGTTGCACAAGTTGATGGTGGAGGTATGGCAACCATGGTGAGCGATGCGCCACAGGATCTTTTTGAGAAAGACTACTTTTGGTCACGGGCTGACGGAGCGTACGGTGTTATCCGTGGAGGGTACTACGATAGCGGTACGGACGGTGGTGTATATACCGTTCACGCTGATACCCCGCCAACCACAGCGGGTACCGGTATCGGATTTCGGTGTGTGAAGTAAACTGTGCAGTAGTGCCAATTTTCTGCGAACGATAGGGTACAATTATCGTATACCATGCGAACGCGCGGCATTTTAGAGTATGGGTTGATGAAACTACTTTTCGGAGCGCTTTTTATTTGCGTTGTATTCATGGTGTATCACTCTGTGAATGGAGCGACTATTACAACATACAGTGACCGTGTCTCAAATTCTGCTCCAAATGAGTATTCCAATCACACGGTTACGTTCACCACGACAGTCCCGGTTCCCCCCGGTGGATACGTGCGCTTCATTCCCGACGATGGGGACTACGTCATTCCCGCATCACCCGATTTTGATACCGATAACATCGCACTCTACGTGGAGAGTGGTGGTGAATTTATCCTACGTGCGGGGACGTCCACAACTCCAACAGCGACTGAAGACGGCATCAATTTTACTACGGGCACTTCAGGAAGTGTGGAGGTTACTCTCAATAGTACCGAAGGTATTCCTGCGGGTACGCGCGTACGAATGCTCATTGGAACGCAGACACCAAACGCAACGACCACTGACGTCGGTATTATGAACCCACCCACAGTTGGATCGTTCGAGTACTTCATTGAAACGGGTGATGGCGTGACGAATGACCGCGTGCGCGGGCTCAATGCGGTGGTGGAGCATGTGCGCATTCAAGATGTTGACACTCGTGAGTTCGACCCGCCAGTTCGATTTAATGGTGCACCGACGGGGACACTCTCAGGAACCACATTGGTTGTACAGATGTCACTCGAAACAGACGAGTTTGCTCGATGTCGATATAGTGGTGCATCGAATACGCCATTCTACTCAATGGGTAATGAATTCAGCACGAATTATATAACGGTACATGCGAAAAACATTGCTGTTGCGACAGGCACGACGTACACCTTTTTCGTACGGTGTACTGATGATGAAGGAAACATAAACACCGACGACTACATCATCACCTTCACCGTGCCCGAGTTTCCACAGGGTGACCCAGGTGGTACTGGTGGAGGGGGTGGAGCTGGTGCGGGAGGTGGAACTGGTACGGGAAGTACCGGAAGTGGAAGCGGTAGTACGGGAGGGGGAGGAAGTGGAAGTGGAAACACCTCAGGCTCGGGAGGTGGTGGTGGAGGAGGTGGAGGATCGGGAGCAAGTAGTGGGGGAAGTGGGGGGAGTGGTGGTACCGAGGGTACAGACAAACCCTATCAGAGCGGTGACGCACTCGTTATCATAAATGGATATGCCTTCCCACGCAGTACCATCACCATTCTCGTTGATGGAGAAATAGCTGATACGGTGACCAGTGATAGTAATGGTGCGTTTTCAAGTACTCTTGATGCTATAGCGCGTGGTGCGTACACTTTTGGTGTGTACGGTACCGATAAGAACGGAGTAAAGTCGAGTACGTACTCCACCACCTTTACGGTGACCGGAGCACGTGGTTCGACACTTTCCAACATCAATGTGATGCCTTCTATCAAGGTGTCACCAGACCCGGTCGACCCTGGTACAACACTCACCGTAAGTGGATACACCATACCGAATGCAACAGTCACACTTGAAAATCAGAGTGAAAAATCGAGTAATAACCTCAAGACATTTACCGCTACATCGGACAATAACGGCGCGTGGTCAGTGCAAATACCCACAGATGGCTTCAGTAAGGGTACGTACAAGGTGCGCGCAAAGGCAAAACAGGAGAGTGGTGGCATCACGACAAACTTTTCAAATTACACTTTTTACGGAGTGGGTGAGGCAGCAAAAGTAGCAAGAAGTTCAGACCTCAATCGTGACGGAAAGGTAAATCTTATCGACTTCTCTATTTTGCTCTTCTGGTGGAATACCGCAGGAGGCAACTCGAACCCACCAGCGGACATCAATGGAGATGGAAAAGTATCGCTCACTGACTTCTCCATTATGATATTTAACTGGACAGGATAGGATAAAGCGAGTTTAAATTCTTATTCGTCACTACATTCTACGCGCACGCATAAATCCAAATCAGCAAGAGTAAACTCTTGCTGATTTTGATTTTGCTCCGCTCCTCCCCTGAGGTCGTCCGCGAGGCGCGTATAACGTAGTAACTCAACGAATTATATGTATGGACCAAAGAAAATTTAAATTCACGTAACACCTGTTCTATATTTAATATTTTATATTTAAATTATAATTTGTGTATAACTGTTGAAAAAAATATACGATGATGTCGTATACTGTACACATATGTCCTTTTTGCAAAGACTGAAAGGCCGAGGTGTACGCACTGAGCAACGCTTGCAATCGAGCGAGGAAGAAACTGCGCTCGATAAAATCGTACAGCTCGACGTCGATGTGTTTCAAACCACCGACCTCATTGTGGTGTATGCACAAGCCGCGGGTGCAGAGCTTTCTGATATTCATGTATCCATTGAGGGCGATGCCGATGTGGTCCTCATAGAGGGGAAACGTCTCCGTCCAACACACTTGGCGTTTGCAAAGAAAAAGCCAGAAGGTGCATTTTTTACCGAGGAGTGCATATGGGGGGACTTTTATCGTCGTATCATTTTGCCGGAGAGTGTCGACATCGCACACGCTGAAGCGAAGGTAAAAAATGGTGTGCTTGTCCTCGTGTTGCCACTTTTACGTCCGGAGGAAAAAGAAAAAGTCAGACTGAAAATAAATCGAGTAAAGGGTAAACCCGTCCGATAATAGCAATAGTAACCATGTTTGTTCCTTTCGTACCTTACAACTTTAAACACACACTCACACAGCTCTTTTTTGTTGTGGGAATTTTCCTTATCGGGGTGATGCATACATTTGCGGCTGACATCGCTGTTTCACCGAGCACGGGCTCATATGCAATAGGGCAATCATTTACCGTCACCATACAAACAAATCCGCAAGGGAAGAGTGTCAACGCAGTAGAAACACAACTCAGTTTTGACAACACAAAACTTTCGGTTACCAATGTTTCAAAAACCGGCTCGGTTTTTTCACTGTGGACGACTGAACCAACGTACTCAAATACTGCAGGGACCATCACGTTTGGTGGTGGTAGTCCAACACCATTTTCAACCCGTTCAAACCTCGTGTCCGTGACCTTTAAGGTGCTCAAAGAGGGAACTGCATCGGTAAGTGTTGCGTCTGCCTCGGTGCTTGCCGCAGATGGTCTTGGCACCAATGTGTACACAAGTCCTGTGAATGGGTCCTTCACTATCACTGCCGCTACTACTCCGACACCAACTCCTCCAACACCGAGAGAAGAACCAACGGAGGAACCAAAGGAGGAGCCGGAAAATTCAGATGCAACGATTACCTTCGGTGATCCACCGCGCGCGCCAGAAGCAGGCTCTACGGTGTTCCTCGATCCTGAAGTTTGGTATGCCACAAAGGTGGGTGTGTTCACATGGGAGGTGCCGTTCGATGTCGATGTGCTCGCACTCGATATCGCTACTTCTTCTGAAGCAACACCAAAAACAGAGTATGACCCTCCTATTGATCAATTGTCACTCAGTGCAGAGTTGCTCACGGACGGAGTTCAGTATCTTACGATGCAGTACAAAAACCAAGTTGGTTGGGGTGGTATTCTCCATCGAAAGCTCCTTATTGACACACTCCCCCCTGAAGCATTTACTATTAATGTTCGTGCGGGTAATTCGCCATCTGCATTTCCACTACTCACCTTTGAAGCAAATGATGTTACTTCAGGTATCAAAAAGTATGAGTTGAGTATTGCAAATGGTGAGCCAATCGAGATTACTCCTGATGAAGCGAAGATTGGCTATCTCCTCAAGGATCTCGAAGATGGTACCTACACGGTCAAGGTTATTGCATTTGACCAAGCAGGCAATAAGACTGAATCAACCGTAGCAGTCCTCATTACATCGGGATGGCACCCACCAGCCGAAACGGTTGTAACAGGTTCGATTTGGGATATTTTCAAGGGGAAAAATCTTATCATTCTCTTACTCCTCCTTGCGCTCATTGCTGAGTTTGTTTACATGCTCTATACCAAAAAACAACACGAACAAAAAGAGCACAAGCTTCGCAGAGAAACAAAAGAAATTCAGGATCAAATGGAAAAGATATTCTCTGCACTCCGCGATGAGATCTATGACCAAATCAACATGATTACAAAAAATGATCGCCTGACCAAGAAAGAGCGTGAAGCCGTGGAGGGTCTCAACCAAGCGCTCGAGGTGTCTGAGACACTCATCGAGAAAGAAATCACCGACGTCAGCAAGATTCTCAAATAAACTAGTCTGCTTTCCACAGTTATACCCCGTCAAATGAATCTTTGATGGGGTATAATTATAGTTGAGCCGTACCCTACCTAGGGTATTGGCTCACTTCATCGTGTGGTGAAATTTTCCACTCAAAAAGTAGGAAATACATTTAAAAAACTGATATTTATAGCGCTAGAATTGAAAGTGTGGCGTTTTATTCGTGGGCTATCATTTCATTCCGCCACTCAAAAATTTTCCTACCGTACATACAATTTTTCTCACCGCGCGAGCGAGCGAAAAAGTAGGTATAAATCGCTACTTACATACTCAACTTTTTGTGTTCTATTGTCGTTTATCCTTGTCTCTCTTGTCGATCCGATATTTACCAATGCTGAAGGTAAGAACCCGCTCCAGCCGACGACAAATTCAATTGATATCTTCCCATCAGAAATATCTTCATCAGATTGGAAAAATGTCGAGACGCTCAATTACCAGGATTTAGGTGAGCAGTCACTCTTCCAGGAATTCAATGAGCAAAATTCTGCATATCTCGACGAAGAGACTTTGCGTGCTGTAACAGAACCACGTGCACAGGTAGAAAATAATCAGCAACAAAATGAGTATCATTCTGAGGATACTGCTGTACCCGAGAATGCAGAAGTTCAAAATAATGCAGAAGAGCACGATACTGGTACAGAACCAGCCGAAACTCAGCAAGACCCAGAAGGAGGAAACTCTATAAACGAAGTTCCTTCGGATACGGGCACCGGTGATGCCCCACCTGAATCGGAGCCGGTTACATTCAAAAATCATTCACAAGATGATTCGTCATATTTTAGCGTATTCAGAAAAGTGGTCGGGAACTTCTTGCTCGCACAGGCAGAAGTGACCGAACCACTGACAGTGGACGAGGGGACGAATGAAGCACCGCCATCAATCGAAGCAGAAATCCCTCTCGCAGAGGTTCAGTCGACTGAAACTGAAGGTTCGATTGAGAGTGAGAGTGCGCAGGGTGAGGGGCAACAAGGTGAAACAAGTGCAGATACCGTTTCCGTCACTGAAGTTCAAGGTCAAGATATTGAAAGTGGAGAAGTGAGTACGGATGACGAGACAACCACTCACACTCCCACCTCTGAATCTGGGCAGGGTGCAGATGAATCACAATCCGGGGTGTACAAATTGACACTACACGACTTCGGTATTCCTGAGCTTGCGAGCGGTCAGTTTATCGATAACTTGCAGTTGCGACTTTCACTCGCCGGGCAATATGATGCAAGCACATCTGAGAATCCGGGATTTATTTCTGTCGACTACTCTTTCGGTGAATTTGAAAGAAATGCAGGAAGCATTCTCGTTGAACAAGAGGCGTCGAACGCAATGAATGGAGGGTACTACCTCATTTCATTCCCTTCAATTACTGATCCGTCGCTTCTCTCAGACCTCACCGTCACCATTTCTTTCGTCGGTGATGTACAACAGCTCCAGTCACTCTTCATTGACTCTGTGTGGCTTGAAGCGGGAATAGTAACTTTTGATAAAGAATTATTGGAAGAGCGTTTTTCAACAGACGAGATGCTCAAACACCTCGACGGACCCGACTTCACCGAACTCCTCAGTAATCGACTCGATTTTCTTCGTGACGAATTACCACAGTTTAACTTGCGATACACCTCTCAGCGGAATTTCTTTATACGCGCACTTCGTTCGCTCATCGGATCGGACTTGGCATCAATCAAAGAGATTTCCTTTAGAAATGCGGAAGGTGAACCAATCGGAGCTTCACCCACATATTCCATTACCACAGACGGACTCGTCTCAATTGTCATTGACGATGCTGATCGGGAACGGCTGAAGCCAGGACTCTATACCGTTGAAATTCAATTTGACGAAGGTGGATACGTGACGACTGAATCACTTGAATTTCAGTGGGGGCTCTTGTCCATCAACAGCAACAAGACTGAATATTCGCAAAACGATGTGGTGAGTGTTTCAATGGGGGCACTTACCTCAAATGGAAACACGGTGTGTAATGCAACACTCAATCTGTACATTGCAAATCCAAACGGATTCATCACAAACCCTCCCGTTACCGCATCGGGACAATGTTTTGGTAATAACATTACCGATGTTCCAGATTACAGCGCTCAGTTTATTGCCGATGCTCCGGGTACGTATGAAATGTACCTTGAGCGTTTGGATGAAAACGGTAACATTATTTCACACACCGTAGACACATTCCTCGTCGCAGAAAATCAGCAAATTACCATCGAGCGTAATGGTCCTACCCGTATCTACCCACCCTCGGTGTATCCAATGGAACTCACCGTACACGGCCTCCGCAGTGCCTTCCAGGGCGAACTCATTGAGCGTGTACCCGGCAACTTCCGTGTCTACAACACTGATGCACGTATTCGCACCATGGATGGCTACACAGAATTAGTGTGGGACTTGAGTATTGTAGCTGGAGAAAGCCAGACGGTGTCCTATGAGTTTGATGCACCGGACCTCTCACCATACCTCTATGAGTTGGGCCCTGCGCAACTCGCTGGTACATTGACTCCTGATGCGTCACTACAACCTACAATTACCCCCGAGGGTGAAGTACCAGTCGTCGTAGAAGAAGGGGTTGTAGAAACAGATGATACGGAAGCATCCGATGCGGAACAGCTCACTGATTCAGATACTTCTGATTCAGTAGAGACAATCCCATCAGAAACAATTCCTGGTTCAGAAGAAACAACTCCACCTGAAACCGTGCCAAGCGACACAGAAGGAGAGGGCGAGACAACACCAGAACCTGCACCTGTCGAGGAGACACCGAGTGAGTCCGTCACGATACCAGAAGTCCTCCCGAATGAGCCAACACTTTTGCCGAGTGATGTCATTATGGACTTGCTTTTGCCGTCAGAACCAGTGACTGAAGAGGTGTCACCGATATCATTCCTCCAATCAATGCTCGGTACATTCGTGCATGCGCAAGAAGTCATCGAGGAGGGAGAGCCCGTTATGGAATCCACCACGGTCATTTCTGTGGGTGAGACGCCAGTGACTGTTGCAGAAGCTACCTCTACGAATGTGGTCTTCCTCGAGCATCGACAATGGCAGATTGCATCAGACGCCACGGGAAGTATGGTTTTGTTCTGGGATAATGGAGCATCTATCCCTACAGGATGGACATGTCTCTCATGCGGTTCAGGCTCGTTTTTCCAGAACTTTATTCAAGGAAATTCCACCTACAACACGACAGGAGGTGCAACAACACACACCCACAACCCATCAGGCTCGGTGACTGCCTCGGCACTTGCAACGATTGGAAACGGTGGTGGTAATACCTCTGCAACCGTAGGACATACACACTCGTTTACACCAGTCGTGAGCAGTGCGTCCAACCTACCCTCATACAGGCAG
>CAYRMF010000022.1:2004-3512 GCA_964425475.1 uncultured Candidatus Saccharibacteria bacterium | reverse complement strand
CTTATTGCAATGTGGACTGATGAGGTTCCTGGTGGTTGGACCGACGTCTCATCTGCAGCTACCTCAACATTCAACGGACGTTTCCTTAAAGCGGGGGCAACCTTTGGTGCTACGGGAGGTGTGTCAAACCACAACCATATAAACATCAACAACGCGAGCAGTACCGCACCAAGTGCGACTGTAGCAGACACAGGTGGCGCACTTGGTGCATCAAACGTGCATACCCACAAAATCAATGTGACTGGGTTTAACAGTCCAAGCAACCTTCCGCCGTACCTCACCGTGATTATGGGTAAGCGTGCAAACTATAATCCGTTCTATACGCAGACCTCATTCCGTTGGTATACCAATACCGACGCACAGCTTCCTACAGATGTGTGGCCAGCGGGTGGCACGAATATTGCGCAAGGTGAAGCAATTACAGCAACATCGTCTCCGGTAAAAAATAGTGAAGTAGTTCGACTTCGTATGAGCGCGCGCGTGGCCAACGCCACCTCCACCACAGGACAGACATTCATACTTCAGTATGGAGAAAATATAAGTACCTGTGACGCTATTGGTATATGGAATGACGTGGGCACCAGCACCTCAAATACGATATGGCGTGGATACAACAATGCAACCCCCGCTGACCACGGCACGCTTTCCTCAACACTGCTCACCGGGAGTGCCGTGAGTGAAACCTATGAGGAAAATGGGTATGCGACGGTCACGCCAAATCAGATTGTGGTAAATGGAGTAGGTGAGTGGGACTTTGTACTCCAAAATAATGGTGCCACACCAGGCACGGAGTACTGTTTCCGTATGGTGCAAGGCGACACCGCGCCGTTCTTTGCATATACGAGTTATCCAAAACTCCTTACCAACAATACTCCACTCACACCGACACTGGTGACTCCTTTTGATAATCAAAAGAGTGTGTCCATTACTCCTTCATTCTCGTTTACTGCGACTGACAGTGAAGGTGATCGTCTTGAGTATGAACTTACTGTTGATGATAGTTTTGATTTCAGTTCACCAACATTTACAAAAACATCATCAAATTATCCTACCGATGCAGGGTGGGCCTCATCAACGTTTGCCTCGGGTGCTACTGCTACATACACTATCCAGCCAGCAGATGCTCTCCTGAATGGCACCACATACTGGTGGCGTGTACGCACCCGTGATCCGCTTGGCTCGAACACGTGGAGCGCAACGTCAACTATCCAGAGTATCACTATAGACACGACACTTTCTGCAAATGCATGGTTCCAAACTTTAGGGCTTCAATTTGAGGATGATACGCGTACAAACATAAGTACAACAACAGGAAGTGTAAATTTGTCAACGACTTCGAAAAGTGTACCGACAGTAGTGAGTGGATGGACATCAAATGTTGTGTCTCCTGGTATATCGCTCACTCTCACAAAACCTGCCAATGTTGAGGTGGGTGATCTACTCCTTATCCTTGTTGGTAATGACGACAATAATGATACCGACCAATGGGATAATGCAACACTGAAGCC
>CAYRMF010000022.1:0-1904 GCA_964425475.1 uncultured Candidatus Saccharibacteria bacterium | reverse complement strand
GGTGCAGACACGTATCCATTTAGTGTCTCGGGTACGGGTTGGAGCGAGAGTGCAGAAATACAGGCTGGAGCAGGAGGGACAGAATCTGCAGGTACATGGGGAACACGCTCCATGGTGGCTACGGGTGCAACTGGTGCAGCGACGGTAGCGCTTACGGTAAGTGACAGTGCTTCTGGCTTCCAGTTTGCAATCAATCCCGGAAACGCACAGGGCACAATTATGTCACCAGAAATCGATTTTGATTGGGTGCCTGGTCAGGCAGACTGGGGAGACGTGATTTGGAACACCACCGAACCAGCGGGTACTGATATAAAACTAAGGCTCTATTATTCAAGTACAACATCGTGTGACACACTCGTCCCCAACAGTGCTCTTTCTGGAAACAGTGCCGGATTTGACGTGAGTCAAAGTGGATTCTGGATATCCTCGTTGTCGACAACGACGTATAACCGTATTTGCGTGAAGGCAACACTCAGTATTGCGTCCGGAGCGACCTCGCCATCACTCGATGCATGGACGGTGGGGTGGGTGGTGCCAAACCAGATACCTGGTACACCAGTGCTTGCACTCACGCCCGCATTTGAGTACCAAAAATCAACGACAACACGGCCAACGCTCGGCGGATTTGCATCGACTGATTATGAAAATAACGCGCTCGAGTACGAGATTATCGTGGATGATGACGTTACACTTACCTCACCGGTCTTTACCAAGCAGTCATCCAATTATCCCACTGACGCCGGATGGAGTAGTGCCACCTTTAGTGCGGGTGCAACGACAACCTATATCGTACAATCTGCCGACGCACTTACGGAAGGCACTACCTATTGGTGGGCAGTGCGCGCGCGTGACCCACTGGGTACCAACACCTGGAGCGCAACTTCCTCAGTGCGGAGTATTACTATCAGTACGGGTAACGCCACACCAGAGTGGTATCAGACCACAAACGCACAATTTGGTTTCAATGGTCTTGCAAATGCGACCGCAACAGGAGACGGTATTCAGATTGCAACACTCGGTTCTGCTTTAGTGGACATCACAACACAGTCAGGGTGGGCTCAGCAGTACGCAAATACCGCGTACCCATCAGGCACCGTCAATGCATCATACTCAGTCGGTGCAGGCACCGACCGGGTTCTTGTTGTTGCTGTTGCATCTACGCGCAGTACTGTGGGCACACAGACCGTAGGTGTGTACTATGGAGGGAAGCCACTCACCCTAGCTATCGGAGACGGCACCAATGCGACAAACGTCAACCATACGTATCTGTATTATCTCAAAGATGCAGATATTGTTGCCGCAACAAGTACGGTCCTCAATGTTCAAATTACGGGGGGTACGGCGTACTATACATTCGTATACGCATCAGTTTTTGCAGGAGTGAACCAGTCTTCGGTGTACACCGATGTGCGCAATTATTTTAATGCAGCAGCCAACACCGCGGTGGGTCCATTTGCAGCAGGACTTACTATCGGTCAGGGAGATCAGGCAATCGAAATCGTAAACCTCGCTCGTTCTGCTGTGGGAAACAATGCGCGCACCGTGACTACGTGGTCAAATGCAACATGGCCAAACCCATCGACGGTGAGTACCCAAGTCACACCAGCGGCAAACTGGGGAGTGGGTCTCCACATCAATAATCGAAATGCGACCACATCAGGAACAGAGGCATCAGGACATACCGCGAGTGGAAATGCGCAAGATTCGATGAGCGGTATGAGTCTCAAGGTTTCAGGAACGGGAAGTGTTGGTACCGCTACATCCACTATTATTGATCACGATTTTGTACCAAACCAAAGTACGTGGGGTGAAGTGGCGTGGGACGCGACCGTACCAACCGGTGCGACACTGCGTATGCGTGTCTACTATGCATCAACCTCAACATCGACGTGTAACGTGATGGT
>CAYRMF010000021.1:8881-17079 GCA_964425475.1 uncultured Candidatus Saccharibacteria bacterium | reverse complement strand
GAGGACCTACGGTTTACAAAACCGTTGCTCTAACCAGCTGAGCTAAGGTGGCGAAATTGTGCGGGTACTGTCTTCGTGCGGTTGTTCTGTTTTGTGGCAACGGTTTTGTTACAAAACTCTGAAACAGTCCACCGGACTGTTTCAGCTCCACCCAGCTGAGCTAAGGTGGCGAAATTGTGCGGGTACTGTCTTCGTGCGGTTGTTCTGTTTTGTGGCAACGGTTTTGTTACATGTAAAACAAAACGCGCATAAGCGCACGGGTATTATGGAAGAAAATGCCCGAAAATGCAAACCTGCAAGTGGGTATCCTCTTTGGAACACCCTTCCCCTTCATCCTACACGTGCTCATTGAGCTCCCGCTGACGCTTGATGCGTTTTTCGTCTTCAGTGAGAGCATACGTTGCTTTGTGGAGTGCTACCTCTTCGAGTTTGGTACGAGTAGCACTCTCACGCTCTGCGCGTTTTGCGAGTGCTTTGTTCATGCGCATAACAGTACGCAACCATGTCTCCATACGTTTTATTCCATCAAGTGTTGAGCGCAAAAATGAGTGCAACATGTAGTGCACGAGCTGTCGCATCAAATCACGTACCGTGTGTCGAACGTACGTGTGCATCGCACGTGTACTTCGGAGCACATAGACATCTGCTTGCATGCGCACGTGCTCTCCAAACCGAACACCACGCTTTTTTTCATAGCGAAATAGGAGTGCGAATAAAAGTACGCAAAAGCCACTTACACAAAATCCAACAAAAGCGCTACTCATGCTTTTATTTTACCGAAAGACGCGAAATTGCGCTAATCACAATATTTTCACCAAACTTCTGAATAGCATTGCTCACGAGTGTCCCAATAGTTTTTTCTTGGTCTTTAATGAATGGTTGCTCCATGAGAATGCGGTCTTTGAAATAGGCATCGAGTTTACCTGCGAGTATTTTTTCCTGCATATCTGCTGGCCTCTCCTTCACTTCCTCCATAAAGACTTCCTTTGCCTTTTGGAATATTTCATCAGTTACTTCAGCGCGAGTGATGTAGAGTGGATTCTGAGCAGCAACTTGCATAGCAATCTCTCGTGCGAGAGCACCAAACGCTTCATTTTTTGCAACGAAGTCTGTTTCGCATGAAAGCTGTACGAGCGCAGCAACCTCATGTGTTGAATGCACATAGCTCCCAATAGCTCCTGCACCAAGTTCTCGATCCGATTTCTTCAGTGCAATTTCACCACCTTTTTTCTGAAGGATAATCTTTGCTTTGTCCATATCACCTCCCGCTTCTTCGAGTGCTTTCTTGCACTGCATGACAGAGATACCGGTCAAATCTCGTAATTCCTTGAGTTGTGCTGATGTAATTTCCATAGTAAAAGAGCAAAAATAAATAATTTGATTTTGTGTGTTCTAACGACGTACTTCCTCACGACGTGCTACTGCTGGTGGTACATACGATGTGGTGCCTTCAAGATACGCATTTACGAGCATGTCGAGGATGAATGAAACACTCGACTGGAGTGAATCGTTCGCCACGACCGGATAGGTGATCGGACCAAGGTTTGTATCAGAATTTGAAATACCAATGATGGGAATATTGAGATCCCGAGCTTCGCGGACTGCAATTGACTGGTGGCGTGGGTCAACCATGACAATCGCATACGGCAACCGCTCCATGTGTTGAATACCTGAAAAATTGTGGATGAGCTTGTCGAGTTCGCGCCCAATAATGACACGCTCCTTTTTGGTGTACTTACGCTCAAGCTCACCTGACTCGCCCTGTGCAATGAGTTCATTGAGGCGCGCTGTTCGCTTTTTTGTTTCTGAAAAATTAGTGAGCATACCGCCAACCCATCGATTCACGACGTATGGCATTTTCGCACGGATTGCATGCTCTTTTACTGTCGATGCTATTTCTTCTTTTGTTCCGACAAACAGAATGTGCTTCCCCGCCTTTCCTGCTTCAGAACAAACAACGCACGCATTCTCAAGTGCGAGTGCTGTTTGTTCAAGGTCAATAATATCCGTTCCTTGTTTGTTGCCAAAAATGAATGGACTTGTAGTGGGGTGACGACGTGACTTCGAAAAGCCAAAATGCGCACCAACGTCAAAAAGACGCTCGATAAGTGTTCGCTCCGATGTGTGATTTGTATTCATATAATATTAATCTATGCTTGTATAAAGCAGGAGGATAGTAGCATGTCAAGCCCTATTCCGCAACGTCACCACTACCCGCTGTTTCAGCATTACCAAGTGCTGTCACAATATCGGTAAGGTTGCCAGCGAGTATCTCGTGAATGTTGTGCCATGACTCTTTGATGCGGTGATCGGTGATGCGATTTTGTGGCACATTGTATGTGCGGATTTTTTCGGAGCGGTCACCAGTGCCAATTTGTGACTTACGCGTGGCTGCGTGCTTTTTTGATTCCTCTTCATCGTGGAGCATCTCGAGTTTTGCAATGAGTAATGTAATCGCCTTCTCGCGATTTTTGAGCTGAGAGCGTTCCGACTGACAGCGCACATCAACTCCTGTGGGACGGTGGATAAGTCGCACTGCAGTCTCAACCTTATTGACATTTTGTCCCCCTGCTCCACCGGAACGTGAAAACTCCATGTCTATGTCACTCATATTTACCTCAATTGTTGGCTTGCGACGCATAGGCAAAATAACAACCGATGCGGTTGAGGTGTGCACTCTCCCCATTTTCTCAGTAACGGGAATGCGCTGGACACGGTGCACGCCGGTTTCATACCGTAATTCGTCATAGACATCATTTCCAAGTATTTCAAACGATGCATCTTTAAATCCTCCTTGCGTTGCACGTGATTCAGAGATGGTTGAAGTCTGCCAACGCTTCCGTTCGGCGTATCTGAGATACATGTATGCAAGCTCTTCCGCAAAGAGTGCTGCTTCCTCACCTCCCGCACCAGCACGCACCTCAAGAAGAACACCGTACGGTTTTGCTTCTTCTACCTTCGAAGCTTCGAGAATACGTTCCATTTCCGTATACAGATGGGTGAGCTGTTCCGTGAGAGATACAATCTCTTCCTCAACAAGCCCTGCCATCTCCGGATCGTCTGCAAGCAACTGTGCATCGTCGCGTTTCTGTATGAGCATATCAAATTGCCCACAGAGAAACTGTGTTTTTTGATTTTCCCGAAAGAGGGCAAGCTGTTCGTCTTTAAATTCCATATCTTTACTATATCATTTCCAAAACTCTTGAACGACCAATACCATACAGAGTAACATGCGACAGCACAACTGAGTATGTGCCTCGTGGAAGTGAGAAAGTCTGGGAGACTTTCGCAAGAGGTTGTCGATATTTTGAGTTTACGAAAAATATCATACAACCTGAACAGCAACTGTAAGTTGCACACGGGCCGAGCGGAGCAAGGTGCCCGACACAAAGTCTCATAGACTTTGTGTCGGGCACCTATGCGTGCGTAGAAAAAGTGTGTGATGAAAAAGAAATATATTCTCTTTGAGTATACCAGAATACATGCGACAAAAAACACCAAACCGGATTTGACTCCGGTTTGGTGTTTTCTCTACGCCTTCTTTCCTTTCACTTTTGCCTTTTCCGCACGTGCCTTGAATCGCTCCACGCGTCCTGCCGTGTCCATTACCTTCTCCTGTCCTGTATAGAATGGATGTGATGCGCTCGATACGTCGAGGTATGCAATCGGGTATTCAGTACCGTCTGTCCATTTTTCAGTTTTACTGGTTGCTATTGTTGAACCAACGAGAAAACGCTCCCCGCTTGAGTTATCATGGAAAATGACCTTTCGATAATTCTTTGGATGTATATCTGCTTTCATAGTCGTGACACTATACCAGAATTAGTTTTTTTGGCAAATCAATACTCAAAATATACCTCTACGTATGGTCTATTTCTTGTTATTGCCCATTAAGAAAGTCGATGTTGTTCTGATACACCTCTGCGTGTCCGAGTACACTTGACGCATACCCAAGCCCTGCTGAGCCGGCCCAATTCCCCCCAGCATAGTATCTTCCTGCCGCCTCACGTTCTGCCGAATACCCTCCACGTGATGCACCGAGTTCTTGCAAATAGAGCGCTGTGGCCATAATAGCGTGTTGCGGGTTCCATGGATCACCCACAGAAACTCCAAAAGCTCGTGCGATGCGTGGCTCATACATCTGCCATGTGGAGGGAATAAATTGTGTTGGTCCCATCCCTCCACCGTACCAAGAGTCACCAGAACACGACACCGGTGTGCTGTATGGGTCACGGCCCAATCGACTCATGAGAGCCAAGAATGGTGCTACGTCCCTCTCAGGTTTCATAAGCCCACTGAACGGAGTACCCGTGTTTTTTCCCTTTCCTGCACCTGTTGTAGCATCCGTCAAAAAGCACTGTCCCACATTGACACCGAGGTTTGATTCTTGACGCAAGATACCGAGTATAAAGGCTGCACGGACACCCGTAAGCCGAGATGCCTGTTGTGCGTACGCGAGCGCATCTTTAAATGGAATACCACCACCGTCAACACCACGGAGGCGGAAGAGCGCAGCATTGATTTGATTTGCTTTCGCTTGCCTATCGGCCACTATTTGTTCGTATGACTTTGCTTCTTTTTTTGTTGCAGCGAGAAGATCTTTCTTTTCTTGCTCTGTTCTTGATATGGTCTTTTTCTTGCTTTCGATATCGTACTTTGCATCCCGCTCTTGATCCTGTATCTCACCGAGACGGTTTCGTTCTTCCTCAGTCTGCGCAATAGTCTCGCGCACGGCAAAGAAGTGCGACTCGAGCCCTTTCTGAATTGCCATGAAGGAATCGAGGTCGATGAAAAAATCCGAAAGGTCTTTACTATTTAAAATCACCTCTGGGAATGTGTAATCGTCGAGCTCATTCGTACGTCGAATGAGCTGTGCTAATGACGTTTTCCCCTCATCGATGAGTATTTCGAGTTCACCTATTTTTTCACTGCGCACATTGATATCTTTGGTGAGTTGAGAGATGGCTATGTTTTTTGATTTGATGGTTGCCTCAGCCGATTTGATTTTTGCAGTGAGTGCCTTCACATCACCGTCGATATTGGTTATTTCTGATCGAGTACCACTGAGTATCCCTTGCCATTTTGCAATCTCCGCATTACAGAGTGCGAGGTCGGCCTTGAGCTGTTCCTCTGTCTTCCCCGCAACATCGTCATTACATACTGATGGTACACTCTGCCCCCACACGAGCCCTGGTAAAACAAAGCAACTCGAAAAAAGCACAACGCCGATGATAATCCTTCTATACATAATTCGTGTGTAGTATACCAAAGTACTCCACTCCTATCCACCGAGTTCACCCACATACACACAAAAAGCCCTCTCGGGCTTTTTGTGTTCATACTGTATAGAATCTTATTCAGCTTCTTCTGTCTTCCCCTTCTTTTCTACCTCAATAGAGCTTATATCCATTACTGGTTCATTCTCGGCTTCTTCTTCAACCGGTTGAGCGAGTACCACGACTTCCTCTCCATCATTCTCAATGGTTACACCTGCTGGAACGATAAGGTCTCGTACGTGAATCTGCTTTTCAAAATCATCGAGCACGCTGATGTCTACAATAATCTCTTTTGGAAGATTACCTGGCATACAGGTTACCTCAACTTCATGAAGTACCTTGGTGAGTGTCCCCCCTTGTTTGAGTGCCGGTGCTTCACCAACAAATTCAAGTGGAATATCAACGGTGATTTCCTTTCCTGCTTCAACTGCATAGAAATCGACATGGATAACACCACCTCGACGTGCATCAAACGATACATCATGCACAAGTACGTCCTTCGGCACTTTGAGACCTGCGCCACTGAGAGTAATCATACTCGACTCTCCCGCTTCTTTGAGCATCTTTTCAAATGCAACGCGGTCAATGGTGAGTGCGGTTGTTTCTTCTTTTGGACCATACATAATTGCAGGGAGTTTTCCTGCCTTGCGTAATTCTACGAGTTTCTTTCCTCGTTCGGTACGCGCTTCAACGGTAAGTGAAAATGTCATAATGTAATGCTTAATTGTGCCGATTACCATACCATACGGAACAGAAAACACAACCGGTATTGCAGAATGGCGTTTCTTTCAATTGTCCGTTCCCTTTTCTCTCCCTATATCTTTACCACATTTTCGGGCTCCTCACCTGCAAGAAAATCAATCACATTTTGAGCCACCATACTAGACATCTTTGCACGCGTCTCTTCCGAAGCAGACGCAATGTGCGGGGTAACAATCACATTCGAGAGCGACGTAAGCCCCTTCGCAATTGCTGGCTCGTGTTCATAGACATCAAGTGCCGCACCACGAATAGCACCCTCCTTGAGCGCACTGACGAGCGCTTCTTCATCAATGACAGGACCCCGCGATGTATTGATAAGGTACGCGGTTGGTTTCATAAGACGAATTCGTGTCGCATTGATGAGGTGTTCTGTTGTGGGGAGTAGTGGCACATGCACAGACACAACATCTGCATCTCCGAGCACCTCCTCAACGGTCTCTTTGAAAACTGCTTCACAATCCTTCTCAAGTGCTCGAAGTCGTTCAATGTCATAGTAGATAATTTTCATGCCAAGTCCATGGTGTGCTCGACGGGCTACTTCATACCCAATGCGCCCAGCACCCAAGATACCGAGTGTCTGCCCCTTGAGGTCACTCCCCAAAAAAAGCTCGGGGGCCCAGCCCACATACTTACCCGCACGTGTAAACACATCTGATTCGGGAATGCGGTGAGCCAGCGCAAGCATGAGTGCAATGGTGAATTCAGCAACGGTGTCGGTGAGCACACCTGGGGTATTCGTAATCGTGATACCCCGTTCCTTTGCGGTGTCGATATCAATGTTGTTGTACCCGACCGCATAATTTGCAAAAATCTTTGCAGTGGGCACCGCATCGAACACTTCAGCATCAATGATATCGGTGAGGAGAGAAATGACCGCATCGTACGGCTTTGCGCCAACCGCGGTGATGAGTTCCTTCTGCGTGAGTACTCCGTCCTTCGCACTTACGTCTACCATATGTCCAGCTGCCCGAAGGAGATTGATACCAATTTCAGGAATGTGTCGTGTGATATAGATGAGCGCCATAATTGTACTGATTATCGAATTGTAATGTTCCACTACTATATCACGCGATGCGGGCACGGGGTGGTACAATGCTTGCATTATGGCACAACAATATGATTTCGTTGCAATAGGCGACACGACAATAGACGCATTTATCGAATTATCACAGGAGGATGCAAAAGTGACCGTCGATGAAAAAACCGGTCGCAAAAAATTAGAGATGGAGTTTGGCGGTAAACTTCCCTACAAAGATGTCGTCGTAGTGAACGCAGTGGGCAACTCTGCAAATGCCTCTGTGGCTGCACACCGACTCGGGCTTCGCTCTGCACTCGTCTCAAGTCTTGGTCATGATCGGAACGGAAGTGACTGTCTCGACACGCTTCGCAAGGAAGGTATCGATACCGAATACGTGAAAATACATGAGGGGAAAAAGACAAATTATCATTATATTCTTCGCTATGGTGCAGAACGCACTATTCTTATTAAGCACGAAGAGTATCCATACATACTTCCCGATTTTGCACTTCCCCCGCGGTTTCTCTATTTTTCCTCACTTGGCGAAAATAGCGTCGCATTCCACCATGAGGTAGCAACGTATGTAAAAGCACATCCAGAAACGAAGCTCGCATTCCAACCGGGAACGTTTCAAATTCGTCTCGGATATGAAGAGCTCAAAGACCTCTATGCAGTCACTGAGGTGTTCTTCTGTAACAAAGAAGAGGCGCAGGATATCTTGAAAACTGCAGAGCACGATGTTCCAACACTTGTGCGAAAAATGAAAGAGCTCGGACCAAAGATTCCCGTCATCACTGATGGTCCCCGTGGCGCATATGCACTTGAAAATGATGTCGTATGGCACATGCCCATGTATCCCGATCCAAAAGAGCCAGTCTCACGCACCGGCGCGGGTGACTCATTTTCGTCCACATTTGTGAGTGCCCTTATCCTCGGAGAGGATGTAAAAACAGCCCTCGCATGGGGCCCTATCAATTCAATGTCTGTCGTACAGTACATCGGTGCACAAAACGGACTCCTCACGAAAGAAAAAATCCTTGCATACTTGGCGTCTGCACCTCACGACTACGTTGCGAAGGTAGCGTAGTAGGTATTGCACAATACGAAAAAGCCCCGACTGCTCTGCAGTCGGGGCTTTTTCT
>CAYRMF010000021.1:0-8781 GCA_964425475.1 uncultured Candidatus Saccharibacteria bacterium | reverse complement strand
ACGAATTGTTCCGCTTCTCGTATAATGCCCGTACTATCAATACCAAAATGTACAAAGAGCTCCTCCGCGGTGCCTGACTGTCCAAATACATCATCAATACCGAGGCGAAGAATACGTGTCGGATACAGGAGGCTCAAGCATTCTGCAACTGCTCCACCCAAGCCCCCCGCACGCTGGTGTTCTTCGACGGTAATGAGTGCGCTGTGCTCTTTTGCAAAAGCAACGAGTGCCTTTGTATCGAGTGGCTTCACCGTTCCCATATGGAGTACCGATGCTCCAATACCACGCTCATTGAGTGCTTTCGCTGCAACGAGTGCATGATAGAGGACGGTACCGGTCGTCACAATACCCACCGTTTTTTTGTGGTCTGTGTCACGTGTGAGGTACACTTCCGCTTTTCCTATCTCAAACGGAGAACCCGCTGTGGTAACAACAGGACTCGCTTCACGCGCAAGTCGAATGTAGACAGGACCAACATACTTTGCTGCAGCAAGTGTGGCTTTTTTTGCTTCTTGGTAATCTGATGGTGCTATGACCACCATACGTGGAATGACACGCATGAGCGCAATATCTTCAAGCGCTTGGTGTGTCGCACCATCAGGCCCCACAGAGATACCTGCATGTGCACCAATTATTTTTACGTTTGCACCATTGTACGCAATCGTCGTGCGTATCTGTTCCCAGTTTCGTCCTGGAGAAAAAGCAGCGTACGAGGCACAGAAAGGTATCTTCCCCATTACTGCCATACCCGAAGCCACCGATGCCATCGACTGTTCTGCGATACCGACTTGCACAAAGCGACTTGGAAACGCATCCGCAAATACATTTGTTTTTGTGGAAGAGGTGAGGTCTGCCGCGAGTGCGACAACACGCATATCGGCTTCTCCTGCTAGTTTGAGCCCGTCGCCATATCCATTTCTATTTGGTGCTGTCTCAACATCCGCATTGAACAGATTTGGATTGACGTGTGATGCAAGGTTATAACTCATACACTTTATACTAAATTACTATCCAAGATTAAAAGAAACTTTCAAAAATACTGTACTTTCCTCAAAGAGAAAAATTATTCATACTCATGCGTGTGAATGCTCCCATTCAAGGTACGCAGTTTCATGAGTGCGACTTTTGCTTGTTCGCTCTTCGGCACCTGATCCTCTGGACCCAAGCCGGGCGGATTGCCGTGCCATCTGAAATCACGCTCAAACACGTCAATGCCCTTCGATGCTATCGTGTGTGCAATGATAATCGATGGTTGACTGTACACTGCTTGCGCTTTTCCTATGGCATCGTTCACCGAACGTATGTTGTGGCCATCGACCTCCTGCACATCCCAATTGAACGACTCGAATTTTTCACGGAGTGGTTCAAGTGGCATAACATCTTTTGTGTACCCGTCTATCTGGATTCCATTTCTATCCACAATAGCGATGAGGTTGTGGAGCCCCTCTTTCCCCGCATGCATGAGTGCCTCCCATCCCTGTCCTTCGTCAAGTTCACCGTCTCCCATGAGGCAGTAGAAGTACTTTGAGGAGTACGGATTATCAATACGCTCAGCGAGTGCCATACCGACAGCCTGTGAGAGTCCAGAACCGAGTGGACCTGAGCTTGTCTCAATCCCGGGGAGTGCTTCACGGTGTGGATGTCCTTGTAGACGTGAGCCAAATTTGCGAAGCGTCAGTAACTCCTCACGAGGAAAATATCCCGCATGAGCCATTGTGGCGTAGAGCCCCGGACAAATGTGTCCGTTTGAGAGAATGACACGATCACGATCTGCCCAAAAAGGATTTCGTGGGTCGTGCTTCAGCACCTCAAAATAGAGCAGGGTAAAAATATCTGCCATACCAAGAGGGCCTGCAGTGTGACCACTTCCTGCCTCAACGAGCATTTCAATAATGCTCTGTCGTATTTCGTTGGCCTGTACTTCAAGCCCACGGACTTCTTCATCTGAAAGATAATGCATACAGTGCTAGTATACCGCGTGAAGTGCGTACATATGTATACACCTGTTAATTACCTCAAAAAGCAATGGCCGATATCGTACGTCGGCCATTGTTGTCATAATGTTTTTATACGTCCTTATGTTACAGAAATAGAATGGAGCGATACGAGGTGCGTGTATGCTTCTGGAGGATTGTGTGCTTTCAGAATTGCAGAGCCCGAGATACACCGTCCTGCACCAGCATGTGCGAGCTTCCCCACGGTCTCAAGATTGACACTTCCGTCAATACTGATGAGGAGTTCAGGGTATGCGTGCCGTAATGTACGTATGCGACCAAGGACACGCTCGTCAAATGGTTGTCCCTGTGTACCAATGTGCGCAATTCCCATGAGCTGTACATAGTCGGCACTATCAATCACCGCGGTGAGCATTTCAAGGGGGGTATCGTTATTGATTGAAAAACCAAGTTTGAAGTCGTACTTCTCCCGCACTGTGCAAATACGATTGAGGTCGGTCACCGTTTCAAGGTGTACGACAATACGACGTACACCGGTTTTTGCGTACGCTTCGATGACTGTTTCCGGTTCTTGTATCATGAGATCCATTTCAATAAGAAAATCTCCCGTGTGCACCTGCAGATCAGTAATGGTGCCGGGTTCTTGGTAGGGCCACGAGATGAATGGGACAAACACACCATCAACGATATCTATTTGCACTTCATGGGTAAAAGGAGACACGATGCGGAGTGTCTTTCCTATCTCATCAAACGTCTTTGGAATAATTGCGGGAACAATAGGTGACATATTGTTAGAGAGTATCAATCTGAGCGATACGACGTATGTGTCGTTCGTCCTCGGTAAAGGGAGTATTGAGCCACAGTGCAACCATCTCCTTTGTTTCTTCCACACTCACGAAGCGAGCACCAAACGAAAGTACATTGGCGTCATTGTGTTCACGCGAAAGGCGAATGATCTCTGGCTGACCGCCGTAGTACACAGTCGCGCGAATGCCGGGAATACGATTGGCCACCATCGCTTCCCCCTGACCGGAACCACCAAAAAGTATGGCGCGTGCGTCCTGTCCATTCTCTGCCATAGCACGAACTGCCATATACATATACGCCGGATAATCGTCTGTGGGGTCAAGAGTGTATGCGCCATGATCTACCACCTCATACCCGAGCGTGTCGCGCACGTATGCAAGCACTTCCTCCTTGAGCGCAAACCCTGCATGGTCAGTTCCAAAATGTATTACCATATCAAAATATAATTATTCGGTCGTCTTAAGTAATGTTCCCACGAGGGTGGCGTGACGTACCAGTGTACTCGTGTATCCCACTTCATTGTCATACCATGCAAGCACTTTGACAAGTGTGCCGTCAACGACGCGGGTGAAGGAAAGATCGGCGATTGATGCAAGCGGTGCTCCCACAATATCTGAAGACACAATAGGTGCAGTTGTAACCCCAAAGATACCTTTCCAAGGTGCTTCACGTGAAGCATCGGTGAGGACTCGATTCACCTCTGCAACATCCGTCACACGTTTTGCGATAAACGTGAGGTCGACGATAGAACCAACCTGCACCGGGACGCGAAGTGAGATGCCATCAAACTTCCCCTCGAGCTCTGTGTGCACGAGTGTAGTCGCAATCGCTGCTCCTGTTGAAGACGGTACGATGTTTTGTGTAGCAGAACGCCCTTCACGAAAATCCTTTTTGCTTGGACCATCGACAAGTGATTGTGATGCGGTGTACGCGTGGACGGTATTGAGGACCGCCTTTTCGATACCGATAGTGGCATCAAGTATTGCAACGAGCGGACTTGTTGCATTCGTCGTGCATGATGCATTCGAGGTAATCGAATATGCATCCAGTTCTGCTTCATTCAATCCCATGAGCACTGTCTTCCCGAGTGTTCCCTCACCGTCCTTTGCGGGCGCACTGATGATAACTCGCCGTGCTCCTGCATCAATGTGCCCCTGTGCTTTTTCGTATGAGGTAAAGATGCCTGTTGATTCAATCACAATATCTATATGTTCCTCAGCCCAAGGAAGATTGGCAAGCTCGCGCTCACTCGTCGTACGCACGAGTACGTCATCAATACGTAATCCTCCCTCTTCTACCGACACCGAGAACGGTGCTTTGCCATACGCAGTGTCATACTCAAGCACATATGCGAGATTTCCAATATCACCGAGATCATTGATTGCTACCACCTCAAGATCAGGGTGGTTGTGCACCATACGAAAAAAAGTTCGCCCAATACGTCCGAACCCATTTATTGCGACTCGTGTTTTTGTTGTCATACTCATGTATTCTATCATTCTTCACGTCGCACAAGTCGCCACCCAATGAGCATAAGTAGGAGAAGCAGTATTATAAACCAGACAAAATATGAGCGTATTATCACAAGAAGATATGCCAGAAAACTCTGTGCAGGTTTCGATTCTACATGAAGACTCGGTTGAATATGTGAGATAATTCTCCCTTCAGCGTACCCAATCTGTGCAGTTGTAAAATCAAACACCGACACCGTAATGGGTAACTCACCACTGAATCCAAACGGAGCGAGCGTGCTCACATAGGCGGTCTGTTCGGGATTGATGCGCAAGAGAAAATCAAATGATTTTGGAGAGTCTGCACTCTCTCGCACCGTCACCAAAATTGTCTTGAGATGCTCAGGTACCTTGTCGTAGGGTATTGCAATAGTGAGTTGCTTTGTACCATCTATCTGTACCGTACCATACTTGGATGGAAGTAACTCTCCTTCCTGTATAAATGCAATATCAGCAAAGGTGAGTGCGATGGGATTTTGTGTAGGCACAATTTCCCCCGGAAGTGTGCTGGTGCTCGTCGTCGCATGTACCGGTGTACCAAAACGTATGACCACAACCGCACCTGAGGACATGTTCCCGAGCGCGTCGTAACTAAAGACGGTATAAAACTGTTGTGCACCTACCACTGCATCCACGTCGCGCGTGCCTTCCCCTTTCCCTTCATACACCACCCATCCATCCGCTTCGTCGGTGGGATAAAAGCGATCGTTCCGTACAACGCGCACATACGCAAGATCCGGGTCGTACGGTAATTGCCACGAAAGTAATACATCATCCCCATCGCGAACAGCCGTGAGGCCGGTCACATTTCCTGGTGGAAATGTATCTTCTGGGGGAAGTGTGGTAAATGTTCCTGTGTAGAGCACACCAGTGCGACCAAACCTATCTTCCCCCAAAATGGTGAAGTAGTATGTGGTGCCGGGTATGAGGCCCACTATCTGATTTTCATGTTTTTTTGCAAATGCTTGCTCAGCGAGCGAACCGAGCTCATACGATGGAGTACGCCCCCACTTCAACACGGAGCGTACGTACATATTGGTCGCGTACGTAATCGTCACCGAATCCTTCTGTGGGACGACCTGAAGTGATATGAGCACCTCATCCATCGAGGGAAGGCGTGTGCCGTAGCGACTCCCTGTATCCGCAGGTGGTATTGGAATACTGAGTGTTGTTGTTGCAACAACAGTTGACGATGCGGACTCATTTGCTATGTGGTCATACGCGGTTACATAGTATGCATAGGTCGTACTCGCCATGAGTCCAATGTCGGCATACGTAGTTGTAGTCGTTGTGGCTATTTGCACGCCATCACGCCACACATGATATCCCGAAAGTTCAAAATCATCTGTCGAGGGATCCCACGCGAGATTTATTTGGGAAATAGCAATGGGGGTCGCGGTTAGGTTCGTAGGTACAGAGGGAGGGTTGGTATCATCTCCTATAAAAGTTCGTATGCGAAAGTCGCTCGTAATTCCATATGCCGTCATGCATGGCATGAACATACAGAGAAGTAATAATGGTACAAGCAAACGACAACTCATGTGTTTCATTATAACGGTAGAGCGGTCAGAGTTGTAGTGGCAATGTAGGTGCCTCCTGTCTGCACGACCGAGCCACCGATTCCAACACGAAAATTCACGGTCGTTGTGGAGCCATTCGGAGTGTTCGCGGACATGCGGCGTACAATTTCAACTGCACTGGTACTAAGCCCATCCCAACATGCAAGATCCGTTTCTTGTGTGCCCCCAGTACCACAGACCGCACCATTATCCTTAAATCGCGCAGTCACATCCACTCCCGACGGAGAGTAGCCGAGGTGTGCATCAGGGGCGTTGGTGATAAAAGTGAAATCGGGATTTCCCACAGGCACATAGTCGGCTATAGTATCGCTCCCTTTTTGCATCGCAGGACTCTGCGAAGCGGAGATCGTCATCTGGTAGCCTGCAGCACTGTCAGTCGTCACGGTCACCGTGGTAGAGCCGTTTGCAATACCACCGGAGATACCAGGGATAGACGGTGTCATGAGTACCGCATTGGCGGCAGTCATAGAAATAAAGGTAGTGAGCATCTGCTGGTACCCTGCTTTGAGATTGTAACTCGCGCTCGTGCCGTCGCCTGTTGCTATCTCACCTGCAGTCGACTCAAGGGAGTAGTTGGTCGAGGTAGAAAGTCCTCCACCAAAATTCACCGAGTCACTTTGGATTCGGTAATTGGTACTCTGCATCGTTTGGGCGCTCGTAAGCGATACACACAAAAGCACCACAGGAGTACAAATAAGTGCAGCAGTTGCGGTGATAAGCGTATCACGGAGACTCATACGCTTATTTACTTACGCTTAAATTCAAACTTTTTGAAGAATGCACGAATTAAGAAAAGAACAAAGAAGACAATTGCAAAACCTCCCGCAAGTGGCTTCCACGGAAGCACCCAAAATGAGTAACTCAGTGTATCAATGGTGTCATCGTAACTGCGATTGATATTGACCGTTGCGGTGTAGCGACCAAAGAGAAAATCACGGTTCCATGATATTTCACGAAGCCGTTTCGATTGTGGAAGCACGAACCATGGCTCAAGTGTAAGAAAACCAACTTCTTCTCCAAGCATATTGGTGATACGAAGCTCTCCATATGGTGCGAGGTGAATTGAGCCGGTATTTTCTGTGAGGATACCAAAATTAATTGGTCCATTCTGGTAAAACTTTTTGTCAGGTACTGTTCCAAAATCAATTAATTTTCCTTCATTCTTAGTCTCACCAGGAACAGTTACAAAAAAGAGGGTCCCGATACGTGCGATAATTGCTGACTGTGGTGCCGTGCCTGCAGTATCACCAATTACCGCATTAATAGCGACGGTATTCACGAGCACACTTCCATAGAGTCCTCCCGGTTCTGCGTCTGTGGGTATTGAAATAGTTACTGGGACACGAGCACGTTGATTGTGGTCGAGTTCAAAACTATACTGTGGCACCGACAAATAATCCTTGAGCGAGTACGGCCCTCTATCATCTCCAAGAAGTACTACAGCTGTAGCGGGGTCCTGTGACCCCTCTGCATCTTCGATGTTGATTTTAAAAATACGACGCTCACCAGTACGATTGGTGATAGTCATCTCTACAACCTTTGTCTCACCTGGTTTAAGAGAGAGTTCGGCTTTCCCTGGGCCAACTACAAAATCACCGATAACCGCATCCCCGCCAGGTATACCTTCAATTGTATATGGGGTCGGTTCAGAAACAGGTGTTGTATTCGTTTCTATCGTTCCCTCTACTGCTTGAGGAGTTTCCTCTTGCGAACGCACTACCAACGGTAGTGCGCTCAGAAAGAAGAGTGCACAAATCGCAAGCGCGAAAAGAAGTGTTTTGTGCACAGTAGCAAACATAGATAACCGAAAGTGTACTACTAATTAGTGACTGCGGTCAATGTGCCGGTCGCTACGTAGTATCCTGAAGGAAGGGCTGGTGAAGGATTACTTGGTACAGCAACCTTGAATTTGAGCGTTGTTGTAGAACTTGTATTTGGTGCAGTCGAGTTGATGATGACCTGAGGAGTGGTTGTTGGGTTAAGCCAACATTTGTTTAAAGATTGCGATCCTGCTACCTGATTACATGAGGATCCGTTATTCTTAAACGCCTGCGCTACCTCAGCAGTTGTTGAAGCATTTACAGTATAACCAAATTCTGCAGAACCTCCTGAGGCATTGTCTACCCAGTTGTAGTCAGGTACTCCGACAGCACCCGCTTGCGTATAATTTGAGATATATGCTGATGCTGGGTCAGTGGTACTCGCCACCATTGCGTGTGGGCGAGAGTTAGTTGCAAAGTGAAGGGTCATATTGTACCCCGTTATGTTGTTTGTATTCACTGATACAACAGTAGTACCGGTCGCATAACCTCCAGAAAGACCGGCAATAGAACCAGCCAAGGTAACATTTGAAGGTTGCACCAAGAATGAAATTTCATTCGTAATCTGCTGTGTTACGCTGAAATTATTACTGGTAATAGCCTGTCCTACCGATGGCTCAAAAGCAAAAAAACTAAACATACCCAACGCAGCAATGAGCAAGGTTGCAACCATTGCTTTCTTTGCGGAGTATAATAAATGAGTGCTATTCATACTAAAAATTTACGGTTAATTAATGTTTGCTACCAATGACTTGGTATATCCTCTATTGTACTTAATTTGTGTGTTTTTTTCTGCACTATATTATGTATGTATGTGCATAACTTCTTGTTCATTTTTGCCTATTTTGGGCATTTTTTATGTTACATATTTTAGATATTACTGTGACTAATAATTCTCTATAACGAAGGTTCGCTCGGTGCTGGTGACGGCTCAGGCTGTGGCTCTGGAGCAGGTGCTTCTGGCGCTGCAGGTGCCTCAGGTGCTGGCTCCTCGGCTACAGGAGGCTCTTCGGTGGGTGCGGGAGTGGGTTCAGGTGGTGTAGGAGGAGCAGGCTCTACGGGTGTCTCGGCTCCGCCGGTACTTCCCTCACCTCCTGTACTGCTTCCC
>CAYRMF010000020.1:4781-17568 GCA_964425475.1 uncultured Candidatus Saccharibacteria bacterium | reverse complement strand
GTGGCGACACGAACGTATCGAAATCGAAAAATTCAAATGTGCGGTGCTTGTGCTTCCTGAGCACATTCACAAACGCATTGTGCGCGATGCGGTATATCCACGGAGAGAAGCGGTACGCGGGATTGTATGACTGCATATTTTGGTATGTCTTCAGAAAGACGTCTTGAATAACGTCCTCTATATCTTCATCACGCGCGAGGTACCGTCTGCCGTACCGGGTGAGGCGCCCAGCGTAGCGCTCCATTATGGTGCCAAACGCCGTTGCATCCCCTTCCTGTACCCTGCGCGCGAGTTCCTCGTCGGTCACTATTGCTTCGCTTTCTGCCATTCCTCTATAATACACCGATTAACGTACTTTCTTTCACCGCTCGCACTCCCCTATGCGCTCACCAACTTCTGTGCAAAAATGTACCTATGTTTGCACTCCTCTCCCGTAATTCTCTCTGCACCTCTGTTCGTACACATCGCATCCTCATTTTGAGTCTTTCGTTTTTTATTATCCTCTCAGCACTGGGCACCTTTTTCATCGCACAGAGGGCAACACAAATCTACGAAACGCTTCTCTCAGATGCGGTATATGACAGGAATGGTATTCCACTCAGTATCAAGGCAAATAGCAAAGAACTCTACAATTATCCTTTGACGAGCATGGACTCTGATTTTACGTCACTCCTCATCGCGAAAGAGGACCGATTTTTTTACTACCACCCCGGTATCAATCCATTCAGTACTCTGCGTGCTCTGTATCATTTTCTGCAATACGACAATGCGGGAGGAGCAAGTACCATCACACAACAACTTGCGAAAAACATTTTAGGAACGGAACACACTCGCACGGTAAAAAATAAACTGAAAGAAACACTGTACGCAATCAGTCTTGAACTCTATACAGACAAAGACGACATTCTCCTCATGTACGCAAATACTGTTTCACTCGGGAATCAGGTGCAGGGTTTTGAAGCGGGGAGTCGCGCATATTTTGGAAAGTCATTCCGTGACACAACACGCTATGAACACATTGCGCTCCTCGCAACACTTGCAAACCCCTCGAAGAGAAATCCGTGGGAAAAAGAAAATGAAGCCTACGCGACCGCACTCTACACAACACTTAAACTTCCCGGACAGTATGTTGCACCTCCCATAACCGATGGGTATACATTTCAAAGTCCGAGCATGTTTGAAATCGCATCTCTTGGTATTACCTGTGCGCATTCGTGCAACACGACACTCGACAGTACGGTAAACGAAAATCTTCGTGCTATCCTCGCACGACACATCGCGCGAGAGCGCTCCCGTGGCGCACGAAATGGCGCGATTGCGGTCATCAATGCACACACCGAAGAACTCATTGCGCTTGTCGGAAGCCCTGACCCGGAAGATGAGGCACATGGCGGTAAAATAAACATGGCGCTCGAGCCGAGACCCATTGGCTCCACCATAAAGCCATTCATATACCTGAAGGGGTTTATGGAAGGACTCCGTCCCTATTCGCGGGTCGACGATCGTGAGTACAAATACCCGATTGCCACAGGGTATGCACTCTATCCGAAGAACTTCGATGGTGTATACCATGGTGAAGTGACGCTCCACAAAGCACTGAGCAACAGCCTCAACGTTCCTTCAGTAAAAATTCTTGAGTACATCGGTCTTGGTCACTTTTATCGCTTTCTCGGTGATACACTTTCATTCACCCCTATTCAACCCTTCGATAGTTACCAGTACGGCATTGCACTCGGTGGGCTCGAGATGGACCTCCTCACGCTCACACACTACTTCACGCTTTTTCCGCGCGAAGGTACCATTGCCCCACTTGTTACCACACACAACAATGGCACAACAACTCGTACACTCCCCCCACAGTCACACATAAAAAATGTGCGCGTAGTTGCCGAACCAACATACACCGCACTTGTGACAACTATCTTGAGTGACCGACTCACCGGTGTCGATCAATTTGGTCTAAAAAGTAATCTCAATCTCAGCTTTTCCCCATATGCAGTCAAGACAGGTACCTCGAGAGATTTTCATGATAGTTGGGTCGTGGGGTATACCCCCGATTTCGTAGTAGGTGTATGGCTTGGCAACAGTGAGAATGAACCCCTCCTTCAAGTAACGGGGCAATCCGGAGCGGGAACCATATGGCATGACGTCATGGAATACCTCAAGGAGACCCCGTATCACACCGACGCTTCATTCGGCAACACAGGACTTTCACAAATTCCTATCGGACCCTCATTAGAATGGGGTCTTATGGGAGATATCGTAGACGAACACGAAACCATTTTGCTCAAAGAGACGCTCATCAGTAGCCCACATGAGAATGACACGTTCGCATTCTCATCTGCAAGCGTCATTCCCCTTCACGCAACACAATCCGTGCTCTGGAGTGTGAATGGTATAGCTATTGGAGAAGGTACGGAAGCAACATTTGTCCCCCCAACACTCGGTACCTATGAACTCGGCGCCCATGACCCTAAGTCAGCGCGTACTGAATATGTATCTATTCACGTCGTCACTAGTTCGTCCAGTATTCCTCAATAAAATATGCTTCCAGCATCTTTTATTGAGGATGCATGGACAATGAAATAGTAACGGCGGAGCCGTTTCTTCTGCTAGAAAAAACACCCGGATTCCGCCCGCATAATTTCCCGTCGGCTTTGCCACAGGGTACTGCGGGTGGATGTTTTTACTCAGTCACCGTAATACGACTGCCACTCGTCCGTCCAAAGATTTCAGGGAAATAGAGTTCCTCTGCGCGCGCGGGAAGGTGTGCGAATGTCCCCGGCACGAGTGCGCGAAGGTAATACTCATAGGTGTACACTCCCGGTTGGAGTGAATCAACATAGAGAAAGACTCTGTCGTCATGTGCTTCTACATGTGAAGGATAGAGTGTTTCTGAGTTTAACCCCCACCCATCATATGCATCTGCGGGTGAATCTACACCCCATTCATACGCACTACCACTATATGTCTGAGCGAGTTGCGTATCAAGACCAAAGTATGAACTGACCTGTGAAAGCGCTCGCGCAAAGAAACCCTTCGCTTCATCACGTCTCGGCGATACGAACGCACCGTCTTTATAATTACCTGAATCATTTTCAACCACACCGCGCTCGGTATCAAGATTTTGATTCACTATCTCAAATCCCGCAGGAATAAAATCTTCAATCGCGACATGCGCGTATGTACTCGGAACAGTGACGGTTATTTTTCCTTTCACGATATCCCCGACTTTTGCTTTCTCGAGTGGCTTCTCGTCTTCAACGTCAGACAGTGCAAACAAGTCGCGTACAACAGTAATACCCTCATCGCGCGGTGGGAGTGATTCAACAGGCAAGAAATACTTGAGTGTCATATCGTAGTACAGCGTGTTCTTTTGACCAGCACTATCTTCCCGGGTGAAGGTAAGCGGGAGGAGTGTACTCCGCGTGAGTGCGTCAATGGGGGTTGTGTGGGTGAATGTCTCAAAGATATTTGTGCTCTTCCATGCATGTTCAAAGAGTGTCTCCCCCGCAAGTGCTCCCGTGAGCGTAAATTCTGCTTCAGTCTCATGGGTGAACGCGAGGTATCGTGTCATCGCGTCAATGACCACAAACGTGTTCTGCGTTGAACCCCAGACACCGCGCGTATCACGACTCGCGAGAAGCCAGCGTAGTACATTTGCTCTCTCTGCATGCATATCTTCGTGTGCGACAAATGCTTTGAGGAGGAGCGCGGTATCTTTGATAGTCGTCTCAAAGTACTCTGACATTTCGTATACAGATGGCTTGAGGTACGCACCCCGTCCATCGATACTCATACGACCCATGAGTGTGTCATACACATATGCTCCTTCCTTTTCATCCCACCCACGCGCGGTAAGAATTGCGAGATACGCGAGTGTCATACTACTTACTTCTTCTTGTACAAACCCATCTACAGTGAGTATCGCTGAAACCAGTGCGGTAAGATTTGTTGGCACATTTCCGTTCGCTTGTCGTAGAGCATATTCTGCAAGAATAACGAGTTCGCGATATGCATCTGGATACTGCTGGTATTTTTGCTCTGTTTCAAATGCCACATAGGTGAGTGCGTTTGCAAGAACCTCCTCCCGCACTGGAAATCCAGCACGTTTCAATTCGGTAAGTGCAGTGAGTATATGTATACTGAGCCAGATATCTGGCTGAAGACCTTTATAGTATGAGAAGCCCCCTTCAATATTTTGTGTTTCATATATCTTTGCAAGTCCTTTCTGTACCACATCATCGACTCCATAGGTGACACCCTCATACTCGATTGTCTCAAAACTCCCTCCGACATTCGGCGTTTTGAGGGCACTCTGGAGGAGTGCGATGGTACTGAGAGCACTTGCGAGTTGTTCGCTACACCCGTACGGATATGTCGCCATATAGGTGAGCGCATCGGTCATAAATGCAGCGAGTGTTGCGTTGGTATGGATAGTGAGTCCTCCGTCACCACTCGCCACCTCATCGGGAACATAGAGATATTCTGTCACACTGCTATCAGTCGTCATCCCCGCGGTCGCTACGGTTTCATAGGTAAGGTTTGAAGTAATGGGAATTGCGCGCTCGACCGTATCGGCATACTCTCCGTATGAAGCGGTAAAGGTGAAGAGGTGCTCTCCCGCTTTTTTGTTCTCGGGTGCTTTCACTTCAAAATACACTGTCTTCGTCTCACCCTTCCCAATCGTAATTGTTTCGGTGTGCGCATCAATAAAGGTGAGCGAATCACTCGTGAGGTTTACCGTCACCTCCGCTGTAGCATCGGTTTCATTGAACACTTTCGCGCCGAGTTTGAACGTATCCCCTGGGACAATAAATCGTGGTGCGAGAGGGATCGCCATGAGGTCTTTCTGTGTGGTGAACTCTTGGTAGTCTACGCCGAGCTTTGTATCTTTCGTGACACCAATTGATTCAACCCGCCACGTGGTGAGGTTGTCGGGGAGTGTGAACGATACCTGTGCATGACCACTCGTATCGGTGGTCACTTCAGCGCTCCAGTACGCGGTGTCCTTAAAGAGTCCACGCTTCTTTGTCGCTAAATCATTCGGGTCACCGCCACCACCCTTTGTACCGAGTGGAATATCCATTTCATAGAGAATGTTTTTGATGTTACTCCCCGTCGTGACAGAGAGTGGAAAACCGTCATAGAAGTATGTGAGTGGATCTCTTTTTGGATTCCCCTTCAGCGCCAAAACTGAGAGATCCGCAACCGCAACAGAGACTTCGGCAGGCGTCGCATTTCCTCTGTAATCTTTTGTGGTTATATCAAGAGTCACCTGTTCACCCGGAAGGTACGTCTTCTTGTTTGAGACGACATCAATAGCAAGCGAATGTTCTTCCTTATTGATAGCAAATTCTACATTTCCGTACTTCACCTCAGGTGTATCGGAGAGGAGGAGTGCTGAAAAATATACATTCGGAGCATACTCACTCTTCACGGGAAATTCATGCGCCAAGAAACCGTTATTGATATCTTTCACCCAGTAGTCGAAGAGTGTACCCCTCTCAGCAGAAATGAGCACTTTCGCGTGTGTGTACGGTGACTTAATGAGTAGTGAACCAGTGTCGCCAACATTCAAGTCGTTACGCACGACTTCCATATCGAGGTCATAGTTGTTGTTTGGAGGCACAACGACGTGTGCACCATAGATGTACACGGAGGTTGTCGTATCAATCAAATTTCCCTTTTCGTCGTGCTTCGATACCACTATTTCGAACTCACCCTCGGTGGGGAATGTGAGGACCGCTTCACCGTTTCCCTTCTCATCCGTGTTGAGTGTTGCTTCATTCACCAGTGCGCGTTTCTTTTCGTATCGATAATAGAAACCACCATCCACTTCTTGTCGCTTGAAAATGTCCCAGTCAATCTTATACGTGGTTGTCTTTACCCCTTCGAGTGCAATCGGTACTCCCTGTGTATCAACCGTTTTCACTTTGAGTGTGACTGGTGTATTCATACCGGTGTAGTACTCGCTCGTCACCGCGCCAATGTAGAACTGTCCTTTGTGCACAATGACCGTCCGCTGTGCTGTTACCGCACGACCATTCAGATCTTTCGCGGTAATCGTGAATGTCACCAATTTGCTCCCCATCGATTCATTGTCTTTGAAGAAATCTTTCAGATTAATCGTACGAGAGATGCGCGCTCTACCCTCAGTATCAAGACGCGCTTCTCCGCGGAAGAGGAATGAGTCACCATATCCGCAGTCGTAGCAGGAGTACCACCCACTGCCAAAATTGAAATACTCATCGGTGTACCGGTCAAAGTAATAGTCCTGTGCTGTCGCGCTATAGCTCACCAATCCACCGCTCACCGGTACACCAAAGTAGTAATCTGCCTGTACATCAAAAGTAATCTCCTCACCATTTTCATACTCTTCTTTGTCTCCTTTAAGTTCCACCTTAAATGGAGCGGGTACATACTCCTCGACATCAAACCAGGTGCTCTGGTTGAACACATCAATACGGTACGTCCCGAGTGGCGCATCAGAAGCCAACTCAAATGCTGTATTGAATGTGCCATACGGATTTATCGTGAGCATGGTGTCGTAGACACGATTTCCCATTGCATCAAATACCTCAAGGGGAACATTTTTTTGTTGCCATACCTCATACGCGCCATCAAACCCCACACGGTCTATACCCCGTATATAGACCGTATGCCCCGGACGATAAATCGGTCTGTCTGTATAGAGGTACGTGCGTGAACTATTTCCGGCAGACTGTGTGTACCAGCCAAGTGTGTCAGCCCAGTCACTCACCACCGCAACATCTCCATTATACGAAATGATGGCAGAATCAACATCACGTTCAGTTGCCACACGCGCGATACCCTCTCCATCGGTAATACCAACCGCCCCGCGCGTTGCTACTTTCTTCCCACGATACTGCACAACGGTCGCACCTGTAACGGGAGTAAGTGTTGTGCTGTCATTTACCCAATAGAGATTCTTGCTTGAACCGAGTGATTTTGTAAGTACGGTATCGGCAAGTGGATTTCCCGATCCCCAGTAATACTCATTATCTTCGTATTGAACTTCTTTCTTTCCCACCGCAAGTCCAGTCACGCTGAGGTATGTGACGTCATACAATTGTTTCTTCGTGTACGAATCAAGGTAGAGTGGGTTACTGAAGGTGAGTACGTATTGCCCATGGGTATCCGTAAAGTAGGTATGAAGGTCGACTTGGAAATAGTTATTCACCCAATACCGTGGTGGGAGCGTAATGCGGTCAGTCTTCACCTCGGTACACCCTGCTGATATGGGTCCGTCAGTACTCTCTCTGTCATCGTTCAATCTTCCAATAAATGACTCGGCGGGAAGTTTGCAGATATGGAGATCTACGTATTCGAGATTTTCAACTGCGTAGGTGAGCTTTGTGTGGTCGGGCTTGGTGACATTGTACTGCTTCTGCATATTGTGGAAGCGTGTGTACTTTTCACTTGGCACTGTGGTCGTAAAAGACACCGTGCCCTGTGCGGTATCACCGAATGCACTCACAGGAGCAAGCGAGAGCGTGTATGGTGTTGTCGGCAAAAGACCGTAGCGAATTTCTGTTTCGTACTCACCTACATTACACACATGCTGGTACCAATAGGTATCGTCAGGTCTTTCAACCAAATATGAATCAGACCACTGCCCATACACTATGTAATTTTCTGTCTGTACATACGATCTCATCCCTGCCTCCCCTGGGTCACGCAGTGGCGCATTCGAACATATATAGAGGTTCTCAAGTGATGCATCCTGTGCACCACTCGCGGGTACCGTACGCAAAATCGAGAGCGTCGGGTACACGCGAATATCACGCGTCAGTGGATCCTTGTTCGCAACAAAACCATCGCGCGTGTAGATTTTTTCAAGGGTGAGCGTAAACACCTCATTGGGACGGAATGCTTCTGCGTCAAATGAGAGCACGAGCGTTGTTGGGTCTTCTTCTTTTTCACACTCGTTCCCAAACGGTATTTCCTCACCATGGGAATCTCGCTTGCACCGTTCACCATATCGCACCTCACGGAGTCCCTTCGCTTCTATTTTTGAACCATCTTTATCGATATCATCATGAAAATGAATGACGAGCGTTCCCTGTGGGTCAAAGAGTTCAGACGACGCAAATTGACTTCTCTCGGAAGTGGCAGTGATTTGAGCAACAATGTGTGGAATCTGTACTGACACGGTACGCTCCTCTTCAAGCATGATGTCTCCTTCCTGTGGTACTGCGCCTCGCACTCTGAGTGTATAATTTGTTTCAAAATCCCAAATATTTTTTCTACCATATGCGTCTTTCTTTTGGTATATAAAGAGTTTACTCCTATCTTCTTTGGTTGTTGGTTCACCGGTCACTCTATCGTAGGTGGTAGTCTCGCCATAGACGACATTCACCGCGACGGTGTTCCCCTGATTATTCGTCACTTGAATCTTATCGAGTGTTTCTTCAAGAGTAACAGGTTGATTAAACGCAATGACCATCGGTGCACGATATCCTATCTCTCCTTCACTCAGCGACACATAGCGAAGTGGGCGCGTCGTAAATGTGTATGTTTCGGGAGTGACACGGAGACCATCGATTGAGGTGAATCCGTCCTCAATACTGACGGTATACTGTGTTGATGGATGTAGCTGTGTGTCAGGAATGAATTGCACATTGCGCGTGCTTATCCACTTGAATCGGCCCGGGGTTTCTGGAGTAATAGTGACCGGTATTTCTTCGGATTCTAACTCTGTGAGTGTTGTGAGTGGGACCATTGGGCGATTGAAGAGGATGGTTATTTTGGAGTGCTCATCCGCCTCACTTCCCTCACGGGGAAATACTGCTTCCACTCGCGGGTCAGCATCCACCAAAAAATCACCCGACAAGCGCATCGTTCCCGTATCCATGTGCACAGCATAGTAGGTACCCTCAAGCAGTTCCTGTTTTGGCTTGAAGGTCACGCGTTCGGGGATTGTATCATCAATCCACTCCCCTTCGAGCGTGGGAGAAAATGAAATACTTTTCACCGCATCTTCCTCACTCACACCCTTCGGGAGTGAGATGGGGACCATCGCACTCTTTGATATTTTTTCAGGTACAAATGTATACACACTGGTGAACTGTTTCGGAGAAGCACCATCTCTGAATACCATATTCCCATATACGATGAGAAGTGATACGACAAGAATGCCGAGGCCAAGACCCATGAGTACTCGCGTATGCGTATGTACAAATGTCCGGAAGGTAGTAACCCATGTGCTGAGTGTTTTTGGTTGCGTAACAGAGATAGGCGTCGCTGTAGCCGAAGGTTCTTCACTCGAAGGCACAACGGGCTGTGGTGCATCACTACTCTGAACAACCTCTCCACCAACAGGTACCTCTTCATTCATATGTGTAACAAATGAGTTAAATAATTACCTCAAGTGTACCATGGTCATGCATGGAATACTTTTTCCACTGCGTGCAGAAAGAATAGAAAAAAGACAAAATCACGCGCGCCTTTGGCGCGCGTGATTTTGTCTATACACCTCGTATCCTTGTATCAAGGCGTTGCCTGTAACGTTTTATTTTCTTCCCCTACTCCGCCCGAAGCGCATCCACTGGTTGCAACTTCGACGCATTGCGCGCTGGATATATGCCAAAAATAACTCCCACGAGGAGCGACACAACCGCAGCGAGCATAATCACTTTCATATTGACGAGCACACTGATGATTTCACTGTCAGCAAAAATGGTATTGGCAACTTTTGCGACACCAAGACTCAAACCAATTCCTAAAATACCGCCTGAGGTGGTGAGCAGTACTGACTCAATAAGTATCTGAAGCAAAATATCTTTGTTGCGCGCACCGATTGCCTTTCTGAGTCCAATCTCTTTAGTACGCTCCGTCACGGTAGTGAGCATCATGTTCATGGTGCCAATTCCTCCCACAAAAAGAGCAATACCGCCCACGATACCGAGGAATGTGGTGAGCATTGCAGTCGTTTGCTGTGCTGTTTCTATCATTGACTGCGACGTTTCCACCGAAAATACTTCGTCACTGTCCTCTGTAAGTTGTCGCGACGCATTGAGGCCATAGAGGATATCCTGCCCCGCAATTTCAAAGTATGAAGAGTCCTTGAGCGTCACCGCCACCCCAGAAAAACTTTTGCTGTTGGTGAGACTTCCCACCATCGTGGCGTGTGGAATAAGAATGAGTCCGTCCCCACGAGTAAAGGTCATCGAACTCGACTCAATAACCCCAATGACGGTGTACGCAACGCTACCCACGCGGATAGTTTGATCAAGGACTGAACGTCCTGTCTCTTTCGTAACGGTATCACTGAAACCGTCAGAAACCACTGCAACATTTTCACTAAAGCTTGGGTCAGTAAAATCAAACACACTACCACTGACGATTGTGTACTTTTGAATATCCGTATAATCACCCACCACCGATTGCACCGTAGGTGAAAACTCAGTATCAAATGCCACAACACTCACCTTCTGTGCTTGCACCGAAGCCAGCGTATTTTTCACATAGGACTTTTCACTCATCCAAGTGAAATCTTTGTAAGTAATATTCCCTGAAATGGTGATATCACCCTGCATGAATGAACTGAAGCGGTCGAGGACGTTCGCAGACATTCCCTCGCCGAGGGCAAGCATCGCCGTGACTGAAAAAATCCCCACCACAATACCCACAATCGTAAGGACCGAACGGAGGACATTGCTCCGTATTGCCTGGAGTGCCTCACTGAATAGAAATCGATAGTGCATACCCTTAGGAGACGTAGCCGTCTTTAATATGAATAATTCGGTCGACCACCTGTGCGAGCGATTCGTCGTGCGTCACGATGAGTATCGTCATGCGGTACGTCTGATTGAGGTACTTGAGTGACTCAATAATGGTCTGCCCCGTGTGTGAATCGAGGTTTCCTGTTGGCTCATCGGCGAGAAGGAGCGTCGGGCGAGCAACCAGGGCGCGTGCGATAGCAACACGTTGTCGTTGCCCACCCGACATCTGATTCGGTAGCTTATGCCATTGCCCTTCCTCAAGCGCCGCACGCGAGAGAGCGTGGCGCACATACTCATCATGGTCACCCGTAAAAGATTGTTGATAGTAGAGCGGGAGCGCTACATTTTGGTATGCCGTCTTCCCCGGAAGGAGATGAAATGATTGAAAAATAAAACTAATACGCGACGAGCGCAATTCAGCAAGTTCGTCCTGTGACATATCATTCACTTTCTTTCCATCAAAATAGTATTCGCCTGAAGTCGGCACATCTAAGCCACCGATGAGATTCATGAGTGTACTCTTCCCTGAGCCGGATTGCCCGAGAAGTGCCACCATCTCCCCTTCTCGTATGGTGAGATTGACATCATGGAGCACCGGCACTTCTACCCCATCGGCAAGATAAAAACACTTGGATACCTTCTCAAGTCGCACGATATCACGTGATGTTTCCATATTATTTTTTCTCTGTAGCGGGAGCAGTTCCGCCCTGACTTTCCTGCTCACGTCTTCCTGGACCAAAGCCCGCCTGTTCGACCACTGAGGTGTCTGTTGCTGTGGGAGTTGCGGTTATGAGAATGTATTCTCCTCCCGTGAGCCCTCCCGTCACCTCGGCGTAGTAGGTACCGTAAATGCCGAGAGTAATAGTCTTTGCATACGAAGGGAGTGTGGCGTCACGTGCAGTGCGAAGAATACTCATTGTTTCAATTTCTTTTTTTTGTGCATCCGTGAGCGTGTCCACCACCTGTACCGTTGGCTTGCCATCTACATAGGTAATCGCCGACACAGGCACGCGGAGCGCGTTCTCCTTTTCTTCTTCTATAATCTCAATATCAGCGAGCACGCCCTCACGAAGCTTCACCGACGATGATGCGTGGTCGTACTCAATCTTAGCGCGCACCTCATACTGCGCCACACCGTCCGATGATGGGAGCGAGCTGATTTCCGTGATGTGTGCAGTGAACACAGGCTGTTCACTGAAGGAGGTGATAGTGACATTGACCTTCTGCCCGACGCTCACCTTTGCCACATCAGTCGCACTCAAGGTGAAGGTAGTGAGAAACTCATCCGAGATAAGCGTACCGAGACTAATGGTATCCTCACTTCCTCCTGTCGGCGTAGCGCCCACGACGACGTTTTCCATATCCTGAATTGTGCCTGCAAACGGAGCCACGATGTCACGCTCGCTGATTGCATCATAATTTTCGGCAAGCTTCTGCTGTGTGGAATTGACTGTTGCGACGGCTTTTTCTACATGCAAATTGCGATATGATGAGGTATCAGTACTGAGCATATCTTCAAGTTCTTGTTCTGCATTTGCGAGACTAACCTTCGTAGAGACAATCTGTTCTTTGAGATCAGCTACGGTACGTTCGTACGCACGCTTTGTATCTGCATAGGTGGCGATACCGGTATTCGGAACACGCACCACCCATGTATCACTGTGCTTTGTGCTACTCGGGAAGGTAATTTTGAGACCACGGTTCCCAAGGTCTACCGGAGAACCAATAACGACAGAACCGGTGTATGACTCAAGCCCAGAGACCCTGTATGAGTATCCGGACTTACTGTTTGAACTATACACTTCGATTGTGTACATCCCCTCCACTGTACCGACGTACCGTCCCGAGAGTGTGGGACGTGTCGCTCCGAGGAGTCGTGACTTGTCACTCAAAGCGACATCGACGACCAAATCGGTATTCAAAAAATCTTGATATGCATCTTTGATATCCTGCGCGCTATCTACCAGTGCTTTCTCGTATGTGGCAATTTTATTTTGGAGTGTGCGCACCTCAGTGTTGGGGTCGGTCACATTTTCTTT
>CAYRMF010000020.1:0-4681 GCA_964425475.1 uncultured Candidatus Saccharibacteria bacterium | reverse complement strand
CAATTTTATTTTGGAGTGTGCGCACCTCAGTGTTGGGGTCGGTCACATTTTCTTTTTCGGTGTCGAGCGCGAGTCTTGCTTCAGCGAGCGATACGCGCGTCGACTGTGCCTGTACGTATGCATCACTTTTATCGAAGGAAAGGAGTGTCGTACCTGCATCAACATGCGCACCGTTTGCGACATTTACCACATCAATGCGTGAGAGTTGCTTGTATACATCGAGGTCGAGCTTTTGTGATGCAACCACTTCACCCGTGGTGTGAATACCTGAAGAAACGGTACCCGTACCGACAACCTCGACGACGGCGTAGGTGTTTGTTGCAGTATCAGCACTTTGAGTGAGATACATGTACACCCCCGCTCCCACAATCACAACAGAAACGGCCGAGATTAGCCATCTGTGTGCGCCTACCCATGCAAAAAAGTCTTTCATATCACCCTATAGTACACCCATATGGCCATTTTATTACATAGCACAAAACCCCACGAGCATGAAGTGCTCGTGGGATTTTTGTACATTTTTCTTCACTGAAATTAATGTGTATTAGTTTTTCTCGGGTGCTTCAGGCAAATCTGCCATAATGCGTTCTGCGGTCACCGTCGTACCATCGAGGTCACCGTGGACACCGATGCGACTTCCCTCTTTAATATCACTCACAGAACCTTCGACTGTGCGCAATACCTCTGCCTCTGTAGCATTCACGGTATAGGTCTTTCCATTACGACCTTCTACCGTAATAGTAGTACCATCAACCTTCGTCACCTCACCCATCATCCCACGACCTCCGCGCATACCACCATGTGGACCTCTCTGCATATCACCCTCCATGACATGTTCTGCTTCTATAGAAGTACCATCAACTGCCCCGCGGACACCAATACTATCACCGACTCCCAAATTACCCACTGTTGCATCAGACATCTCTCCATCAGCAAATGTGTGGAATTCGGCATCTGCCACATTGACCGTGTACGAAGTATCGTCAACGGCAACTGTCAGTGTATTACCATTGATTGCGGTAATAGTGCCGTGGATGCCATTCCCCATCCCGCGACCACCCATCATACCGCGCATGAAGCCAATACCTGCGCCGTCCTCATTTGCTGAGCTCAACTGTGCATACCCAGCGACTGCTCCTCCGAGTATCATGAGCCCCGCAAGTGCGGGAATTACCACCAATTTTTGTGTCTGTGTCATAGAATTTTCAAAATTATTCACTAAATCAGGAATGCGGTTATGCATACACCACACCCTACCCTAGTACTACACGAGCATCAAAAAATTATTTCATTTTGAAAAAGTGGGGGCGACTTTTGATCGCCCCACATTTTCCCTCTTACTTAACGGAGTGCTTTGGGGTGCTTCAAGCTCCATGCATGGAGAACGACACCGGCAGCAACGGACGCGTTGAGCGATTCTGCATTTTTATGCATAGGAATTCTAAGTGGGATATCACAGTGTTCCAATGTCTTTACGCGAATGCCTTCACCTTCATTTCCAAGAATGATGACACTGGGTTTCTCAAATCCTTCACTCTCCAATGATTGTTCTGCATCTTCTGCAAGACCATATATCCAAAACCCACGTTCTTTCAAATCTGCCACAGTGTAATTCACATTCCCTACCTGAATGAGCGGAATACGAAAAGCCATACCGGCAGAAACTTTGATGACGGTACCATTCACCTGAGCTTGCCTATGCTCGGGAATGAGCACCCCCGCCATACCAAACGCTACCGCTGAGCGAATGACCGCTCCTACATTGTGGGGATCCTGCACCTCACCGAGAAGCACAAAAGCGGAATCGTTTGTCACATTATATTTCGCAATGAATTCTTCATACGATACGGTCAATTGGTGCGGATTGATTTCTGCAATGATACCTTGGTGTACGGCATCAGACGATACCATTTTGGGAAGTTTCTTTTGGGTGAGTTCGAGAAGTGGGATGTGTGCCTTCGCGAGCTGTTTTGCAAACGCATCGTCGACACCACCTTTCGTGCTATGTACCGCCCGTACAATGTCTGGTCGCGCACTTACCGCCTCCGCTACCGCGTGTTTCCCGTATATATAGGTTGTTTCCTCTGTCATGCGGGCAGTATAGCGCATATGTGAAAAATTTGCCAGTGGCATTATTTTATGTTCTACTTGTTACCATGAAGATAAAGAAAAAGAGAAGCGGGCAAGCATTCTGGAATGCCGAGTACAAAGATGCGAGTCACCTCGCACTTTCAACGAACCAGAGTGAGGACCTCGAAAAATTTGTGCGGTGGCTCGTGCGTGAAGAGGGACATGCGCTCCTCAACGTGACGAGTTCTGTACTCGACCTCGGGTGTGGCAACGGTCGCAACATTCACTGGCTCTCGGAAGAATTTGGTATGCGCGGGGTTGGCTTTGACATATCGAGTGAAGCGGTGAAGCAAGCGGACCGACGCGCAAAGAGCGCGCATCTTCCCCTCACCTTCTCTGCGCGCTCCATTGGTGAACCCATTCCCCTTCCCGATGAATCACAGGCTTTCGTTCTCGACATGATGACCTCACACTTTCTCAAAGCAGACGAACGACTTGCACTCATCAAAGAAATTCATCGTGTCCTTCGCCCCGGTGGGTACTTTTTCTACAAGACGTTCCTCCTCGACGAGGACAAGAACGCGGAGCGCATGATTCTCGAAAATCCCGCGGGTGAAGAAAACACGTACGTGCATCCAAAAATCGGTGTCGCGGAGCACGTGTCTACCGAAGAGGAAATTGAGGACCTCTACGCACCGTACTTCACCATTCACAAAGTATCAAAATCGCATCGCCACAAGGGCAAACACGCAAAACGTCGAAGTATTTCTGTGTACATGCAGAAATTTAATTGACGAAATCACGGCACCTTCGGCGCCGTGATTAGCAACACATAAAAAAAGACGCCACGACATGTGTCGTGGCGTTTTGAACGGTGAAAGAACGATTAGGAGATTCTCTTGTCCTTGTAGAAGAAGTGCGCCAGATTTCCCTGTGCAACAGTGGTCACGTGCTTCAGACCACGGAAGTACTGGTTTGGACTCACCGTATTGGCGTGATACGAATGTGCACCCTGTACCGGATCGACCCACCTTCCCTCGCGATACTCGCGAAGGTACTTCTTGCTCTCGGCAAGTATCTCCTCAAAGAGAGCTTGATGTCGCGGACGATCAGAGATGTGGTCACATCTCCACGAAAATGCACAGACTCCTCCTTGCACCTCCTTGATAACCGCTTCAATCGTCTTTGGAAAACGTGGGTCTCCAAGGCGGTTAAAGACAACACCGGCAACTGACCTCCAGCCGATATCATTTTTACCACGGAGCGACGCAGACTCGTGATAGATATTGAGAGCCATAATGTAGGCCTCGCTATCATTTCCGTAGACATGTGCCGGCACACTCGGTTCCATGCGGGGCGCCACCTTTGCAATTTCTTGCCTCGGCTGAACCTCGGAGCGAAGTACGGTTTTCCCTCGGTCGCGCTCATACTGTGAGAGAAGCGTCGCGAAACTTGGTCGAAGATTTTTTTGTTGTTGTGGTGGATTTGAGAACGAAGATTTGGCGATTGCGTTCGCAGATCCACCAATTGACGGTCGCGTAGACGGTGTCTTTTCAGCCACCAATTCCACCCTCACCATCTTCGTTTCAGGGTGTCTGTAGACAACCCTTTTTCCGTACCCGGGAATGCTGACCTCATGGTCATACACATACCCCGAAGGAAGCTCAAACGCATGCACGTTCATCACGCACATGCCCCACACAAACAAAAATAATCTATTCAAGATTTTTCCTTCCTTTTTGAATGAACTTGGGCGAGTACCAGAAGCACTCACCGTGAATTTGCTACAAATTTGTCGCAGAGACACAAAAACCGTGTTCCTCTACTTTCAGGCGGAATTCTATCACTTTTTGACATAATGTCAAGTTTTTGAGCGATAATCCGTAGCTTTTCATTGATTATCTTCCAATAATTCAGGTTGCAGGGTGCCTTTCCCCCTCCCCCATAAAAAAGAGCCCCCGGTGTTCTGGGGGTCTTTGTGGCATTGATTAGCCAAGTTTGAGGACCGTAAACTCAACATTTGCTTTCCCCTTATCTACAAAGCCGAGCGCCTTTGCGCCGGCATATGAGAGGTCAAGCACAACATCGGGATCTTTGTTATGAGGTCCACGGTCTTCAACCATCAGCACAATCGTTTTGCCATTATCAATGTTCCTCACACGGATTATCGAGTATTTTGGCAATGTCATGTGCGCCACAGAAGGGTTGTACATATTGAACTTCTTACCAAAAGCGGTAAGTTGCCCATGAAAACCCGGCCCGTACCACGTTGCTTTTTTTACCACTGTTTCGCCGACGGATAATTCTGTTCCGTGGGCGGTGCCCATTGTGATGAAAAAAGCGATGAGTGCGAGCGCTTTCGTGATGATTTTGATTATAAAGAACTTCAAACAGATACTCCTATAGTAACGAGGGGTTTGGCGTTGCTGTACTCATGCACAGTCCAACATCCGCTTTCAAGACGAGTGAATTCCAAAATCCTTACAGAGAATTCAATAATGGCTCATATATTGCTCTTTTAAGGACAGTCATAGATAGTTGTCAAAAAAACTCCCTCGCGCGAGTACTCCCTACACATCATTCCCCACCCACTCTCACCTGTGGAGCGCAT
>CAYRMF010000019.1:3491-17877 GCA_964425475.1 uncultured Candidatus Saccharibacteria bacterium | reverse complement strand
TTCTCTGGCAACTCATGCACTCCCTCCCGCAAACAAATCACCTCCACACGCTCAAAGTGCTTTGCAAACTCCAATAACCATCCGTGAAAGAATCCGAGTATGGGGTCGTTCCTATCGACTGCCTGTGTGGTGATGAGGAGTTTCATACTCATATAATACCCCACATACAGACAGAAGCCAGATACGTCTTTCTATTCTTCAGCAACAGCGCTTCGTTCGATGCTTTCGGCCAGTTGGTCGAGGTATGTTTCATAATTTTGATCAACACGATCAACTATCGCTTGATGTGCTGATTCAGCAAAATTTACTCTGTTTTGATTTTGGTTGAGGTAGTAATTAATGCTTTCTGCAATACACGAGATGTCAGTCGGTTCACACAGTCGTGCAGACTCATTATTGATAAAGAGCTTCCCCGAGAGACCATGTGTACTTGCAATGATAGGCACTTTTGCTATCCCCGCCATGAGGATGAAATCATCTTCGTTTGGATTGTCAGAGAGGTGGAGAAACGCATTCGCTGTTTTCATGTGCGATAGGTGTTCCTCGGGTGCCGGCTCAAATGCAACCTGATTTTGCAGTCCGAGCCCAGTGATGAGATGTTCAAATGTCTCTCGTTGAGGACCATCACCCACCATTACCAAACCAATACTTGAATATCGTACAAGCACCCTCGCGACTGCCGTGAGGACCTCAATCGTGTGAGACGCTGCCTGCATTGAAGAGATATGGAGTAATATAAACTTAAATTGCGGATAGCGTGTGTGCAAATCAAACGTGGGTGCTTGTGTCTCCCAGCTACGTAAATCATAATATCGTGGTAAGACCTCAGTATGTGGCTCAAGTGCTTTACGGGTTGCAATAATAGCATTTCGTTGCAAATCTGTTTTCGTACGCACACTCTGCACGCTCTCAAGAACAAACGCAGTGCACCATGAAAAAATAAGTGGGTGTGGCTGTGTTGCAATATATCCCTCATCAAAGAAATCCGCTCCGACGTGGAGCTGGAACGGGCGTTTGAACATACGTCCAAGCCACATTCCTACCATGCCTGATTCGCACGTATCATCGGCAACAATGAGGTCAACTCGGAAACCTCCACTAAAGACGAGCTGTTTTTTTGCAACACGGTACGCATCGATACTCATGAGCCACCATGATAATGAGTTCGTGGGATAGACCCACACATTTTCAAATAGTCGCACTGATCCTTCATACGAATGTTCACTCCGTTCGTTGAGCAACACAATGTGTACCTCCATGAAGCGGGCCTGGAGGTCAAGTATGATACGGCGCGCATCTGACCCTTCATCCATGAGCGCGGTGTGTTTTGTGAGGATGAGTAGTCGTGCACTTGAGCGATACGTTTCATGCGTAAGCACTGTTTCTTCTGCGCGCGCTTTTTTTACAAGCACTTTGGGCGTTTCTGGTTCTTGTGGTGGTGTAGGTATTGGTACAGTTTCTGTCTCGACACGTTCAGTGACTTTTTCCGCAAGTTTTTCATTCACGATAACCACGTCACTGGAAAAAACATTTGTATCATCCAATACCGAATCGAGCTGTGTGACCGCACGCTTCGATGGATCGAGTTGGTCACTTGAAGGTTCTCCCATGCGGGTATTATACCGTAGTGACGGCGCGCGTGATTGCGGTTACCCACGCCTCTGCGTACGCATCAGGTGTTGTGTTAGCAATCGCGCGCGCCGTCACCTTCCCTGCCTTGCCAAACTGCTCCTCCAACTGTGCATTCGCGTACAACCGAAGCATTGCATCTGCATACACGGTGTCACCAGATTCACGCACCACGAGTCCATGTACTCCATCCAGTACCACCTCCCCCACGCACCCAACGTCGGTCGTGACAATGGGGAGTCCCACCGCCATTGCTTCGATGAGCGTGAGTGCATACGCTTCGTGCTTCGACGCGAGGAGAAAGATATCTGCCTCTTCCATCACTTTCGGTACATCACTCGTCCATGGAAGGAATGTAATTGCATCATGAAGTCCGAAGGACTCTGCAAGTGTCGTAAGTTTCTCTTTTTCACTTCCTTCTCCGACAATGCGCATGTGCGCCTCGGGATGCTCTTTATACACGAGTGCAAAAGCGCGAATAATTCTCGGAATATCCTTCTCGGGTGCAAGGCGTCCAAGAAAAAGAAATGTGTACGGTGGTGTCGCACGCACCACATGGATGTGTGGGAGAAAATCCTCAAGTTCAGGACGAATGGGAAGTACGGTGATTCGTTCTGCGGAGATACCACGCGTCACGAGTGATGATTTGATACGCTCTGAAACAACGCGAATGGCGGGAGCTCTCCGCAAAAGCACGAGTACAAAAAATAATTGCATGCGCCGGAACAGAGAGCGCTCACCCCACCCACCACCAAAGTAATCCCCGTGCACCTGCACGTGAAAATGTGCTCCACTCATCCGAGAGAGCATCCATGAAAACCACCCGATGAGGAGTGGGTCCTGTGCAGACACCACTCGTGTCAGAGTAATATCTTTACGCAAAATTCGAATCCCGATACGAAATGCGTCCACGAGCATCATGAAACGGTTGCCTGAGTTCGTGGGGTACACGGAGAGATTCCCCTCATGCACCACGTCAGTAAACCCATGCTCTTTTCGCGTGAGTACAATAATAGACAGCTGTTCGAGGTGTCCTGCGTAGAGCTTCATCCGCTCCTGCTCGCGCCCTGTGCGAAGAATGTTTCTTCCGAGACTAATAGTGAGTACGTGCATATACTATGAAAATAATCGGACGACTTCTTCTGCAATCACCTCCTCTCGAAACAGAGTCACCTTCGCATGCGCCTCGCGAGTGATTCGCTCACGGAGCACTGCATCACCCGAGAGGCGCGCGATGCTCTCTGCGATTGCATGTGCATCGTTGTATGGCACGAGTAATCCATTCTCCTCATGGGTAATGAGCTCCACATTTCCACCTACGGGAGTGGTGACAATCGGGGTGCCGATATCCATGACTTCGAGGAGTTGATGCGAAAGTCCTTCGTACGCAGTATTGAGCACAAAGACATCTGACGCTTTCACGCGCTCCCAGAGTTCCTGCTTCTCCACGCTCCCGCGAAGTATGATGAAGGTACCCGCATTGTGCTTTTGTATGAACGTCTCCAATTCTCGGCGCAAAACCCCATCCCCCATGATTTCCAAGGAAACCTCCTTTCCCTCCGCCCTAAGGGCAAGGACGGCCTCACAGAGCCCCAAAATACCCTTCCAAGGCACGAGACGTGCCGCGGTGCTCACCACAGTCCCCGTGTAGTCATATTTTTGTCTGAGCTCTCCCCGTGTTTCAGGGAGCGTGATGGGGGCAAGCGCGCTGTACACGCGAGTGATTTTTTCGGGGGCAATTTCCCACCCGACGACAAGTGAGCGCATGTACTCGCTCGGCACTACCACGCGCAGAGCATGGTGCACCACCCATGCCTGCACGGCGACGAGCGCGCGCACTTCTTTCGCGTGCGCACGCTCATGTTGAAAATCATCGAGTGTGCTTGTCACCCCAAAACGTTGCTGCCCCTGCTCCCATGCATAGTCCCCCGGTACGCGCACATAGAGTGGCTTCCCGAGGATGATGCTCACTATTGTTGCAGGCATCCCCACACTCACCGTGTCGAGTGCATAGATGACATCCACCCCCCACCCTGCGCGTAAAAGTTTCCATACGTATGCAAAATGCCTGATTATTTTTGGGAGGTGACGTACGTCGCTGAATGAAACCACACTCAGAGAGAATCCACGTGGTGGCAACACACGCTCAAGAAAGCGTGTATACGTTGCGGGGCCTCCAATATCGGGTGTATAGAGTCCTGTCGCAATAAGAATTCTCATGGAAGATAGTATGCCTGAATTATATCTTTTAAAACAGCCCCCGAGGCGGTATAGTTACAGAGTATGGAGGAAAAACACGGCTTTTTTGTCGTCTCATTGGACCTGGAACTTTTCTGGGGGATGTTCGACAAAACCACGCTCGAGGAGTACGGAGAGCGTATCAAGGGTGAGCGCACCGCTATCCCGCGCACGCTCGGACTCTTCACGAAGTACGGCATTCACGCCACGTGGGCGGGGGTTGGTATGCTCATGGCGCGCACAAAGGCGGAGCTCATGGCACTCCTCCCTCCCCAAGAACTCCGTCCACAGTACACCGACATGCGTGCTTCCTCATACGAGCATATCAAGAACACCCGTATCGGTGATGATGAAAACTCTGACCCCTACCACTTTGGTTCTTCATTTGTACGAATGATTCAGGAAACGCCACACCAAGAGTTTGGCAACCACACCTTTTCACACTACTACTGTATCGATGGCTATACGAATGACACACCCGTATTTGTACGTGATATGGAAACATTCGAAAAAATTGCAGCGACGTATGGCATACGAGCCACCTCTATCGTCTTCCCCCGCAACCAAGCAAGTCATGAGGCACTCTACACCTGTAGAGAGCGTGGTATCACCGCATACCGTGGCAACGAGGAGCACTTTCTCTACGCCCCGCGAAAAGAGTCAGCGCAGTCACTCCTCATCCGTGGCACCCGCCTGCTCGACCACTACTGCAATCTGAGTGGCCACCACACCTACCCGCTCCCCTACCCCGATGTGTACGGGCTCTTCAATGTTCCCTCGAGTCGCTTCTTCCGTCCATTCTTGCGTCCGCTCCGCTTCTTTGAATGGCTCCGCTTGCGCCGTATAAAAAAGAGCATGACGCACGCCGCAAAGCACGGAGAAATCTTTCACCTCTGGTGGCACCCGCACAACATGGGTATCGACCAGACCGAAAACTTTAAAAATCTAGAGGAGATTCTCCGACACTTCCGCGTACTCCAAAAGCGCTACCGTATGGAGAGTGCCCACATGCACGACATTGCTACACGCGCGAGCGGACGAACTGTGTGAGTGACTTTGGCGCGCGGAGACCAAGCTGAGCGAGGAGCGCATTGACCCATTTGCCGAGCATGATAGTCCCGACCGAGCGCATGCTCCGCCACCGGTAGAGGCGAATGAGTGCGGGTGCATTGGGAAGCACTCCGTAGAGCGATGCTTTCTCTGAGTGGACGCGAAATGCGCCAATCTTCAGTTTTTCGAGAATGTCCGACTCACTGAGTACGGTGGCATTGAGCGTAATGAGGGGTGCGCCAAAATGCGGAGCGCGATGCATATCTATTCCGCCTGTCGCAACGAGTGACGATTTTTTGAGGCGGAGCGTGTCGAAGAGTCGGAGTGAACGTGTGCGTGGCACGTACTTCCCTTCGTATTGCTGGTTCCACACTTCGAGTGCGTCTATGCTTTCGAGGAGTGCGTCACTCACCTGAAACTGGTTGCGCACGGGGTGGGCGAGCACCACAAAAGGTGCTGTGTCTGTCCATTTTTTGAGTGTCTCAATTGTGGAGGCATACTGGCTCACAAACGTGTGCGCGCCAACCATGAGAATGTGTGCACCCGCGAATGGTACCTCAAACCCGGGAACAAAGCGAAACATATCATCAGAAAGTGCGTCACACTCGCGCACAAAATTCTCTGCCTGCTCTGGAGTGAGCTTGTCGGTGTGTTCGGTCATGCACACAAACTGCACACCGTTCTTCTGGCACAGCTCCTTGATCTCGGGGAGAGACATTTTTGCATCGTACGAGTACGACGAGTGTGCGTGCATAATACCGGTGAGTTCCATATATGTACTAGTCTATCATAATCGTCGCATTTTCTTCCTCACGGAAGAAAACGCAAACCATCCCTGAACAACCCAAATCACCCCCTCCCTTCTCTCCTCTTCACCACCTTACTCTATATTGTACACCTGTTACGTATAGGATAAGTGTCAAAACTCACTTCAATTCAAATTCCTTACGTAACTGTTTGTCATTTTCAATAAATGCAACCTTCATATACAAGACATCATGTGACAAGCCAAGGTGTTTCTTAAGAATCCCCACAAAATCATCACATGCATACGGATATACCCAGACACTCTGCTGGATCATTTTAAATCCATACAATTTCATTGCTCGCCGTAGTTCACGCCTCAATTTACTTTTTGTCTGAGGCACATCAAAGATAATTACTCTCCAGAGCATATCCCACTTTTCTTTTTTTGTATCAAAAGATTTTGTTCGCAGTAATGCCTCCCATTTTCCTTTTTGTGTAAGTTGCAGAGTGACTGTTCCATCCTTGTGAATTTTTTTTGATACAAGCCCCGCATGCACGAGTGACTCGACACTCTTTTGAATTACTTGTTTTCGAGGATACTGCTTCTTCTTAATAAACGGAGCAATAACGCAGGTCATCCCGGGAAACAGAGCAAGTACTGAAACCACCCCTACAGCAGCAACACCCGCGAGAATTGCCTCGCCCACAGGACCAATTCTCATTTTTTGAATCGTATTCTTTTTTGTCTTCGTACTTTTCATTTACCCTATATTGTACACCTGTTACGTATAGGATAAGTGTTGGAAACTATTTTGAGGGGAAGAATTTCTTGACCATGTCGGCAATTTCCATGAATGCGGGCTTCGGGTCGTGGAAGGACCACACGTCGGAGATGGTGCCTTTGGGGAGTACGAAGAAATCGTGGAGCGCGCTCATGCGCTTCGGGTACAGTTGCTTCCGCATTGTGTCACGCTTGAAGAGCACGCGGAGGAGATGCATCACACCGCCCATGCGATGATTGGAAATAATCCCCTCGCGCGCATGGGTTACCTGTGTGGGCGGTTTTCCCGACACTGCATACATGAAGTACTGGTACGGCATATCAGCTCCCGCAAAAATCGAAAGTGGTAAGGAACCCCAGAAACGCCCATTAATTTCCATGAGGTACGGTGTACGCGTATCACTATCGACTTTGAATTCAATCATGATTGGTCCCGACCACGCTAATTTTTTTACGAGCACCTCAGCGTACCCGCGTAACTCGTGGTACAAATCTCCCTCTCCGATAGTTTCCTTGAGCACTGATGCACCTCCAGTGGGTGAGAGCGAGCGGAGCCTGTGGTGCACCGTCATCGCAAACGCTTTTCCCTTGTGCGTGAGCATTTCGACACCGTACTCCTCACCGTAGATGCATGTCTGCACGAGTGGGGGTTCACCACTCGATGCGGTGATTGTGTCAAAGAGCGTCAGAAGTGCTCGAGCGTCTTTTGCAAATGATGCACTCCCGAAAATACCCACCCCGTCTTTCCACGTCACACTCCTCCGCGACTTCACGACAACTGGGTAAGTGAGAGTCTCACTGAGCCGAAGGATTTCATCGTGCGTGACGGGAGCATGCGTGGGGATGGTGTGCACACCAGAGACGTGTGCGAGCGAGTACGTCGCCGCTTTGTCGAACGCAATCTCGACAGACATCTCGCTCGGAAAGACGAGGGTCATGTGTGGAGCGAGCGCATCGCGGTGCGCGTAGAGAGAAAGCCACGTGGCATCGCTCAGAGCATACACCACCGGCTTCCCGCCGAGGCGCTGGGCTTCGGCTTTCACTGCTTCAATAAAACCCGCCTGATGCGTGTATGGTGAAGGATAGGTGAATCGTGCAGTCGCGTACCTCGAGTGGAGCGCCATACTGGTACTGCGCGTCGCACCCACCGATACGATAATTCCCCTCCCCCCAAGCGACCGCACGATCGCAAGCGCGCTTTTGAGGTTTCCGTCAAGGACGAGTGCTGATTCCATACCTCCATACTAATACGCACAAAATGTTGTGTCCACGCACACCTTTTCAGGCACAACCTTTCATTCATTTTCTGGTTATACAGAGTACAAAAACCCAAAAAGATTGTTATAGTATTGAATATGCGCATTCTTCTCGTCACCCCACTCTACCCACCCGATATTGCTGGGCCGGCTCCATACGTGAAAGAACTCGCGAATCGACTCAGGGGGACACATGGGGTGACGATACTGGCGTACGGTCACCTTCCTGAGACAATCCCTGATGTGGAGACGGTGACCGTAGAGAAGCGCCTTCCCGCACTTGTGCGTATGGCACTCTTCACTTGGAAACTCATAATGCTCCAACGAAACGCTGACATCGTGTACGTGCAGAACGGCCCCTCGGCGGAAGTGCCTTTTGCACTGGCGTCATTTTTTTCACCGGTACGAAGAGTACTCCGCTTAGGGGATGCGGTCGCGCTTACGCACACGGCGCATCGCAGACTTTTTCATAGAACGCTTCTGACTGCAATGCATCGTGCCCAGACCCTCATTATTCCAAAAACCACCGTGCCCGTTGTTGAAGCCCTCATTGCAACACCCACCCTCGCGAAAAAATGTGTGCGTATTCCGAGTCCAGATGTACGCCCCGAAATTCATCCCCTCCATGAATATCCAAAAGACTCGTTTGCTCAATATGAAGCATCGTGGCAAGAGCACATCACCGCGTTACTCACCTGTATCACTTCACGCACATGACAAAAGAATTGTGGGAACAGTACTGCCGAGATGAGATTGCGTTTGTCACGCCTCTTCTCCTCCGTCACGGCATCACACTCGGAGATACCCAACCGCACATTTCCGGCGAGCGCTTTCTCATGCACGCCGTGACGACCACGAGTGGCAAGAAACTCATCCTCCTCGGCACTACACAGGAAGGTATGCAGGTCATCATAAAAGTGACACGAGATCCACGAGGGACACAAGAGCTCCTCCACGAACGAGCGTGTCGAGCAATTCTCAAAAAAATTGATTTTGCTGCAGAGGTATTCTTATCCCCCAAAGAGATACTCTTCACCAAAGAAGCAGACATGACTATTGCAGTCTATGAATTCATCATTCAAGAGAGTGCCTTTATTGAGCGCCCGCTTGCAGAGCAATTTGATTTCGCCCTCCGTGCATTCAAAGCACAGGAAGGCACGCACGCCACCACCTGGGGGCACCGTCGTCTTATTCGGGAGGCATTTGAAATACGTACCGCACAAACCTATCTCGATATCTTTGCGACATTTATCACCAACATCAAAAAAGAGCTTCCTCAAGATACTCACGTGCATGAAACTCTCGCACGCGCGCAAACACTCCTCACTCAAAATTCTCGCACTATTGAGCAGTATGCGGATTTTCTCACCCACACTGATTTTGTCCCACACAACATCCGCATTCGTGACAATAGCATATTCCTCCTCGACCATTCTTCACTCACCTTTGGAAATAAGTACGAGGGCTGGGCACGGTTTCTCAACTTCATGACGCTCTACAACCCACCGCTTACGAAGGCGCTTACCGAATATGTGCGTCAGAACCGTACGCCCGAAGAATCAGTATCACTGCGCATGATGCGTATCTATCGACTTGGTGAACTCATCTGGTATTACACACGGACTCTCAAAGAGACAGAGGGAAACCTGTATACACTGAATAGAGCGCGTGTGACCTTTTGGCACGACGTGCTCTGTTCGGTAGTTAAGGATGAGGAAGTCCCTCTCTCGATTATCGAAACATACACACAGGTGCGCGACTCACTGCGCAGTGACGACGAAAAGAGACGCCAAAAGGGGCTACACTAGTGCATCCATGCGGGCGACATACGACTCATACTCATCGACGAGCGGATGGTTCCACGTCTCTCTGAGCATGGTGAGCATAGCGTGTTCAAACCAGAGCTTCTTCTCACGACCCGCATTGAAGCGACTCCAGAGTTCGGGACCCACGACCGCGTACGACTGGAGCAAGCTCTCCGCATTCGCAATCTTGTCGGCAGTAGAAATTGCTTTCGCTCCCTCACTCCCCTGTCGCACGAGCTCGATGTAGTGTTGCTTTTTCTCCATCCACGAGAGCGTGTCGTTGTGACTCACCGAAGTGACCAGTTCCGCGACCGTATCCCCAAAAAGTTCCGCAATGTCATCGAGCGAAGCGTCCGTGTCCTCAATGGTATCGTGGAGAATACCGCCAATCACGACATCATCATCAAAACCGTACCGTGCGAGTAAGAGACCCACCGAGAGGGGGTGCACAATGTACGGGGTGTCTTCCCCTTTTCTCGTCTGTCCCTCGTGTGCGCGGAGTGCGTACCCGATTGCTGTTTCTATTTTAAATGTGTTCATTGTGTGATTACATTAAAAACCTGCTCTTTCATTTTCTTAGCGACGATGTCCCAGTCGTACTCCTCCTCAACCATCTTCCGCGCACGCTCCGTCACCTCGCGCACCCCTTCGGGGTGCGCGAGAATATCCTTGACCGCCTCAGCAATCTGCTCAGGGCTATCGGGGTCGACCGCCCACCCTGTCGTTCCCTTCTCGGGATTGCGCTTCGCATCAAAGAGAAAGTCTGCCAACCCTCCCACCTGCGTGGTGACCACGGGAAGACGACACGCCATTGCGGAGAGAAAAGCTAGCCCGAGACCCTCAGAGCGGGACGGTCCCACAAAGATGTCCCCCGCGAAGCGGTACTTCGAGACTTCGCTCCTTTCTACCTGACCGGTGAACATGACTCGATCGGAGAGCTTGAGTTCCTGTACCAACTCCTTGAGCATAGATTCATCAGGACCACCACCCACGATGAGCAATTTGATGTGTGCGGGGAGGAGTGGAAGTGCTCGAATAGTGATATCAAACGCTTTTTGGTGCACGAGGCGCGCGGTGTTCACGAGGAACACATCACCCTCCTTCTTCCCGAGAGTCACTTTGAGTTTCTCTACCTCACTTTGATCGAACGTCGGGTAGAGTGACTCGGGATTCGCACCATTCCGAATGAGCACCATTTCACCTTTGTATCCCATTCTTCGTGCCCACGCGCCGAGGAATTCCGAGATTGGTTGCACCACCGTAGCTTTCGTAAATGCACGCTTAAACCAAAACCATACGGGGCGCATAATTTTCTCGATATGCTCTGGTGGGTCACCTTCCTGCAGGGTGAGCGCGTACCGCATTTTTGGATGCACAAATTTAAACAGTGCCGTGGGGACGCCGGTGCCATGCGCCATCATCGCCCACACGCCGTCGTAGTGGTACTTGAAATTGAGAAAGAGTGCCTTGAATGCCCCAGCAAACTGGAAGTAGTGCTTGTTGTAGTGGAGGGGGAATTTCCTGCGCTCCTCGAGTGTCGCGTGTGGTTTTCCAAAAAGTCCCACGCGGTGGATGAGCACGTTCCCTATCTTCTCCACGCGCGGTACGGCGCTGTCGTAGTACAAGGTCACCATGTGAAACTCAAACTCCTCTGGACTAATACGGTCGGTGATTTCCTGAATGGCCACCTCCGCCCCCGAAATAGTCCCCGGTAAGTAGTCGAGCGAAAAGATAAGAATTTTTTTCATACGTTTTCGATTGTAGCATAAAAAACAACCCCGTCTCGCGCAAGCGCGAGACGGGGTTACAAAATCACTCTGAATATAGGTCAGGACCATTTCATTAATCGAAACGGAATAAATTCTTGAAACGAATTCCGTGCATACGCGAAATAAATGAATCAAGTTCTGGATATGGCCACCAGTCTTTCCCCTCTTTCTCAGGATTACCTATTGGAGATCCATATCTGGTTGTCTGGAGTATTGCACTGGGACTCAGAAGAATGCAGTGTGCTTGACCAGGCCACATCTTAAAGTGCTGACCCATTGTATATCGAGTACATCGGGGTGGCTTTTTATTATCAGAGGAAAAGTCAATGACACACACCAACCCTTTAACGACAAGATAACACTCGGTAAGCCCTTTGTGAAAATGTGGCTCCTGCCATGGAAGCGATGATTTATCCCATGAATATTCTTCCATTTCCGTGAAGATTGTTGCTGTTCCATCAGGGAGTTTCATACGAGTACGTGTCTCTCCATTTGGCATCTTCTTTCGAGTTATTAAGACACCATCCACCATCCAGTCACTACGATCTAGTACGGTCATCTACCACCTCCATGTAAAATAAGAACGAATTGATCTCGGCTATAGTACAACAATTTCCTAAAAAATCAAGGTCTCAAAACCACGCTACATCTCCACGGGCATTGGGTTGCAGATGGAGGAATGGAGGTCGATAATCCCTTTTTCCAAAATATCAACCGATACATTTTCGATTCACACGACAAAGAGTATGAGTGTCGCGACACATACCCGTACGAGCGCAAACTGTCGCGCGTTCGGAAAATCTTCTGTTGCAGTCTTCATGCTCAGGTTATCGACTGAGTCAAAGACAGCAGAGCAAAGTGCGGTGATGAGTCCAATAAGTGCCATGAGAAAATCTCCAATACAGATGTGTGGAGTACTAAACTATTTTTGTTTCTGCTATATAGTCAGGAAGGTTATGCCGTGGTGCCCAGCCGAGGGCGCGGACCTTTGCTGAATCTTTGTCTGGTGAAGTACGTGACGAGCGTGTCGCGGGAAGCATTTCAACCTCGCCACCAAACATGTGTGCCGCCTCAAGAAGTGAAAATGTCTCATCAGTGGCAATACCAAAATTGTCTCCTTCCCCTTTCTCCCCTACGAGCACGAGTCCTTCCACCGTATCGAGTACATGGGTAAATGCACGCACCTGCGTGCCGGGTTCTCGCACCTGAAGTGATTTCCCCTCAATCATTCTCTGTCGCCATGTTTCAATAGCAGTTCCGTACTGTTCAATCGTGCGCTCACGAGGACCATACACGTTATAGAAGTAGGTCACCGCATACGGAAGTGAGTACCAGCGTCCATAATTCACCACGAGTTCAGAATTGACCGCCTTCATCCAGTTGTACGGCGCGAGGTCGCGCCCCACGACACCGTCTTCGCGTGCACCCACCTGCTTTGTCGATGAGCCCGCGTACACGAGTTTACACTGCGCGCGTCGCCAAAATTCGAGTACGCCAAAGGTGCCCGCAATATTCAAATCAAACACAACTTCCGGCTCTTCGAGACTCTTGGCGACGCGCGAATATTCTCCGAGGTGATAGATGATGTCGGGCGTTTCAGGGACGAGCGATGCGATATCTTTTGTATGTCCCTCTCGATACTCTACCCCCTCCACGTGGTTGTCTTTTGAACCTGCGAAGTAGTTATCGAGAGAAATGACTCGATGCCCATCAGCCACCAAACGCTCACAGAGGTGTGAGCCCACGAATCCCGCCCCTCCTGTCACAAGAATGAGTTTAGATGATTCCATAGATTGAGTAGATTAGTTTTGTGTTGTTGCACACAGTTGAGGTCGAGGCGGACAGGCCCGCCCCTCCGGTGACAAGTATCAATTTTTGCTTTTTCTCAGGATTTTCCATCTTCGTATAGTACCAAAAAATACAGGGGAATGTCACCCAACGAGTTTTAAGAGTTGCCCTGCAAGTTTGTCGGGGTTGTGTCTGATGAGGCTCCGCTTGAGTACGTCCCCGTTTGGAATACGTATTCGCTCCTCACTTAAAAAATCGCCGGTGCGTATTTCCGCGCGTACGTTTTCCACATCGAGCGTGAGTGGGTACTCTCCCTCTTCTGCGTACCGCGCGAGGAGCTCTCGGGGCAGTGGTGCGGTGTTCACGCATACGACATCGGGGGTGCGCCCCGCGTACCGTGCAATTTCCTCAACGTGCTCGCTGAGCGTCATGCCGTGCGTCTGCCCATTCTTCGTCATGAGGTTTGCGATGTACACGAGCTTCCCCGGTGCGCTCGTGAGTACTTCCGGTACGCCGGAAATAACGCAGTTTGCGATGATGCTCGTGTACAAATCTCCGGGACCAAGAATGATGAGATCTGCCTCACGAAGTGCCCGAGATGCGGACTCGCTCACGCATACAGAAGAATCAATATGCAGTGACGCAATATGCTTTCCATTCTTCTCACCACGTGGTTCATCAATACCGTGTTCTCCCACAACAACCGAGCCATCATCATACCGGGCGATAAGCTGGGCACTCGTCTTTGTCACGGGAATAACGGTCCCAACAATATTGAGCACGCGCGACGCCGCTTCGATTGCTTTCTCCTCAGAACCAAGAATATCAGTGAGTGCGACGAGAAAAAGATTTCCAAAATTGTGTCCACTGAAATCACCATTCGTTTTGAAGCGATGGAGAAAGAGTTGCCGGAGCAGTATATCCCCCGCTTCAGTCTCGCGTGCGAGAGCAACGAGTGCCATACGCACATCCCCAACAGGCAGATATCCAAATTCATCACGGAGTCGCCCTGTCGAGCCACCCGAATCGGTCATCGCAACAATGGCACTGATGGAAAACTCATCAGCATACTTTTTGAGCCCAGTGAGAACAGTGTGTGTACCCGTTCCCCCACCCATGACGACTACCCGTTTTTTATTCATGTTTTTTCAAACTCAACTTTCATATACAAACATCATAACTGAACCCCTTTAACATAAGTTATGGAAACCCCGCGCATGTGTGCGCGGGGTTTATCGGTCACTTGACCATGGTGAGAACAGATCCCCACCCTAATTTTCCCAGTCCATTGTCTTCTTTTGCGGGTTTGCACTGTTGTTGCAA
>CAYRMF010000019.1:0-3391 GCA_964425475.1 uncultured Candidatus Saccharibacteria bacterium | reverse complement strand
CACGGGGTCTGTCTTCACGAGGTCTGGCAGAAAACACAGCACTATCGGGGCGCTCTCTTCGTTCCTCTTCAGCTCTCACAGGAGTACGTGGTCTGTCTTCACGTGGTCTATCTTCTCGTGGTCGAGCGGGGAGCACCGCACCATCGGGACGCTCCCTCCGATCTTCTTTTTTTGGTACGACGACTGGCTCGTGGAATTTGTGCACCATTTCTTCCACTTCGGCACGGGGACGGGTAAATGCAAAGCGACTCGCCTCAATAGCCATGTCCCGACAGGAGACTGCGGGTGGCGCAATGGGTGGGAGTGTAGTCGCCGAAAATGGTTGTGAACCAATACCGTCAATCATGAGGGTGAGGTAGATTTGCGCAAATGAGAGGTTCACGATGTCGGTCGCCAAAAATTGTGGGGTGAAGATAGTCTCGAGAAGTTCACCATCGAGTGGCCCCACACGGAATGCAACAATAGTCCCTACGTTCCCAAACACTGCATCCCGCACCTCTTCTTCCATCTGTGTGACGTACTGGTGCGCAATCGTGAGATTGAGGTGGTACTTACGTGCCTCAGAGAGAATGTTCGCAAAGGTCGCATTTGCAAATGACTGAAACTCATCCACATAAAAATAGAAGTTTGGCGCTTCGCGCATTTTCTCTGGACTGAGGTCTGCACGACTCATCGCTGAAAGGTAGATGCGGGTCGTGAGCATTGAACCAAGCAGATTTGCATTCGTTTCACCAATGAGCCCCTTTGAGAGGTTTATGATGAGAATCTTTTTATCATCCATCATCTTGCGAATATCAAATGAAGACTTTGGCTGACCAATGATGTTACGAATGATTGGATTCGAAGTAAACTGTCCAATTTTATTTTGAATTGCCGGTGTCGCCTCTGCTGCGAACCGATCGGTGTATTTTGCAAACTCATCGACCCAAAATGATTTCACTGATGGATCGGTGACGTTATCAACGACAAGCTTTCGATATTCTTTGTCTGCAAGCATGCGGTTGACTGAGAGCAGTGTGGAGTCGGGATACTCGAGGAGAGCGAGAAGCGTATTACTCAAAATATACTCCATACGTGCACTCCACGCGTCAACCCAAATCTTTTTAAACACAGACATGAGGCCAGACACGACGAGATGCCGTTTGTCGGGACCGACATCCTCCATGATATTGAATGAGACTGGGTAATTGGTATCGAATGGTGCAAAATAGAGCACGTCATTGATACGGTGCTCGGGGATGTAGTTGAGGAGTGTTTCTGCTGCAGAACCATGCGGGTCGATGAAGGCCATTCCCTCTCCGTTCTGAATATCCTGCACCGCCATATTTTCGAGGAGTGTTGATTTCCCCATACCCGTTTTTCCGATGACGTACATGTGGCGTTGCCTATCTTTTGCTTTTATACCAAATTTCACGTTTTTCCCACGCGCGTCGGTTTTTGCAAAGAACGTAATTTTATTCGGATCAAATGCCATGCGTACAGTATAACAAATAACCCACGGCGCGCGCGCCGTGGGGTGGGGGAACATCAATCAACTTCAAGACGTCCTCGTCGTTGCAACTCATTGCTCACTTCGACATACTGTCGCTCGAACGTATCTTTAGGATCCACGGCCCATTGCCGTAAAAGCATCATGTGTGCAGGGTCACGATTGCGAAGCATTTGCTCTTCACGTGCCTGAAGTTCTCTGTCAGTGAGTCCGCGCACATCTCCTGAATCACCAAATATTGCAGTCATGCTCATCTCCTCTAAAAAAGTCAAAGAAAACTACCTGTCACATTCTACCATGAGTACTATATTCCACTAAGAAGCATCCAAGAGCGCCCCACGGGTGTAGATATTCGAGGGCGCCCAAATCATCCAGGATTTTACACCGGCGTCGTAGCTCGCCTGAATCTGATTTTGCACATCGAGCGCATCGTAGTCGCCACCATAGTCGAAATCCTGTATCCACGTGCGGAGTTTGTCTGGGGAGTAGGCCGGCTTCGCGTAGAGTGCGGGTGTACTTGTCCCAATGCGCGTGTGGGCGAAGCCGGCTACCACCGTTGTCGTCGCCTTCATCCTATTCACACCTCCCTGCATTGCGTAATTGACCACTTTGTATGGATAGTCATTTGGATTACCGAGCCCGAGGAATGATTTCGGGTAGTGCGATGGGTACACCATCGGTGCGACAAAATCAAAGTGAGCAGCCGCCCGCTCAATCACCTGCCCTATCGAGAGATCATCGGTATTGGTGGTCGTCATCCCGAAGAGGTCTACCGAGGTATACGGTGTAGATGACGCACGTCCAGTATTCTCATGTCTGAACTCTGCAAAGTATGCTTCATCATCGAGTTTCTGATTGAGGTACTGGAAGAACGCTTCAAGGTTTGCTTGCTTATCGCCTTTGTACTCACTCTGCATGCTCTGTGGAAATGCGATGTCCTGCATGTTGCCGTCAGACGGATAGCGCACGTAGTCGAAGTTGAGTTCATCAAAACCGATATTATATGCATCATGGGAGAGTGTAATGATATGGTCCCAGTACGGGCGTGCACCCACATCGATGAATGAGAGTCCTTTGCCGTCGCGCCACACTGCCCCATCAGAGGCACGCGTCACTGCGAGCTCTGGGTGCTTTGGCGCGTAGAATGGATCTTGGAAGACGGTAATACGTCCGATGACAAAAATGTTCTTTTCATGGAGTGTCTTGAGGAACGTCTCCATATCGCCCGTCCCACACTTTGCTGCAGCCCATGCAGGTTTCCATGCTTCATTTGCAGGTGGAAATGAAATTGTTCCTGAGTAATCTTTTATATCGATGACGACTGCATTCACCTCGGTTTCATCTATGAGTGCAACGAGCTTGTCACGGAAGGACGGTGTCCCCACCACGCATGCGGTCATATAGATTGCTTTTACCTGTGCGGGGAGTGGTACGTGCGACACCACAGAACGTGTGTCAACCACTACAGCTTCCGGTTGCACCGTCGTGTTGCGTGCATCCTCGTGTATGTCTTCTCTGATTGGATATTTTGTCGCAGTGAGTTCAGGAAGTCCCACATAGGAAAACGTCGCGAGCGCGACTCCCACAGCTCCAAGTACTATTGCTCGATTCATACAGTATCAGGTACATGCGGTTCAGCGACGTGCGGGCTTTCCACAAAAACATCCGCATGGCGCTCTCCGCTATCGCGCTCCAATGATTGAAAAAATGCATTCCTGCGAAGCGCATAACCTGCACCCATGAGCACAATTCCCGCACCCATGAGGAACCACTCTTTCCACTCGCCGGGGAACCCGAGGAACGGCACAAAAAATATCAAAACCCCAAGGACAAAGACAAGTGTTTCTTTAGACATAGAAATAGTATAGCGCACTCGGGGAAAAGTCGCGAAAGTGTGGAAAA
>CAYRMF010000018.1:0-18733 GCA_964425475.1 uncultured Candidatus Saccharibacteria bacterium | reverse complement strand
ATTGTCCCAAATCCGTTTCAACCACGGCGTGAATTTGATCAGGCAAAGTTGCAAGAACTTGCAGAGTCAATTCGCATGTACGGTGTTTTGCAACCACTCGTGGTCACCAGACGTGAAATTATTGGCGAAGATGGTGCTTTTACTTCTGAATATGAGCTCATTGCTGGTGAGCGACGACTGCGCGCATCAAAGCTCGCGGGTCTCACACAGGTACCGGTACTCATTCGTTCTGGTGAGGAGTCTGAGCTCATGAAACTTGAGTTGGCGATTATCGAGAACCTACAACGTGAGGATTTAAACGCAGTTGACCGTGCACAGGCCTTTAAGCAACTCGCAGAACAATTCGGACTTTCGCATTTACAGGTAGCACAGAAAGTGGGTCGTTCACGCGAGTACGTAGCAAACTCGATTCGACTCCTCATGCTTCCCGAGAGTATCTTAAACGGGCTTCGTGAAGGAGTTATTTCAGATGGGCACGCACGTACACTCCTTATGCTCAATGACCGTCCTACAGAGCAAGACGTAGTGTATCGCGAAATACTCCTTAAAAAACTTTCTGTGCGTGAGGTGGAGCGTATTTCACGCAAGATAGCGACCGATAAAGTGCGAAAGAAAAATTGGCAAGATTCTGATCCAGAACTCATTGAGATTGAAAAGCAGTTTACTGAAACGTTTGGAACGCGCGTCCAGATTCAAAAAACTGATTTTGGTGGGAAACTCACGATTGACTACTTTGCTCCCGATGATTTACGTAAAGTACTCGAACTCATTCATCGTGCAGAGAGTTCTGTGTATGGTGGTTCACACACAAGGATGCTCGCTAACCTCGAAAACACAACAGCACTCGTGCATGCAGATGGAATGAAGATGAATAACCCATATAATGAAAACGAAGGCACTGAGGAAAAACAATTCATTGCTTCTCCAGAGGATCCACCATACGAAGAAAAAGTATTTACCAAATACGATACCCTCTATACACCCGAGACCCCAGAAACGGTACTCGATGCCGAAGTTGCTGAAGAAGATGCGCCGTACAGCGTTACGTCTCTTGGAGTTGCACCTGAAGAAGAGCTTGAGCAAGTAACAGAAGACATTCCTGTTAAAGAAAATGAAAACCCCGTTCCTGCCCGTGTCGAGCCCCGTGAGGAAGAGGATAGTAACCTGTACGCGATTAAGAATTTCTCTCTGTAGCTTTTTGTTCAGCGAGTGCACTGCGAATTTTTCTGCGTGCGAGCGATGTTTTGGCATAGCCGAGCCATTTGCGGGTTGGCTTGTTTGACTTGCCGGTTACAATTTCGACAATATCTCCGTTCTTGAGTTCAGTATTGAGTTCCACAAGTTTGTTATTTACCTTTGCGCCAGCGGTGTGCTCACCGATATCAGAGTGAATGGCGAAGGCAAAATCAATAGGTGAAGCACCCACTGGAAGGTCAATCACATCACCCTCAGGGGTAAAAACGAAGATACGATATGAAAAGAAATCTTCTCGATGACCATCGAAAAACTCACGCTCGGTATCACCAACTGTATGTGTGTCTGCAATCTCTTGTATCCATCGTGGGATTTTTTGCTTGTGATTGTGTTCCTGAATAATCGTCTTCTCCGTTTGGGGAGATTTTGATTTCCAAATAAATGGTTTGAAAAGTGCAGGAACGAGTGATGCAAACCATGAGGCAGTACTCCTGTTTGCTGTCGTGCCCTGCTGGTTGTCTTTGTAAATGATGTGAGAAGCAATACCATACTCAGCTTCACGGTGCATCGCTTCGGTACGTATCTGTACTTCGAGAATGGTCCGGTGCGGGGTAATAACGGTCGTGTGTATTGATTTGTAGCCGTTTGGTTTTGGAAAAGCGATATAGTCTTTCACACGTTGGGGAAGTGGGCGCCATATTTCATGAACGATACCGAGCACCTGGTAACACTGTTCAATGGAGGGCACCACAATACGAATGGCGAGGTAGTCATACACCTTGTCCATATCCCATTCACGGCGCTTCAGTTTTTGGTATAAGCTGTACAGTCCCTTTGATCGGTACGATGTATGGAAGTCACTGATTTTGCTCTCAGCGAGTCGCTTCTGAAGCGTCTTGCGGGCGCGCTCAAGATCAGCCTCACTCGTTTTTGCCACACGTCCGACAAGCTCGTGGACGCGCTCATATTCCTCTGGATATACGTATGGGAAAGCGAGGTCCTCGAGCTCCTTTCGAATGCGCCCCATACCGAGACGGTGTGTTACGGGGACATATATTTCGAGGGTCTCGCGGGCAATGCGGAGTTGCTTTTCCTTCGGGACAAACTCCAACGTCTGCATGTTGTGGAGACGGTCGATGAGTTTGATGATGAGGACGCGAATATCCTGTGAGGTGGCCACAAAGAGCTTACGTAAACTCTCATTGTGCCTGTCACTCCCGTAGTAACGCACAGAGCCAAGCTTAGTGACTCCTTGTACGAGGAAAAGAATCTCATCTCCAAATTCTGTTTTGAGTTCTTCGGGAGTAACATTCGTATCTTCAATGGTGTCGTGGAGGAGACCCGCAGCAACGGTCTGTGCGCCCATGCCAATCTCTGCAAGCATCTTTGCTACTGATGCAAGGTGTACGAGGTAAGGATCCCCTGAGTACCGTGTACGCCCCTCATGTGCTTTTGCAGCAAATTCGTACGCATGATTAATCAAATCCTTCGCCTCCTGGGTGGAGTCACTCATAGCTTCAATGATGTTTTTTGCAGTGATGAGCGTTGCCATAATCACATTCTACATTCGCTTGGGGTATACCACAAGGAGACGTACAGAGAAGATACTGAAGAGGACGCACAGTGTCTTTGTGTAGATTAACGACCGAGCAGTTTGAGCGCATCTTGAAGGGTGAACGTTTCGATATTGACGTCGTCGGGTAGCCAGATTCGTGTGAAACCTTTCCTGAGGTATCTTCCTGATTTTGATTCGTAGACAACAATCATCTTCCTTGTCTTCGGGTCTTCACCGAGCTCCTTTATTATTTTTTCACCCGCCCGCCCCTTTTTTGGTTCTTTGAATATCTCGAGCGCTCGTTCGAAACTGATAGTATAGGGAGTATCAGATCCCTTGAGTGAACGAAAGTCACGCACATGGCCAATGTATGGTCCAAAGCGCCCTGTGTTTGCGATAACAGGCTCTCCAGTATCGGGATGTACACCGAGCGTGCGGGGGAGGATGAGGTAGTGGAGTGCGTCCTCGAGAGTGACATCGGAAAGTTCTTTTCCTTTTGGTACGCTTGCACGTTTTGGGTTTGGCTGTTTCTTCCCCTTTATCTTTTCCGGATTTTTCCCCACTTGGACGTAGGGGCCGAAGCGACCGTTGAGAAGGAAAATCTCATCGCCTGTTTCTGGGTCAATTCCGAGTGGCTCATCGTTTTTGATGAGTGAACCATCAAGCATGCGTGCACCAGTACAGTCGGGGAATGTTGCACAGGAGAGGAACTTTCCACCACGGCCGAGCTTGATGACCATATCCTTTCCACAGACTGGACAGGGGAATTCTTTTGGTCCTGCACCGAGGTTGGTAATTTTAGGAATGGATTCCTTACCCTCGACTGCCTTTTTGAATGGACCGTAAAAGGCTTTGAGCATTTTTGTGTAGGTAAGCTTACCATTTGCAATTTCGTCGAGCTCATCTTCCATTTCACTTGTGAAGTCATCACCGATGTATGTTGCAAAATGTTCTTCAAGAAATGAAGCGACAAGATCGCCCGTATCGGTTGGTACAAGCGTTTTTCCGATTTTTTCTACGTATCCTCGATCGACGATTGTCTTCATGATAGAGGCGTACGTCGAAGGACGACCGATGCCACGTTTTTCAAGTTCTTTGATGAGGCCAGCTTCGGTATAGCGGTTTGGTGGTTGTGTTTCTTTGCCTTCAACGGCGAGTTCTGTGAGTGTGAGTGTATTACCTATTTCGAGTGCGGGGACTTCGACATCTTCGCCACGTGCGCGTGTGTCTACGCGGAGCCACCCATCAAACATGACCCGTGAGCCATTTGTGACAAAGTCAGGAATGGGCTCTTTCGCACCCGTTACATTTGCAATGATTTTGGTTCGCATGATGCGCGCATCGCTCATTTGTGAGGAGACTGCACGTTCCCAAATGAGCGCATACAGCTTCTTTTGATCATCAGTAGTACCTGCGGTATGTTTCCCAAAATTGGTTGGACGAACAGCTTCGTGAGCTTCTTGTGCTGATTTGCTCTTTGTTTTGTACGTTCGTGGTGCTACATACTCTTTACCATACTCTTTTGCCACAAGTGCAACAATTTGCTTTTGTGCGATAGCGCTCATAGTGGTGGAGTCGGTACGCATGTAGGTGATGAAGCCGGCTTCGTAGAGCTTCTGTGCTGCGCCCATGGTGCGCGACGGTGAAAAGCCCAAACGAGTTGATGCTACCTGTTGGAGTGTTGACGTGGTGAATGGAGGTCGTGGCACACGCTTCTGCTCACTCGTCGTCATTCCGGTTATTGCCCACGGGTGAGTAGTGCCTACGGAGTGAATGCGGTCCGCTTCCCTTTGCTCACGCGGTTCCAGAGTACACACGAGGTCGAGTGCTGTCTTGCGTGGCGTGCGTGTATGTGCGGTGAGAACAAAGTATGCTTCGGGTATAAAGGCGCGTATTTCGCGCTCACGCTCCATGAGAATACGTACCGCTGGCGATTGCACGCGTCCCGCAGCGAGGCCATAGCGTACCTTACTCCATATAAGTTGCGTGAGCGTGTACCCAAACAATCGGTCAAGGACACGTCGTGCCTCCTGAGCTTCTTTGAGGTCATTATCAATGTCACGGGGGTGCAAAATTGCTTCCTGTATCGCTGGTTCAGTAATTTCGTGGAAGACAACTCGCTTGAGATGTGGATTGACATCTTTGATGAGCTCTGCGACATGCCACGCAATCGCTTCACCTTCGCGGTCGGGGTCAGTTGCAAGGAAAATAACATCAGCCTTTGAAGCCTCTCTGCGAAGTTCAGAAATAACCTTTTCCTTGCCTGGGGAAATGATGTAGTGCGGGACAAAACCATTTTCAATATCAATGGCGCCTTTTTCTGATTTTGGGAGGTCACGCACATGGCCAACAGACGCACGAACGGTATACCCAGCGCCCAAGTATTTTTCAATAGTCTTTGCCTTTGCGGGAGACTCAACGATGACGAGTGTATGTGTACTCATGACATCAATAGATACTAGGGAAATGATTTTGTGTCAAATAGTAACTCAAAAAAAATACTAGATTATTTTAGAAAATACTCCATTCTGCTCGCGAATGTAGCCAGAAAGCTCCATGCGCATGAGGAGCATGAGGGTGGCTTCCGGAGAATAGGGAAGAGCGCGAATGATGGCGTCATTGTCCTTTGGTTCGGAGAGGAGTGCGAGTACGGTTGTCTCTTCCTCGGTGAGCGAATTCAGTACTTGGGAAAATGTTTGAGTTTCAGTTTCAAGACCGAGCGCGGTAAGAATGTCTTCTGGAGTGGTGACTGGTGTAGCACCGAGTTTGAGAAACTGATGGACACCGAAGCTATTTGCTGAAAAGATACTTCCCGGAACAGCGAGGAGTTCGCGGTTGTAGTCTGCGGTGAGACGAGCGGTGATGAGTGTCCCTGATTTTTCTCCCGCTTCGATGAGCAACACTGCATGTGAGAGCCCTACCATGATGCGGTTGCGCTGTGGGAAGGACCACGGGGTCGCATTAAATGTGGGTTCGAATTCGCTCAAGAGTCCACCGCCACTCTCGAGAATCTCAAGGGCGAGACCTTTGTTGGTACGTGGGTATAGAACGGAGTCATCAATACCCGAGCCGGGCACGGCAAGTGTGTAGAGGTGATTGTGAAGGGCGGTTTTGTGCGCGAGCGCATCAATACCGAGCGCGAGCCCGGAGATGATTGCAATGGGGTACCCGCGCAGACCCCCGATGAGGTACTCCACCACTTGTTTGCCATAGTTGGTGTAATCGCGTGAGCCGACCACGGCGAGACACTTTGAGCCGTGGGGTGGGAGTGTCCCACGCACCCACACCTCGAGGGGCGCATCGGGTATCTCCGCGAGCGCGGGAAAGGTCTTTTGCACAGACTCTTTGTAGAGCGGGAAATCCATAATATTTCAGCATATCATAGAGCATAATTCAAAACCCTCAATCCCTTCGCCAAAACCATTGTTAAAACATAGGGCTACCCTATGAGAACACACGTATTTGAAGTCGTCTAGCATGTTTTCAAAATTTTGCTACTGGATTCGTTACTGATGATTATAATTATTGAGTGAGATTGGAAATCGATACAGGGAGTTTTACGAATTGTTTTGAGTAATTTGGAAAAGGTGCGTATAATGTGAATCTAGTTTCAATACCATGTTAGATATTAAATTCATTCGAGAAAATCTCGAGCTTGTCAAATTGGGAGCGCAGAAGAAGCAGATGAAGGTCGACCTCGATGCGCTCATTGCGCTCGATGATACCCGCAGGGCACTCCTCGCCTCTGTAGAGGAGAAAAAAGCGAAGCAGAACACTGTTTCTCGTGAAGTGGCGACGACTCAGGAAACGGAAATACGAAACGTGCAGATTGCCGAAATGAAAATTTTGAAGGAAGAGATACAGAAGGAGGAAGAAAAACTACGAGAGGTCATTGTGAAGTGGCAAGAACTGATGCTCCAAGTGCCCAATATTCCCGACATGTCGGTCCCCGATGGAAAGGATGACTCAGATAATCTTGAAGTGAAGACGTGGGGCGAAAAAACCAAGTTTCCGTTTACACCAAAGAGTCATGTCGACATCATGACCGCACTCGGCATCGTCGATTTTGAACGGGGCACAAAGGTGCACGGCTTTCGCGGATACTACCTCCAGAGAGGCGGTGCACGCCTCTCGTGGGCGATTTGGAATTACGCGCAGGACTTTTTCTTGAAGCGGGGATTTGATCCGCTCATTGTGCCCGCAATTGTCCGTAAGAGTAATCTGTATGGAACAGGGCATCTTCCCAATGACGCAGAGGATGTGTACAAGACTCAAGATGAGGATTACCTCATCGGCACCGCGGAGGTCTCAACCATGGGCTACTACGCTGACGATGTACTCGAAAGGAGTCAACTCCCGATTAAGTGGCTTTCGTTTTCACCCTGTTTTCGCCGTGAAGCGGGCAGTCATGGGAAAGATACCAAAGGGCTCATTCGAGTGCATGAATTTTTTAAACTTGAGCAGGTCATTCTTTGTGAGGCGAGTCACACTGAGTCGGTGAAGTGGCATGAGTGGCTCAATCAAAACACAGAAGAATTTATTGAATCGCTCGGAATCCCATACCATACCGTATTAAATTGTGGCGGAGATCTCGGTCAGGGACAGGTGAAGAAATACGACATCGAGCTCTGGGTGCCCGGTGAGGAGAAGTACCGCGAGATTAGCTCTGCATCGTACTTTCACGACTTTCAAGCTCGACGATTTAACATCCGCTACCGAGATGAGGAGGGGAAGATGCGCTACGTGCACTCGCTCAACTGTACGGCGATACCGACCCCGCGCATTCTCGTCTCTCTCATAGAAAATTTCCAACGGGAGGATGGTACCGTTACAATACCACCAGTACTTGTTCCGTATTTTGGTGCTGATGTACTACAATAGGGTCTGTGGCACTTCACACACCAACACAAAATCGTATTCGAAAAAAACGCACAGAGAAGCATCCTTTTGTGTGGCAAATAGCCAAAGGTGTTTTGCGGTTGTTCATTATAGTATTTTTTCTTGCACTGACATGGTATATAACTCGTTTACCATTTTTTACAATATCCGAGGTCATTGTTGAAGGTGGGGAGACAATCCCTCATGACGAGGTACGCGCAAAAGTCCTTCAAGAACTCCAAGGAGCATACGTACTCCTTATTCCAAAACAGTTTTCCTATCTGTATCCAAAAGAGCGGATTGAAGAGGTGCTCCGGAGTAATGAACGCATGTATGGTATTGCGGTTACTCGTCTCTCACGTACAAAGATTCAAATTAACTTTAAAGAGTATGTGCCACATGCACTCTGGTGCGCTTTTGAACGTCCCGATATCCCGTGTTATTTTATAACTGAAAAAGGATATGCATTTGCCGAAGCACCGACTCTTTCTGGAGGAGCATTTGTTCGACATCAGCAAGAAGGCCTTACCGAGATTACGCGCGGTAGTGCATTTACAGAAGAAGCGCTCCATTCGCTCGATGCGTTTATTATGCGCATTATGCAAGAACGTGCACTGCGGATTTCCTCGGTGGTACATCGCCAGAACGGTGATCTTGAACTCCTCATAAATGGTGGTGGCATGATACTCGTTTCAGGAAAGAAAGATTTTTTAGAAGCATTTGATAACCTCACGGCCGTGCTCACCTCTGAAGAGTTTAAGCACATAGAGCCAGGTAATTTTAAATATATTGATATACGTTTCGACCACAAAGTATTTGTGAATGAGACGCTCACTGAAACAGGAAGTTCTACAGCAACAAGTACAGAAATACTTCCCGAATAGGGAAATCGTGGTATAACTCTCTCAATGTCTTTTTGGCACAATCTTCCAAAACCAATCCTTGCACTCGCACCGATGGCAAATGTCACCGATGCGGCATTTCGTCGTATAATTGCTGAAGAATCACGACATGTTCGTAAAGACGGCACCGTAGGAGGTCCTGATGTTTTCTGGACTGAATTCGTTTCTGCCGATGGTCTTATGCGAGCGTCTCAGGAAGGCAAGGAGAAACTCATGAAGGATCTCATATATAGTGAGGAAGAGCGACCAATTGTTGCACAGCTTTTTTCAGCACACCCTGAATATATGGAAAAAGCGGTACAGCTCTGTGTTACGCTCGGTTTTGATGGCATTGATATCAACATGGGTTGCCCCGACAGAACTATTGAAAAACAAGGATGTGGTTCGGCAATGATAAAAAACCCTGAGTTGGCGCGAGAGATACTCCGCACTGCCACACGTGCAAGTGGGGGATTACCTATCTCTGTGAAAACACGCATTGGCTATAACAAAAATGAAATTGAAACATGGCTCCCTGCACTTTTAGCAGAAAGACCTGCTGTGATCACCGTACACGCACGGACACGCAAGGAACTGTCAAAAGTTCCTGCACGATGGGAACATGTAGCGCATGCAGTACGTATTCGCGATGAACTGCAGAAGGGTATTCAAGAGCATGAGCGAACGCTCATACTCGGGAACGGTGATGTTGTATCACTTCAAGATGCGTACACAAAAGTAGCAGAAACAGGTGCTGATGGGGTGATGTTTGGACGTGCGATATTCGGAAATCCGTGGTTTTTCCACCCAGAGAAGAACGTCACTACAATTCCTATTGAAGAGAAACTCCGCGTACTCCTCCGCCACACACGCCTCTATGAGTTGCTTTTGCCACACAAGAGCTTCGCACACATGAAAAAGCACTACAAGGCATACGTACACGAATTTGATGGTGCAAAGGAATTACGTGCCCAGCTCATGGATACAAATACTGCCGAGGAGATGGAAACGGTTGTAAACACATTCTGTGCACAGCGCAATCATACCCCCCACGCATCTGCTACAATGGGAGTATGAGTGAGGTTGTACACGCAGATATCTTCTTTTTTATAACGGGTATTGCCGTCATTGTTATTTCGGCAATTCTTGTTGTTGTGCTTTTCCATACCATTAAGGTATTAAAGGGCATACGACGTATTACCGACCGCATTGAAGCGGAAACAGAGGCAATAGCAGATGATATTCAAAATGTGCGCACATTTATCGCTCATATAGGAGTACTCCCACAACTTATCGCTTCCCTGATGGGGCGAAAAGAAAGTACAAAGACTCGTACGCAGAGTGGACACAAGACACGGCGCACGGGCGAGTTATCAATAAAAGATCAAGCATAATATGGCACAAAAGAAAACAAAGGACGAGATGAGTACCGCAGAAAAGGTTGGTATTGGATTCGGTGTCACCGCAGCAGCGGTTACCGCAGCAGGTGCATATTTTTTGTACGGAAGTAAGAAAGCGGCACAGAACCGAAAGAAAGTGAAAGGGTGGGTTCTCAAAGCAAAGGGCGAGGTACTCGAAGCACTTGAAAAGGCAGAAGCAATCACCGAGGCTGAGTACAAGGAGCTTGTTGCAAACGCAAGCAAAGCATATGGAACAGTAAAAAATGCTACCTCAGGTGAAGTGAAAGATTTTCAAAAAGAGATGCAGGAGCACTGGAACACACTTTCCAAAAGCAATGCATTAAAGAAAATTACTGCACCAAAAGCAGTCGTTGCAAAAAAGGCACCTGCAAAGAAAGTTGCACCGAAGAAGGTTGCTCCTGTAGTAGCGAAAAAAGTAGCACCAAAGAAGAAATAATCCGTCATACATGAGTGCATCTACCGCGGGCCTTCGGCCCGCGGTATGCTATATAGGTATGTTTCCTTCGAATGCATTTTTAAGACGACTTTTTATATACGGTGCACTTGTCTCCCTTTTTGGAGCGGCTTTGCTTGCGTCTGTCGTATACACGATACCGAGAACGAAAGAGTCAAAAGTAGAAACGGTAGGCAAGTCAATAGTTCTCTCACAACCACTTACTGCACACGCGTGGGCGTTTTTTGATACTACGACCGGAGAAGTTATAGGAGGTGAAAAGGTGGATACTGCACTTCCTATTGCTTCTATCACCAAGCTCTTTACTGCATTCGTGGTCATGCATAGCCCACGCAAGGATGAAGCATTTTCAATTCGTGAAGGTGATGTGGATACCAATGGTCGTGCGGGGAAGCTCATTGTGGGAGAAATAGTGACACCATATACACTCCTGTTTCCACTCCTCATTGAGTCATCAAATGATGCAGGGGTAGCAATTGCTCGTTACCTCGATCGTGAGTATGTGCAAAGTGTTAACAATCTAGTAACGGAAGAAGGTCTGACCGCGACACATATTGTGGACCCGTCAGGGTTGAGTGCGGATAATGTGTCCACTCCACGTGAACTTGCACGATTTTTTGTGACACTCAAACACACATATCCACACACTATCGATATTACCCGTCTCCGTATGTATATAGGGACACACTCTGGCTATGTAAACAACAATCCTGCATCGGCACTCTCTTCATTCCGTGGCGGGAAACATGGTTATACTGATGAAGCGGGGAGAACCTTTATAGGTACTTTTGAATTACACGAGGGTAAAGAAATCGGTATTGTGCTTCTCGGAAGCTCTGATCTTTTGCATGATATTGCGATACTTGAAAAACAAGGAGAGGTTTTCTGAACTTCTGCTATAATGGCGTGATGACAGACATATCACTCGCGCTCTACCGCAAATATCGTCCGAGCACTTTTGAGGAGGTGCGCAATCAAGAGCACATTATTTCAGTGCTCAAGGGGGCAGTTACAAAAAAAATGATACCCCACGCACTTTTGTTTGTGGGTTCACGCGGGACAGGGAAAACCACGGTCGCTCGTATTTTTGCGAGGGAGATTGGCGCTCATGATGTCGATATTTATGAAATTGACGCCGCATCAAATCGAGGTATTGATGACATTCGTGCACTTCGCGATGCGGTGCATACCATGCCGTTTGAATCACCGTATAAAGTGTACATTATTGATGAGGTGCACATGCTTACCAAGGAAGCGTTCAATGCACTTCTCAAAACACTTGAAGAACCACCCGCACACGTCATCTTTATTCTTGCAACGACGGAACGTGACAAACTGCTCGATACCATTACTTCACGTTGCCAAGTGTTTGAATTTCGTGCTCCATCGCGAGATGAGCTCCGCGACACCGTCATGGCAATAGCACAGCAAGAACACTTTACGCTCGATGCGAGTTCCGCAGACGTGATTGCACTCTCTGCAGATGGGTCATATCGTGATGCACTCGGTATTACGCAAAAGGTAATGATGGCGTCTGGTGACACTGCACTCACTCCCGATGAAGTAGCGACTATTGTAGGTGCGCCAAAAGCCGTGCTTATTGCATCTGTGTTTGAGTCATTTGTGGAAAAAGATGCAGAGAAGGGGCTTGAAGCATTGAGACAGGCATCCACGTCGGGTGTCGATATGAAGTTTTTCATGCGTCTTTTGCTTGAACGTGTTCGTACCACTGTACTGCTTCGCTATACTCCCGATGCATCTTCACAATTACTCATACAGTATGGCGATGCAGAGAGAACACAGCTCACTCGCGCAGCAAAGGAAGCGACAGCCACGGTGAACTCACACCTTATCCTTCGACTCATTACTGCATCTGAATTTATTGGGAAGAGTGCGATCACCGTCTTACCACTCGAGCTTGCACTCATAGAACACTGTCAGAGTTAGTATGCACATATATTTCGTTCGACACGGTGAAACGTTACTGAATAGGGCGCATGTGCACCAATCGCCCACGACACTCCTCTCTGAGAAGGGAAAGGAGCAAGCACGGGAAGTCGGCGAGATGCTCCGCGAGATGAACCCCGATCATCTCATCACGAGTGAATATGTACGTGCCAAAGAAACAGCAACAATTATCGGTGAATGCGTTGGACTCACACCGATAATCCATGAGGATTTTTATGAAATAATCCGTCCCTCATCGCTTCATGGAAAGTCACATTTCCATCCAAAATCTATTCTGTATGCGTTTCTTACTATATGGAAATATAAAGAGAGTGAGTGGCACTTTGAGGATGCCGAAAATGTAACTGAAATGAGAGCACGTGCACAACGTGCGCTACAATACCTCGAGTCATGTGTGGGGAAACAGCAGTCGATTGTCGTGGTTTCTCATACAATATTTATTCATGGTATGGTATCGTACATGTGCAAAAAGCATATATGGGGTATTCTCGAACTTCTCCTTACCGCTCTTCATGTGAAGCAGATGAAAAATACGGGCATTATTCACGTTGAATATACCGGTGCAGTTATGCCTCACACCTGTGCATGGAGAACGGTGGAGGGGGTATAATGTGAAATATACGAACATGGGTACAAAAAACACTCAGGCAGGAATGAGAACTAAAATACCGAAATGGGTATCAACAACACTTGTCCTCACAGGTGTGATTGTCGGAGTACTTATTATAAGTGCGTCTTTTTTTGTACGTGAGGCGAACGATATTATTGTTTCTTATGCAGACCCCGCTTCTACTGGTGACTCTGAAGATACCTCCTTGCCAGAAATAATACCTTTCCCCGTAAGTGTGAATCCCGAAAAGAAGGAGATTGCGGAAGATCCAGCACTTGAGGAATTTGTGGTGACGACAATACCCAAGACCGATGGAGTTCTCAGTGTCCACTCGTCTTGGTTTTCAAAAGTGCTCGGTAAACTTGCACTCATGGGATGGTATCAAAATCTTGCGTCGCTCTCGACGCGCGTTCTCGTCATCGAACCGGGAGAGCGAAAGGAGCAAATCGTCGAGCACTTTGCAAAAATTCTAAAATGGTCGAGTGCAGATCGTGAAACTTTTCTCTCGACACTCCAAAAAACGTCTCCCGTCATTGAAGAAGGCAAGATGTTCCCCGGAGCCTACAATGTTGCGGTTGATGCATCCCCCGAGTACGTTGCACAGCTTGTTGCAGAACGTTTTGACGCGGAAGTATTGAGTCGGTACACACCTGAGATTGAAATGGTTGTACCACTCCAGGACACGCTTATCGTGGCATCACTGCTCGAGCGAGAAGCTCGCGATTTTGATGATATGCGCCACATCTCGGGAGTTATCTGGAATCGTCTTTTTGTCGATATGAAGCTCCAAATAGACGCAACACTTCAGTATGCGAAAGGGAGCAAGCCAAGTCAGCCATGGTGGCCACGGGTGCTTCCCGCGGACAAATATCTTGCATCCGCGTACAACACCTACAAAAATGAAGGACTTCCTCCAGCACCGATAGCAAACCCATCTCTTGAGGCAATTATCGGTGCACTCAATCCGGTTGAAACCGATTGCATGTTTTACTTTCATGATAAAAAGGGCGGTTTTCACTGTACTAAAACATACGAGGAACACGTCAAACTCTTGAAGCAGTATTACGGCCGTGGCAAATAGTTATGTTTGCTCAACTTGAATTACAGCTTCTTGCGTTCTCGCATACACTTCCACTTGAGTGGTTTGTTTTCGTGGCATCCATCGTTGAGGAAATTGTCGCTCCGATTCCCTCGCCAACTGTCATGGTTCTCGCGGGGACCATAGCGACCGTACAGGGGTATGCACTCTCTGGCCTCTTCGTGCTCGCGTGTATCGGCGCAGTGGGGAAGACGATCGGTGCGCTCGTTGTGTACTTTGTGGCGCGTTTTGGAGAAGGTATTATGGTGAGTCGTTTTGGAAAGTATTTTGGTGTGAGTGAGCATGATGTTGAGAAGCTCCGCGTACGCGTTGGTACGGGCGCGCGTGGTGTCTTTGTGCTCACTCTTCTACGCGCACTCCCGATTATGCCGAGTGTTATTGTGTCGGTGGGTGCTGGTATCCTCGGCGTGCCAGTATGGATGGTGTGCGTTTCTGCATTTTTAGGTACTATTGTTCGTGATGGAGTGTATCTCTATGCAGGGTATGTGGGTACACATGCACTCACACATTTTGTTGCTGGTTCTGTACGCATAGAATCACTCATCGAGTATGCAACTGCGTTTCTCGTACTTTGTGGAGCAGGTTATCTTATCTACCGCAGACATGTTAATAGAAAGACCCATTGAAAAAATGGGTAAGGTATAATATCTATACATGGGAATACCATTTCTGTTAGTCGGATTTATTTTTTGGTACTACTCGCGCGCAATACTCGACTTGATAGCCGTGTGGTTTAATTTTATGTGGTTTATCACCAATTTCTTTTCAATTCCGCTCCTCATTAGTACGCTCTTTTCCCCATGGAAACGAATGACCGATGATGAGAAGCCCAAAAGCGTTGAAGCATTTATGGAAGCATTTGTCATGAATGTGACATCGCGTATCTTCGGTGCCTGCATTCGTATGGTGATTGTTGCAGTAGGGCTCATTGCGCTTGTCATTGGAGTTCTCGTGCTCGGTGCACTGCTCGCTGTATGGTTCTTTTTGCCGTTTATACTCATTTTTGGCATTGTATACGGTGTAACGCTTCTCGTACCATGAAAACAGTCTCAGCAGAAATTCGTGCATACACACCGGCTCTCGCTTTTGATGCGATACTCCCCCGAAAGCAACGTACTTTTTTAATGCGTATTCTTTCGATTATTTTGTTTATACTCGCTGGAATACTCTGTTTTTATGTAGTTAAAGACACTATCAGTGTGGGCGCACTCGCGTATACAAGTATCTTGGGAGATGCACATGCACTTACGGGAGCGTTCTGCATCATTGCAGGCATTTATGGGGTACTCGTTCTCCTTACGCTATACTACAACACATTTTATTTTCGCGGTTTGAGTACCGTATATGGAGAAGATTTGGCCGAAGGCGAAGGAGTCACCCATGAGTTTGCACTCGTGTGTGGGGCGAATGAAGATGATTTAACCTCAGCATTCCTTACCTCATCGTATGGTAATGAAATCATGATTCGCTCGGGTGTCCCTCATGGTGATGTTGAAACATTCTTGCAGGGTACGCGACCTCGTATTGGGACAAGTGCGCTCACCTTGACTCTGGGACACTTTTTGACGCTCCAAGATCTCGGCGAGTACATCTTTGCAAATGACTCTCAGTTTAAAGATTTTCTTTTCCGGCATGGCGTGACACCAGCACTTTTTTCGGGTGCAAATGAGTGGGTGTGGAGGGTGCGCGCGGTATACAAGAAACGTCAACGGTGGTGGAGTAAAGATAATCTTGGTACGAAAAATGGTATTGGGAGAGAGCTTTCCTATGGCTCTGCGTATAACATGAAGCGTTTTCAGCGCGACATCAATACCACGTCCGCTTTCTCAGTATTCCTGAGCAACACTGCGTATGCAAATGAGGTCATTGAGCACATTGAAGCGACGCTCATACGTACCAAGGCGGCGAATGTCATGCTCATTGGTGAGCCGGGTGTGGGGAAAATGGATATCCTTATCGAATTTGCTCGTCGCATTCGGGAAGGACATTCAATCGCATCACTTTCTGCAAAACGTATTGTGGTATTCGACACGGATCTTTTTGTTGCAACGTATAGTTCAAAGGCGGATTTTGAGCCCGCATTTCTCAACCTCATGCTCCAGACTGAGCGAGCGGGAAATGTGGTGGTTGTCATCGAAAACTTTACGTCCTTCCTCGATAGTGTTTCAGCACTCGAGGTGAACGCTGCCGACCTTCTGGGGAGGTTCCTTACCTCTCGTGACGTGCAAATTGTGGCAACCGTTGACCCGCAGAGCTACCACGCAACACTCGAAGCTAATCAGCAGTTGCTTCAGTATTTTGAGCCAGTACTTATTGAAGTACCGGACCTTTCGAGTACGGTTCGGGTCCTTGAAGAGTCATCGTGGACTCATGAACACACCTTTAACCTTTACTTTACCTATCCAGCTATCGTCCGTATTGCAGAGTGTGCAGATCAGTACATTGTTGAGGGTGTTATGCCCGACAAAGCCGTGAGCTTGCTCGCTGAAGTCGCTGCACGAGCTGGACAGGATAAACAGACAATTGTTGATGCAGAATTTGTTGATATTGCAGTGAGTGAAAAAACGGGTATTCCCGCAGGACCGGTCCGCGATGCAGAGCGCGATAAACTCATGCACCTCGAGGAGGTCCTCCACAAGCGCGTTGTGGGGCAAGAGCGCGCAATTTCTGTCATTGCAAATGCAATGCGTCGAGCCCGTGCGGGTATTCAGGGGAGAGACAAACCAATCGGTACTTTTCTCTTCCTCGGTTCAACCGGTGTGGGGAAGACTGAAACAGCAAAGGCACTCGCGTACACCTTTTTTGGGAGCGAAGAGCACATGATGCGTTTCGATATGTCTGAGTTCAGTGGCGCAGACGGACTCACTCGTCTTATTGGTTCACAGGAAGCAGGTGGTGCACTCTCTTCTACCCTCCGTGAGCATCCGTATGGTGTACTTCTCCTCGACGAGTTTGAAAAATCCGATGGAGCAGTGCGCGACCTTTTTCTACAGGTCTTTGATGAAGGTATTTTCACCGATGCACATGGACAGAAGGTGAACGCACGCAATACCATTATTATTGCAACCTCAAATGCGGGGAGTGACCTTATTTGGAAGTTTGTTCAAGAAGGAAAAACGCCTGAAGATGAGAAAGAGACAATCATCAATACAATTATCGAGCGTAAGATATATCGTCCTGAGCTTTTGAACCGCTTTGATGCAGTGGTGCTCTTCGAGATGCTCGGTGAGGAAGAACAGCGCACTATTGCAGGATTTATGCTGAGTGAGCTTGTGAAACGTATCAAGGACAAGGGGTATGAGCTCGTTGTTGATGATGTACTTATTGATGTGCTCATGAAGGAGGGCTATGACCCACAGTTTGGGGCACGCCCAATGCGTCGTGCAATACAGGATATCATTGAAGAGCGAGTTGCACGAAAGATACTTGAGGGGGGATTGCGCGTAGGTGATACGATACGATTTACGCCAGAAGATTTTGCGTAGGAAATGACACCGTTGAATAACAAAAAAACGACCACATCGTTTTTTTGTTGTTCTGAAATGGAATCGCTAATATTATTTATTCCAGGGCATTCGTTCGATGATGTATGAGAGAGTACACCATCCAGTGATTCCGGCGAACATGAGACCACATCCCACAAAGAGGGAAAGATAGATGAATGGTGGGCTTACCGTGAGTGAGAGTACTATTCCGAGAGTTACAAAAAAACCAGCAGTGAGCATCACCTGTCGCATAATGGGGAGGCGCTTTACCGATTTGTGTGTTGGGTACCCCGCCTTTTCCCATGCAATGATGCCACCGTCCACATTGATGAGTTCTGCAGAAATACCGAGGTTGCTCAATATTTCGGTTGCGTGATGACTCCGTGCACCACTTCGGCAATGGATGTAGATTGTTTTCTTATCTTTAAATTCAGTGAGATGGTTTTGAAGCGTATCAAGTGGCACACTCCGCACACCCTGAATACTTTTTTCCTTGTACTCAGCAGGAGAACAGACATTGATAAAATCAACAGTGGCATTATGTGCGTCACGAAGTAGTACCTCTCTAAACTCTGAAACAGTGATGTCTTTCATACATTCATCATTATGTCCGTTTTAATTGTTTTTGCATAGTGAGAAACGGGAATAATCAGGCGCAAAAAAGGTGGCTTTTGCCACCTATTTTCGCGCCGGATTATTCCACGACGACCTTCACACGATTTTCGCTACTCTCTTCACGCTTTGGCATGGTGACCTTGAGCACTCCATCCTTGTAGAGTGCCTTTACCTCACCCTGTCGTACTGGTGCAGGGAGCGGGATGATTCGCTCAAATGAGCCACGGCGAATCTCTTTTGTGTAATGGTTCTTTTCTTTCTTCTCATTCACCTCCTCACGCCTTCCGGCAACACGGAGGTGGTTGTCCTCTACTTCGACGTCGATGTCTTCTCCTTGAAGCCCAGGGAGATTCATCTCAGCGACGATGTTGCCAGCATCCTCATACACATCAGCAGCGAGGTCAAACCCAGCGCCTTGCATGCGGAGTGAAGGAAGATTTGGTACATCGTGGAGAAAACGATCGAACTCATCGAATGGTTCCCATTTAATAAGTGACATACGCATTAAAAGATTAAAACGTATAAACGACCTTTACTAGTTCGTCCAGAATGCCACGGGGCTTTGCCCCGTGG
>CAYRMF010000017.1:14134-20063 GCA_964425475.1 uncultured Candidatus Saccharibacteria bacterium | reverse complement strand
GTCAAGTTGCTAAGTAAAATAGTAATTTCATTACTATTTATACTAAGCACTTCCTTCTTACAGAAGCGGTACATCTTTCGCAAAGACTGCTCAAGGTCTTGCGAAAGTGTCCCACACTTTCTCACCCCGGCCTCGCGGTTTCTGTCTCTGGGAAGAGACAGAAACATCGCTCCGGCTCTTACGCATCAAAAAAGCACCCGTAGAGGGTGCTTTTTTATTAGATGCGTAAGCCATCTATAGCTTCATCCAAAGACTTAGGCGCCATCGGTGCGTCATCAGCACCACCATCTACCGCACTCATATCTGTTGCAACTGCTGACTGAGCACTGCGAGTACCACCTTCTGGTTCATTAATTTTGAGATTGACACGAGCGTCATTCTTCATACCCACAACGCGAAGGAGCGTACGAATTGCCTTTGCGGTGTTACCTGAACGTCCAATAATCTTCCCCATATCTTCTGCATGCACATCGAGGGTGAGGAGCACGCCCATCTCATCAACGGTTCGGTTAATCTTTACGGTTTCTGGGTGGTCCACAAGTGCCTTTACCACCTGTTCAAGAAATTGCTGATCTGACTCCATATGATTATGAATTGAGAACTTACTCTGTTAAGCGTCCATCTACGTTCGTTATCAGGAACGTACTAATAAGAATGGTAACAGGTAGTTGCCATACGTCAATACACGCACATACGGATAATCGTATGTGCGTGTATAAAATTCGATGTAATGCAACTTTTATGCGGCAACCGGTTCTTCTACTGGAGCTTCTGTAACCGCATGTGCCTCTTCTGCTTCTGCCTTTGCCTTTGCCTTTGCTTCTGCTTCTGCTTCTGCCTTTGCTTTGGCTTCTGCTTCTGCTTTCAATTTTGCTTCATCGATAATTGGTGATTTTTTGGAAAGTGCATTCCTTTTCTTTCCTTCAAGTATCTTTTCTGAAATGAGGAAGTTGTACACTGTATCTGAAGGCTGTACGCCATTACTGAGCCAGTGCTTTGCTTTTTCTGCATCAATCTGTACGCGCCCAAGGAGTGGGTCGTATGAACCAACATAATCAACATGTCGCCCGCGTGAAGGGGCATTTCGTGAATCAGTAACAACAATCCGGTATGAAGGATTATTTTTTCGCCCAATTCGTTGTAAACGCATCTTTAACATGGTGCGAAGAACAATAGCAGAACTGACACATAAGGTCAAGTACTCCGCCATGGCTCATATAGCGATTGCATGACCATCATGATACACTCAACACCACATGGAAAGAAATACGACTACATATGAGGGGGTTATTATGGTTCGCGGAAAAAGCACCGGCTACGTCACCGTGCCCGGTTATGATGAAGATATTGTCATCCCTCCCGAAGCACTCTCCTTCGCGCTCGACGGCGACATTGTCGAAATTGAGCTCAAACCGAAGGTCACCGGCAAGCGCCAAGAAGGAGCGGTGCTCCATGTGGTCACCCCACGCCATCATGAATTCGTTGGTCTGGTACAAAAAAAGAATGGTAGCTACCAGCTCATTCCTGACAGCAAGCGTATCCACATTCATCCGCAGTTACCCGGAGCAACAGCAACGCATGAGGGTATGAAAGTGGTTGTAAAAATCGACACTTGGAAAAGTCCGCTCACGGACCCCATCGGCACCATTACCGAAGTCCTCGGGCCAGCGGGCGACCACGAGACAGAGATGCAGGCGATTATTCGTGGCGGTGGTTTTTCAGAAAATTTCTCAGAGCCAATCGCAAAAGCGGGACAAGAACTTTACGACCGTAAAGAGCAAATTTTTGCAGATGCAGTTTCTGCAACTCTGGGACAACATCCAACGCGACGGGATATGCGCGACCGGACCACCTGCACCATTGACCCCGTCGATGCCAAGGACTTTGATGATGCTATCTCACTGGACGTTTTACCGAACGGGAATTACGAAGTGGGAATTCACATCGCTGACGTCTCGCACTACGTTCGCGAGGAGGACACCATCGACAAAGAAGCACAGGAGCGTGGTACCTCCATTTACCTCGTCGACCGCGTCATTCCGATGCTCCCTGAGGTGCTCAGCAATGACCTCTGCTCGCTTCGCCCCAATGAGGACCGACTCTCGTTCTCTGCAGTTTTTGAAATGGACAAGGAGGGAACTATTCACAACGAGTGGTTTGGACAGACCATCATCCACAGTAACAAGCGCTTTAGCTACGAGGAGGCACAGGAGGTGCTCGACAAGGACGAAGGCACTATGCACGAAGAATTGCGTACACTCATGGACATGGGACGCATATTACGAAAGCAACGTTTTCAGGACGGTGCCATTGCCTTCGACCAGCCCGAGGTGCGCTTTGAGCTCGATGCAAACGGGAAGCCCATTCGGGTGTACACAAAGGTGCGCACCGAGACCATGCTCATGATTGAGGACTACATGCTCCTCGCCAATCGTCGCGTCGCGGAGTTCGTCTACGCGCACACCAAAAAGCAGGGGCGCGACGCAGCATTCGTCTACCGCGTGCACGATGTTCCCAATCCAGAAAAAATTGAATCGCTCGGCATCTTCCTTCGCGCACTTGGCCACGAATTTGAAACGAAGAAAGGTGTCATTCAAGCAAAAGACATCAACACACTCCTCAAATCCATTGAGGGTACACCAGAAGAAAATCTCATCAAGACGGCAACTATTCGCTCAATGGCAAAGGCAGTCTACACGACAAAAAACATTGGGCACTTTGGTCTCGCGTTCAAATTCTACACGCACTTCACCTCACCGATTCGTCGGTACCCAGACCTCATGTCGCACCGGCTCTTACGCAAGCACCTCGACGGCGGGATGATTCAGGGGCGCGAGCTCGCGAAGTATGAGAAGCTCTCCATCCAGTCTTCAGAGCGTGAAATGTCTGCAGTCACCGCTGAGCGCGACTCTATCAAGTTTAAGCAGGTTGAATACATGCTCGACAAAGTGGGACAAGAATTTGACGGCATCATCACCGGTGTGACCGATTGGGGTATGTATGTGGAAGACAAAATCTCTCGTTGTGAGGGTATGATTCGTCTCTCAAGCATCAAGGGTGACTTCTTCACGCATGAGGCGACCAAGTACCGCATCAAAGGCAACCGCACGGGGAAAACCTACACCCTCGGTGGCGAAGTACGCGTCAAGCTCACCCGAGCCGACATGGAAGAGCGTGTGCTTGATTTTGAGTTGGTGTGTAATGATTCTCCTCAATAATTACTCGCAAACGTTTCTGTTTCGAAAAGTAGAGAGCGGGTATAGGCTTCGAAAACAAGGAAACGTTTGCAAAGGCACCGCAGTGAATATTTGGGGTTATCTGGGATAGTGTAATAATCTTCAACGTATTCTATAATCTATTTGAAAAAACAACCTGAATATTCTCTCCCCTTCATGGTTTGCTTATTAATAATATCTGTGGTATAATAAAAGACGGATTGTTCGTAAGGAGCGTGTCATGCAAAAAGACGGAAAAGTTTTCGCGGTCGACGTGGTAAGCCACAATCATCCGGAAATAGTGAGTGCGTTTGCGGATGAGTTGCGCGAGTGCCCACTGTGTCACATTCAGACGATTTTGTGCAATTCCGAACGGTGTTTCGCCACCTTCACTTCCCCATCATGCGATGTGGAAACGATGATACTCCGGTTATACATCTCATGCGGAGGGTGTGAAGATAACGGGTACGGCATATTCGGATATCTGCACTAACGTGAGAAAGATATCCATGAAAAAAATGAAACGCCCCCGATGTTCGCTACGCGGACATCGGGTCTTTTATTTATTAAAAGAGCGGGAGTGCCATGAGTGGTGGACTAATACACCCGCTTTACAAAAAGCACTCTAGGTATCATGCTGAATGCAGACAGTCCTTAGGGGAAAATCATGGCACGCTATATTCTTTTACTTCCGTCGCATGGAGATAATACAACTCCTGTGCTTACCGAAATGAGAAAAGAAAGATTCACACACTGGCTTCTCGACCTCTGTTGTGGTGTCCACATCATTGAGTGGTTATGCATAGAGAGTGATGATGGGTGTTTCTTCACGGCAACTTTTGAAGCCCCAACTCTAATTTCACCTCATGCATTTGCGTGTATTTGCAATAAGTATAAAGAGCGCGACGCATCACTTACAATGCTTCACTAACAGGGTGCGCCACTCATCAAATAACCATTTTGTGAGGAGTAGATTGTGGCCAAACTCAAAATCAGGCTTTTAGGAATTCCCCATAAAATCAATATGTTCTTCGGGTACATGAAGGAAAAATTTCCAGATATACACGTTGCATACGAATCAAGAATTGCACGACCCGTGGACACACGATACATCGAGGAGTACGTTGGTACCTTTTCTTCGGAGACAGACGGTAACTCTATCGAACAAGCGATACGAGGACACGGGATACTCGGACTAAAGGTCAAAGTACCTTCGCCTTGAGCGGGTAAAAGAATAAGCCGGTGAAACGCTTCGCGTTTCACCGGCCCTTTTTATATCTTCCCAAAAACAAAACCCGCCGGTGGCGGGTTTTCAAGATCACGCGAGAAGCCCTGACCCATGAGCGCCACTTGGCTTATCATCCTTCACTCCGGCCATTCCAGACTCGGGTATTTTTTGACGATTCGCTTCAAAATACTCGTTCAGAAATTCGCGCATTGTGCGTCCTTCCGGTAACGAATAGAAGGTGAGTCGTGGTTCGCTGTAATGTTTGGGACCATGGTCGAACACAATAACCTTTTCAATTTGAATACTGCTATACGTATCGAGCAGTAACGTTTCACCGAGGTACTGGTACCAGTCACGCGATTCAGTCCGTCTAAACAACCAATGCCACGGCCTCCAGGGTTTCGTTTTCAGCTCCTCGTTCGTTATTTCAATCACCCTTCTCGCTTTGGTGACAAGGAATATCCTGATAAACCATTTCTTCTTCGCGACACCCTCTTTCTTGTATTGGATTTCTCCGCACCACAACTTCTGCAAATCATCCACGGAGAGTATTCCTTCTCGCACTTCGTATGCTTCGTCGACATGTCCAAGGATCGAAAGCGCCCAGGGGTGCTCTTGTGCAATACCACGCAGTGTTTCATTGACCGTAGTCACAAAAATCTCCTTTCAAGTAGCGACAAAAACTATCCTAAATACACAACAAAAAAACAGACACTTCCTAAATTGACTTATACCACGAAAATTAAAACATGGGAACTACTTCCCAAATTAAGACATCGGATGTCCTAATTTAGAAAACTGGGCTTACTATTTTAAAATGGAGGGTGGTATTGTCTGATGTACACCAACTGCATTCATTTTTTTAATAAGGTGTTCGGTTTTTGCTGCGTAAAATATGTCGGGAATAAGTAAGTGCTTGGTCTGGTAATCATCTCCACTAAAATTATCAAATTCTAATTCACAATTATATTCACTCATCGTATTTAGGTACATGGCGTAATCAGAATTATATAAAGTAATGAGTAAACCCTCAGAGATAAATGCTTTTGACAATTCACCACTTGGAATCAAACTTACTTTTTCTATTAATTCGATATCTCGCACAGCAATACTAAATTGTGGCATGTGGGTGAAATTAAAATGTATGAATTCAGAATTAATAATTAATGTTGGACTACGCTGAAACAAACTTTTTAATAAAACTAATATTGTTTTTATTAATAAAATAGCACTCACAAATAAGAATAAAAAAAATATTTGAATGCCATTGAATTGTAATTCACTTGATAAGGTTAAAAAATAAACACAAAGAGCAGTCGCGAGCACTGAAACCAGTAAACGAAAAGAAGCACACCTTAGTATTGTCGCCAAGAGGCGTGGAATACTTCGATATACTTTTATTTCACTACTCATACTTATTACTTCGCCACCGCGACGGCTTCGTCGAACTTTACTGAGAGGAGCTTCGACATGCCGTCGCCCGCCA
>CAYRMF010000017.1:11162-14034 GCA_964425475.1 uncultured Candidatus Saccharibacteria bacterium | reverse complement strand
GCGACGGCTTCGTCGAACTTTACTGAGAGGAGCTTCGACATGCCGTCGCCCGCCATGGTGACGCCGTAGAGGACGCCGGCGCGTCCCATCGTCTCGCGGTTGTGTGTGATGAGAATCAACTGTGACTTCTGTGCGAGTGCAGATATCATATCGCCGTAGCGTCGGCTGTTTGCCTCATCGAGTGCCGCATCGGTTTCGTCGAGTATCACAAAGAGTGGTGGATTCACCTGACTCATCGCAAAGATGAGCGCGATTGAGGTGAGTGCGCGCTCACCTCCGGAGAGCATTTCGAGCCCACGCACTTTCTTGTTCGGAAGTTTCACATCTATCTCAATTCCCTCTTCAGTCTCTTCTACCTCCTCTTCAATAACACCGTCTTCCATATCCTCCTCTGCCTTCTTTGAAACTTTTGGCTTAATGCGGAGCAAATTGGCAGAACCTCCTCCAAACATGAGCGTGAAGAATGTATTGAATTCGGCGCCGATTTTCTCGATACCTGATACAAACTGTGTGTTGAGATCATTCGTCAGTTCAGCAATGAGCGTTTCGAGTTTTGCAACTGATTCGGTGAGGTCGGCGACTTCGTGTACCAAAAATTCATCACGTTCTTTTACCTCCTTGTACTCTTTGAGCACATCTTCATTTGAACCTATACCGAGTTCTTCAAGACGAATCTTCATGCGTTCGAGCTCGTGTTTGCGAGCGCGCTGTTGTGTGCGATCCTCATGCACAATCTGCTCATGGGGTACATCAACACCCTGTTCATCGCGTACTGTGTACTCAAAGTACATGCTCGCCGCACGTCCGAGGAGCGACACCGCTTCCTGCAACTCATTCTTAAACTCTTGTCGATCGCGTTCAAGAACACCGAGCTCACGGTCAATAGTATCGATGGTCTTTTCTACCTCACGCTGTTCGTTCATAATGCGGAATATTTCGCGCTCTGCGTCTCGGCTCTCACTCGCCTCAGACTCAATAGCGCGCTTCTGCGCATTGTACTCATCATTGAGACTATCTTCATTGGCACTCATGGTAGCCACCTTCTCTTCTGCCTCTCTGCGTGTCTCTTCGAGAGTGTGCAATTCCTTTTGTAGTGCTTCGCGCGCAGACTCAGGAGGGGTTACATTCTCTGTGTGCGTGAGAAGTCCCCTGAATATCTTGATGATTGCACTGAGACTCTGAAACACCTTCTCTGCCGTGTTTTCATCACGCATGCTCTCCATCACTGTTTCTGCCTCCGAAAGAGCGTGTTCAAAGCTATCACGCGGAACGGGATCATGGTGCGTGTCCTCTTTGCGACGCTCTGCTTCAGCTATCTGACGTTCGATGAAAAGTATCTGCCCTTCAAGTTGCCCAAGAATGCGGGTTGTTTCCTGCCGTGCTGTACGCGCTGTACGTATACGAGCTTCAAGATCGATGAGCGCTGACTTCGTCGAATCATCTTCGCGCGTCGCAAGCTTCTCTTTTGCACGCACAAGTTCTGCCTGAAGTGTCTCTCTTTGTGCAATGGGTACACGACGCATTTCAGTAAAGCGGTCATGGTGAAATGCGATGTACGTATCTTCACGCTTCAGATACGTTGCATACACTTCTTTGAGCTCTTCTTGGAGTGCGAGCGAACGTTCAATTTTCTTTATCTGTCGCTCAAGGAATTTGAGGTGCGGCGCAACCTCTCTGCGAAGTGATTCTACCTGCATAATATTTTCGCGAGTCTTCTTCAGTTTGCGTTCACTCTCTGCTTTTTTGAATTGAAAAATCTTGAGCCCGAGCGCATCCTCAATCATCTCCCTTCGCTCTTTCGAAGTTGCCGAGAGTATGCGGTCTGCCTCACCTTGAGAAATGATGTGGTGTCCCGTTGGACCTATATTTGCTGAAGCAAGAAGTTCTTGTACGTCTTTGAGTCGCACTTTTGAATCATTGATACTGTATTCATTGGTCCCATCGCGATTGACAACACGCTCCACGGTAATCTCATCAAAATCGAGCGGGAAGACGCGCGTGCCATTTTTGAGTGGGTTGAGGAGGGTAATGGTGACGGACGCACGGTTGGCACGCGAGACACTCTCAGAACCATTGAAGATGAGGTCTTCACCTTTCTTGCCACGGAGTGACTTAATGGATTGCTCACCGAGCACAAAACGAAACGCCTCAGCGACGTTTGATTTTCCTGAGCCATTGGGGCCCACAATTGCGGTAATTGGCGTTGTGAAGACAAGCTCACCTTTACGTGCGAATGATTTGAATCCGTTTATGGTGAGCTCTTTGAGGTACATACAGCTACTTCAAAATAATGACGTACGAGGACGCCGTCGGTGTTGCCCCTGATGCGACTGCACCATACGGCCCAGCACCACAGACACTTGCCATATTTCCATTACCTGAGCGCTCCATGGTGAGCGCAATAACGACCGTACTTGTACTACTATTACACGTGTATACACTGTTGTAATAGTAACGAGTAGTACCTGAGTTGATTGGGTCTTTTATTGTCGCGGGGAGATAGGGTGTGAGTACAGTATCAAAACCAGCACCATCACCAAAAATTTCACCCGATGGTACCGATGGTAATGTTGACGTTGAGAAAAAATCTCGATACATGCGTGCCCCGACCGCTATTTGCTGTAAGTCACTAATGCGTTGCATATCACGTGCTTTTTTCTTGGCTTCATTCATGTTCGCAAGAACTATTGCAACAAGAAGAGCAAGTATTGCAAGTGCAACAAGCAATTCGACGAGTGTGAAACCTTTGCGTTGAGCACATGAAAATCTCATGTGTGTATTCTATCATGAGTATCTTCTAAAATAAGTTCGAGGGTGTTAATCAAATTTGAGTATGTTTGGAAACCTTCAAAACCCAACTCAGATTCAGAGC
>CAYRMF010000017.1:0-11062 GCA_964425475.1 uncultured Candidatus Saccharibacteria bacterium | reverse complement strand
AGAGCCATCCTTTTGCTTGTACACCTGCCTCCGCTGCGACCTGCTCTGCCTCTTGTTTTGAGCGTCCCTTACCCTCTGCAATTTTTTCAGTTCCCAGAAAAACACCGACCGTAAAGATGCGGTCATGGTCGAGTCCACTTTGTGTGAGTGTCACATAGCTTGGAGTGATACCGACGTGCTCCTGAGAGAGTTCCTGAAAACGACTCTTCGCATCCTGCCACAACCGTTTTGCGACAATGGTCTCCGTTTTATCAAAAAGATTTCGTGCTATAAACTCTTTTGCAACATCATATCCTTGGTCGAGATAGAGAGCACCAATGATCGACTCGAAGGTATTCGCGAGAATGTATTGCCGAGCGCGACCCGTGTCTTTCTCTTCACCTTTTGAGAGCAAGAGAAATTCATTCAAATTGAGCTTTGTTGCTGATTCAGAAATTGAGTTTGTATTGACGAGTGCCGCACGAATAGCGGTAAGTTCTCCCTCGGGCTTCTCGGGGTACTTATGAAAAAGAAAATCGGTAACAACAAGCTCGAGTACCGCATCGCCCAAAAACTCATACCGCTCGTTATGATCTTGTGGCGTATCACGGTGTTCATTCAGGTATGAGCGGTGCGTCACTGCGGTAAGCAAATGAATCTTATCAACAAAGACAACACCTATCTGTGCTTCGAGTTTCGTAAAATCATCATCAATGTCATGTATATCTGTCATGGGCGTAGCGTAGCAGAAATATCTAAAAAAAGGAATAGTTTCTATTCTCTATTCAATATCTTCTATTCTCTATTCTCTATCTTCTATGTTCTATTCCCTATTTTCTCCCCACCAATACCGTCACTGCTTTAGTGACTATCGGCAAGATATCCTCATAAAAATTGAGGTCGAGAATGTCGGCGACCTTAAACCACTGTGCTGCATCGAGTCCACCCTTTTGCTCGAGCGTAAGATTTTCATACGGTGCACGGGCGAGGAAATAAATCACTTGTTTGCGGATTTTCCCTTTTTCGGGATGGGAAGCCACGTATTCATTCTTTCCAAGCTCTGTCTCTACTTCAATAATGAGTCCTATTTCGCTTTTCAGTGCTCGTGCTGCTCCCATTTCCAAATCTTCACCTTCTTCAATTTTTCCCTTTGAGAGCGTCCAGTGCCCGAAGATGTCATGCACGAGCGCAAGGTACATTGTGCCTTCATGTATTGCATACACAACAGCGCCTGCAAGACGCTCAATTTCCATTTCTTCAAAGGGGACGTCTTTCTTTTTCTTATTTTTTGAAACCTCTTCCTTTCCTGGCTCGCCAATTTCTTTGTAGACAGCCCCGAGCACGCCGTTTACGAAACGTGATGAGTTTTCACCACCAAACTGCTTTGCGAGCTCTATGGCCTCATTGATAGCGACTTTTGCGGGTACCTCATTTCTGTCTGAAAAAAGAAGCTCATACAGTCCGAGTCGAAGAATGTTGCGGTCGACGGGGGCAATTCTGTCTATCGGCCATTCGGGTGCTGCCTTCTCAATAATGAGATCGAGCTCTGGTTGCTTTTGCAGTACACCATCAAGGAGCTTCTCCATGAACGGAGTGTCCGACTTATTAGGTGCAAATTCTTCTACATTGCGCATGAGTGTCTCAGACATCATGCTTTTTTCGATACTATTTAAATCCCACTCAAAGAGTGACTGAAGAACGATTGAACGTGAAAGATGCCGATTTGCCATAAAAAACTAATGAACTGGTACTGCACTCTAGTGTATCAGACTTTTGTACAGAAACGCCCCCGTATCTGGGGGCGCTGTGGATTTTGTCGATGTCTATATTATTAAACTTTCTTCTCTTCGGTGATTGCTTCTTTTGGAGTTGGGGTCTCTTGTGAAGAACCGAGCTCGTTTTTAATGCGCTCATCCTTCGACTTAATACGCGCTTCACGCTTTGCTTTTTCAGCAGTAAGGTCTACTACTTGTCGGCCATTATAATATCCACACGTAAGGCACATGTGATGTGGTCGTCGTGAAGCACCACAGTGTGAGCAAGAAGAAAGTGTCTCCTCCTTAATCGCGTGGTGTGAGCGCCTATTTGCTGAATGGGCGCGTGTATGTCGCATTCGTATAACCATAGTGGGGCTACTATACCAAATGTATTCAAAAACGCAATAGAAAAGACCGCCCATACTGCGTGGCGGCCTTTAAATCCACAAATCGTTGTGAATTCACAGAATACTGTTCGAAAAATCGAGATCTACGGACGATTCTCGATTGTCCACATGTATGTGTGTTTGTCTCTATTACGAGAACACGTAGTCACTCGCACCTTCTTCCAGCCGAGCTTCTTTCTGGCATACTTCAGGAATTTGCGATTCGTGACAAAGTCTCGGACGACCGTTCTATCGGCATCGGTGAATGATCTGGGTTCTTCCAAACAAAACTTGATGTCAATAAATCCGGGGCGAGAAAACGAAGGTGTAGCCGTAATACCGGGGAGAGATTTGCGCAGTGAACGAACCACATGCCCCGCAATCTCCTTTGCTATTTTCAGTATAGTTGAAACATCAATCTCAGTGTTCAGAGTGTCCATTTGCTTCTCCTGTGCTCATATTGTCTGCACTCACTATAACACGCAAACTATATACAGTCTATGACCCCTCGGTAGATTCCCGTCTGCCCTACTGAAACCGTTTCGTGAACGAACGACGATGAATTTTTGCGAGGCCGTGTGCATGGATTGCGTCGCTGTGCATTTTTGTGCCGTACCCCTTGTGGATGTCGAAGTGGTACTGAGGATGGTCACGCGCGACGCGCACCATATGCGAGTCGCGCGTGACCTTCGCACATATAGATGCGAGCCCTATTACTTTCTCTTTCGCGTCTCCCTTCACAATAGTTTCTTGATACACAAACGGAGGGGGTGCGTGGAGGAGCCCATCGAGAAGCACTTTCGTATGGAGTGGGTCGGGTTTCAATTTTAAAAAACAGCGTTCGATACCGAGCGCGACTGCTTTCGTGATGCCGATGCGGTCGATTGTCGATGCGCCAACGAGTGAGACAGTGTACGCGAGTGTACCCGCGCGCGCGAGCGCGCGGGTACGGCGGAAAATCGCTTCGCGATTTTCCGCCGACACCTGCTTCGAATCCCCCACCCCAGGAATCAGTGTCCAATCAAAATCCGCCGGCACCACCACCATCCCCACCGCCACAGGACCGGCTAATGGACCGCGTCCAGCCTCATCGACTCCAATGACATGCTTGATTTTTTGCATACTATTTTCGAAGGTCCTCCTCCTTACAGGAGCTGTACACTTTTCGCAAAAACTGCTCAAAGTCTTGCGACAGTCCCCCGGACTGTCTCACCTTACAGGAACTGTTCAGGTTGTATGATATTTTTTCAAAATATCGACAACCTCTTGCGACAGTCCCCCGGACTGTCTCACCTGCCTCATCGACTCCAACAATATGTGTAATTCGCTTTTTCACTTATCTACTATACAATATGTTTTGAAATCTTCGTTGAGGTATAACTTTTTAGGGGCCTTACGGAGTCGCACAACAGCGACGAGTAGAGCAAAGCCCCAAAATTAAAATCTTTCGATTTTAATTTTGGGGCTTATGCGTGCCCATACAAAGTTGATACCGAAAAAGAAGATTCCTTTCAAATATTTTTAAAATCATGAGCGAGACTTCAAAACCAAACTTCATTCACCTCCACGTGCACTCGCACTATTCCCTCCTCAATGCGCTCCCCACTCCAAAGGAATTGGCACAGCGCGCGAAGCGCGACGGCATGTCTGCTCTCGCCTTGACCGACAGCGGAGGCCTCTATGGCGCAATCAATTTCTACAAAGCGTGTACCAAGGAGGGTGTGAAGCCCATCATCGGTCTCGATGCGTACCTCGCGCCACGTACCCGCTTCGACAAAGATGCGGGCATCGACAAGCCACGCGGGCGGGTCGTCTTTCTCGCAAAAAACAACGACGGGTACAAAAACCTCATCAAGATGGTCACCGAGTCGTACGTGAACGGTTTCTACTACAAACCCCGCGTCGACCACGCGCTCATTGAAGAGCTCCACAAAGACCTCGTGTGCATCATCCCCTCATTCAGTGGCGAGCCGGTCCTCTCCCTCAAAAACAGTTTTGGAGAAGAAGCAGAGTCGACGCTCGATTGGTACAAGAGACTCTTCGGAGACGACTGCTACCTCGAAATCACCCACCATCCCGAAATAGACGGTCATGAAGCACTCCAAAAAAGTATCATGGCGCTCGCGGTGAAGACGAGCACACCCCTCGTCGCTTCGCACGACGTGTACTACCTCGAACAGAGTGATTATCTCGCGCGTGAGACTATGCTCAAGATTCAATCGGGGGGCATCGTAGAGACACAAGACGCCAAAGGCGAACTCGCACCGAACTTCTCGTTCATCTCACAAGAACGAGCACAAGAACTCTTTGCGACTGCGGTAGAAAGAGAAGCCCTCGCCAATACGGTAAAAATCGCAGAGGAGTGCACCGTCACTATGACCCCTGGTGCGACGTGGTACTTTCCTGAGTACGCCATCAAGAGTGGCAAAGAGCCAGACGCCGAACTGCACGACATGGCGTACGAGGGTCTTGAGTGGCGTGGTCTTTCCCTCGGAGATGCAAAGGTAAAAGAGCGTCTCGACTACGAGCTCGGCGTTATCAAGATGAAAGGGTACGCAAAGTACTTCCTCGTGGTGGGCGACCTCATTCGCGAAGCGCGCGAGCGCAAAATCCTCACCACCATTCGAGGCTCGGTCGCGGGCTCACTCACTACCTACGCGCTCGGTATCACGAATGTAAATCCACTCGAGTACAAACTTCCCTTTGAGCGCTTCCTCAATCCCGAGCGTCCCTCCGCTCCCGATATCGACATGGACTTCGCCGACAATAGGCGCGATGAAATTATCGCGTACGCGCGCGCGAAGTACGGTGAAAACAACGTCGCGCAGATTGGTACCTTCGGTACCATGATGGCGCGTGCTGCCGTGCGCGACGTCGCGCGCGCACTCGGTCACCCGTACGCCGTGGGCGACCGCATCGCAAAGCTCATCCCAATGGGGAGCCAGGGCTTCCCGATGACCATTGAGAACGCAATGGAGGTAGAGCCCGACCTCAAAACACTCTACACAAAAGATCCTGAAACAAAAGAGGTGATTGATTTGGCGCGACAGATTGAGGGACGCGTGCGCCATGTCGGCGTGCACGCCGCGGGTGTCGTTATTGCACCGCTCCCGCTCACCGAATTCGTCCCCGTCCAGCCCGACCCAAAGACCGGGAAACTCATCACCCAGTACGAGATGCACTCGGTGGGAGAAGATGGTGTGGGCCTCCTCAAGTTTGACTTCCTCGGCATCAAAAACCTCTCCATACTCGCCGATGCGGTGAAGCGCGTCGAGAAAATTCGCAAGATTGCGGTCGACATTGAGAACATCCCCGTCGACGATGTGAAGACCTTCGAGATGCTCGCGCGCGGTGAGACGATGGGACTCTTCCAGCTCAACGGAAGTGGCATGACCGCATTCCTGAAGCAACTGCGCCCCTCGACCATCCACGACATCAACGCGATGGTCGCGCTCTACCGTCCAGGGCCCATGGAGTCCATTCCGCAGTACATTGAGCGCAAGCACAACGCCAATCTCATCTCGTACCTCGACCCGCGCCTTGAGACAATCCTCGACCGTTCCTACGGGGTGATTACCTATCAGGATGACGTCATGATGATTGCGCGCGAGCTCGCTGGCTACTCGTGGCTCGAAGCCGATATGCTGAGGAAGGCAATGGGAAAGAAAATCCCCGCGGTGATGGAGGCGGAAAAAGAAAAACTTTTGAAAGGTTTTGTCGAATATGGAAAATTGAGTAGCTCGCTCGCAGACAAACTCTGGAAACTCATTGAGCCATTCGCCGCGTACGGGTTCAACAAGGCCCATGCCGCGAGCTACGGCCGTGTGGCATACCAGACCGCATACATGAAAGCCAACTACCCCGAGGAGTACATGTCCGCGGTCCTCACCGCCGATGCGGGTGACACCGAGAAGATTGCCGAAATCATTCAAGAGTGCGTGCGCATGGGTATCGAGGTACTCCCGCCCGACATCAATGAAAGTTTTGCGCCGTTCTCGGTCGTACCTGCACATGCGGGTGTGTCTCCCAAGATTAGATTTGGATTGACAACAATAAAGAACTTCGGTGAAGGTATTTCCGAATCAATCATTGAGGAGCGAAAAGAACACGGCGCGTACGCGTCTCTCCAAGATTTCCTCACGCGCGTCACCTCAAAAAACCTCAACAAGAAATCCCTCGAGGCGCTCATCATGTCGGGGTCATTCGACCGCTTCCATGAGCGCGGGCAGATGCTCGGCAACATCGACACGCTCCTCGCCTACCACAAAGAGCACAGCGCGCGGAGAGAATCGGCGCAGGACTCACTCTTTGGCGGTCTCGGTGACTCTTCGGTGCACACGCTCTCACTCGCGCCTGCGGAAGTCGCAACGAAGGAGCAGAAGCTCCTCTGGGAAAAAGAGCTCCTCGGCGTGTACGTCTCGGGGCACCCCCTCGACGCATTCCGTGCTGAGATAGAGAAACGTCCCAAGATTGGCGCCATCAAGAGAGAGACCCGAAACGGTATCCCCGTCGTCACCGCGGGCATGGTGGAGGGTGTGCATGAAATCCTCACCAAGAAGGGCGACAAGATGGGCTTCATCACCATAGGCGATGGGCAGGAGAGTATCGAAATCGTCGCATTCCCAGAGACGTACAAGACACACCACAACCTCTTTGTCGTTGGCTCCTGTGTTGCTGTGCAGGGCAAGCTCTCGATGCGGAACGAAGAGCCAACCGTCGTCATCGACCGCATCAAGTCCCTCGCCAAAACCCCCGAGCATGAAGCGCCCACCCCCTAAATGCCCTAAATGGTCGACATCGTAAGTCGACCATCATATCACGACAAAAATTAGGACATCGGATGTCCTAATTTTTGTGAACATGTTCGACGTCGGACGTCGAACATGCATTGTTTTGTACAAATTGCACAAAATGAGAATTTCTGATACTATACGCATATGAACATCATCTCCACAAGCAAGGCACGCAACCTCCTTCCGCAGTTTATTGCGGAGCTCAAGGAACATGATACTGCTTTTATTATTGGGCGAAGGAACACCCCTGAAGCCGTGCTCATAAAGTTCCCCAGTCATTACCGCAAGGATGTATCTGACATCACCAATGTAAATACCTATTCCTCAAGTTTTGATTTTCTTCACGATGAGCCAGAGCTCTATGCACCATCTGATGTTATTCGAAAGTAGCATATTTCCATGAAGCGGAAACATCCCACAATCACAAAAGGCGAGATTCACTTAATCCCCTTCCCGTTTACCGATACTACAAGTAGTAAACTGCGACCCTGTGTGGTGATTGGTTGTGATCGTATTGATGCAATAGTGGTATTTATCACCAGTATTAAGCCGAAGGATGCTGTGTATCTTGAAGTTACCGCCACAAAAGAAAATGGGCTCAAAGCCACTTCGTACATCCGCTATACCAAAATTGCCACCCTCGATACCGCCCTCTCGCTCGGACAGATAGGTACGCTTGAGGCGACTACCTACAAAAAACTCACAGAAGTAATCACTGACTTTATTTCGTAACACAGTTCAAATTCAAAATGGTCGACTTACGATGTCGGCCATCATATCAAAACAAAAACGAGGACATCCGATGTCCTCGTTTTTGTGTATGCATGTTCGACGTCCGACGTCGTCCTTATTGTTCAAAATCTGTTCCTATAAATAATACCTATATCGCCCCGCCTCCCCCGCCACCTCCTCCTGATGCTTGGTGGTAGACTTTTGTCTGTATGGCGTCTACGGAGAGTGTGTTTGCGGAAGTGTTGCCGGTTATTTCGATTGCGAAGCTACCGTTTGCAAACTCTGACGCGCTCCATGAGCGACCCCAGGTGTCTGCTGGGCCTCCGAGGAGGAATACTGCATCGGTGAGCCCCAAGGTGCTCGTCGTCTTGAGTGAGGTGAGGTTGGTACCGTTATTCCACGAGAGTCCCACCGAGATGGTCCCCGCGGCGGTACTGCCCGACGCCTCCACCTTCACCTCGACTCCCACTATCGTATTGCTCACCGGCACATTGAAGTTGAAGGTTGAGTACGTATGTCGTGCGCCGTTACCACTTGTGGTGGTGTAGACACCATTTGAGGTGTACACGTTTGTTCCATTGGTCCATCCGCCCTGTGGGCTACCCTGCCCACTCGGTGCGTTGAAGCCGTCTTCATTTCCTATCGGTGTGCCACTGTCGGGGTCAACCCCGCCCGAGCCCCCGCCACTTCCGCCACCCCCGCGAGTGCCATCACCCGCAGGTGGCGCACCGCCAATACCCCCGTGTGAACCTGCAGTACTTCCCCCGCCACCGCCCTTCATGTGCTGTACGCTCGTGAGTGAGCTCGTGAGGGTCATGAGGCCTGTCGTATCACCCGCTATGGTGACGTCGGTCGCACTCAAGCTCACGGTGAAGCCCTCGGTCACGCGCATATTGTCCACCGAGCCCACGAGGAGGTAGTTCTTTGCGGTCGAGGTTGCGGCAAATGAAGTACTGAAGGTCACGGTACCGGTCTCCCCCGAAATGGTGACGACGGGCGTACCGCCCACGGCGGTGTCACCCGCCTCGTAGGTACCATTGCTGTTGTTGTCACGGTAGAGTGCGAAGTTGGTGAGGTCGCCCGTTGCCACACCATTCACTCCCGATAGGCGTAGCGTGAGCCCTGAAATGGTGCTGTTTTCACCCGCTGATGCGAGGTTGAACCCGAAGAGTGGAATACCGACTTCAGTCGTCGAGTTAATGTTGTCGGTCACCTGCCCGTTCGTGTGATTCGCGAGGGTTGAGAGTCCGCTTATGGCGATGGTCTTGTCGTCGGCATCATCGCTCACCGCATCGCTCGCGCCCGCGAGGTACATGTTGAGCCCCACCGTAGCAGAATTCACCCCGAGGAACTGCGAGAAGGAAAGCCCGTCGATGGTGAGCGTGTCGCCCGCGCCAAAGTCATTTGAAACAGGGATGACGAGCGTCGTGCCATTGTTTTCGAACGAAACAGGATTCGTTACCTTCGCGGACGCCGTACCGCCAAACGTCGCCGTGGTATCGGTGGTGTCCCACTTCATATTCACCGTGGTAGACGCGATACGAATGCGGATGTCGTTGGCAGCAGTGACGTTCGTACCCGAGATATTGGTAACGGTGAGGGTACTCATGGTGGTCGTTGCTTGGGTGTAGTAGAAGGACTGATTGGATGCAGAGGAGAGTGATACACCTCCTGTCGCGCCGAACGTCCACCGATTATTATTTCCTGAGTCAATAGAGGATGTGGCGTTAATGTTCCCAGCAAGAGTAGTAGAACCGCTACTGTCCTGCACATCTGCGTACGAGATATTGTATGCGCCACTAATTTCGATACCCCAGCGGGTGCCTGCGGTGGTGGAGCGAAGGTGCACTTCGTTGCCCGAGGTACCTTGGATGTTGGCAGTATTCATGGTCGTCGTTGCGTTCTTTGCAAACTTAATGGTGGAGTTTGCTTCGGTCGCCTTAAAGTGGCCTGTCGTGGTGAACGGCGCGTTGAAGGTGGTGGTCGCGGTGCCACCGGTTACCTCAATGTTTTTGAAGGCACTACTGCCCGTCATGGTACCGGTTGCGGTCGCTCCCGCGATGAGAGTGGTCGTACCAGTGCCTGCGGTGAAGGTACCCGCGTTGTTATAATTGCCACTCACGGTGAGGTACGCCGGCGCGACCACGGTCGCGCCGGTGTTGATGGTGAAATTGGTCGTCGATGCGTTGTTGCTGAAGGTCTTGGTGCCTACTCCCGTGAATGCCACCGAGCCGAGGGACGAGGTGCCCGTGAGGGTACCACTGAGTGACTGCGCGGAGGTGCTACTCATGGTGAGGAGGGTTTTTGAAGTACTGACATTACCATTATCCCCCACCGCTGAGAACATTCCGTTTCCGAACCCAACGCCATAGTACAGATCAGTGTAACCCATATCGAAATCTTTCCAATTCACTCCGTCTGTAGAGACGAGAGCGTATCGAGAGTACCCAACCGCAACAATGAGCCCATCGCCGTAGGTAACTCCATACACTCCAATATCTCTTGGCAGAGTACGATTTGTCCAACTGATACCGTCGGGAGACGTGATAATAGCTCCTCCAGTAGAACCGTTCCCCCCGACCCCCACAAAGAGCGGTGTGGTAGTACCCAAACCAAGTCCGTATGTTACATTCTGCCAGTTATTTGAGACTGGTTCTGATTGAGGAGACCAGGTGACACCATCCGTAGAAGTCATGGCTCGATTAGTGCCATTCCATGAAACCGCGACAAACTTACCATTACCATATGTAACCGATGTCCATGGGTTCGACGATGCCGCAGCGCGCGTAGTCCAGTTGATGCCGTCTGGGGAAGTCATCACCAGATTGCTTGTTAAGCCATCCGGACAACTCGATTGTCCACATGCCACTGCCACAAAAAGTGGTGTAGTGGTACCCGAGCCGAGACCGTAAGTAATACCATCCCATGAGTATGCTGCTGAGGCGGTGGTAGTAGCCCATGTGATGCCGTCAGAAGATGTTATGACACGGTATGTACCACTATCTGCCACCGCCACAAATTTACCGTTACCGTAGGTGACGGCCTGCCATACATTCGCCGGTACTGTACGAGAAGTCCAATTGATTCCATCTGGAGATGTTCGGACTTGTCCACTAGAAGACAATGCCACAAAAAGTCCGTTGCCGTATGTAATACTGGTAAAATTACCGCCCGGTTGAACTTGACTCCAATACCGTGCCCCATTCGCCGTAAACCCTCCCGTATTATTGAAATTCCCCAACACCGTCGTCGTCGCGCCACCCACAAGCTGTGAGGAGGTGGCAATGTGCACACTTCCCGTGAGTGTCGAAGAACCCATGAGTTCCATCGTCTTTCCTGTCCACACATGGAGTTCTTGACCGTCAAACACGTTAAAGGTACCGAGGGTAGATGATGCGTTGTATCGAATGTCGGA
>CAYRMF010000016.1:18227-20913 GCA_964425475.1 uncultured Candidatus Saccharibacteria bacterium | reverse complement strand
CGACCACGCGAACGAGCAATCTTTAAGGTTCAGCACACTATCATCAACGCGTACCGTGCGTATCTCATCAGTCAAGGTTTTACCGAGTTTCAAGCTCCAAAGCTTGTCGGTGGAGATGCCGAGGGTGGTGCAGAGGTGTTTCAAGTCGACTATTTCAACAACCAACGCGCGTACCTCGCCACGAGTCCTCAGCTCTACAAGCAGATGATGGTGGGTGTTTTTGAACGTGTCTTTACCTCGGGAACGATGTTCCGTGCGGAGCGGAGTGCGACAACACGCCACCTGAGTGAAATCGCGATGCTTGACCTTGAAATGGGCTTTATTACCGACCACACCGATGTCATCCGTATGGTCACCGGACTTATGCGATCCATAACTGATGCGGTCACTTCTGAGTGCGCAAAAGACCTCTCACTCCTCGCCATGGAAGCCCCGCTCGCACCAGAAACATTCCCCGTCATGACGCTCCGTGAGGCACAGGCACTCATTCTCAAAGAAACTGGGGTAGACAAAACACGCGAACCGGACCTCGAACCAGAAGATGAGCGCTTCCTCTGTGACTATGCACACGAACATCTTGGTTCTGATTTCATTTTTGTCACACACTTCCCGACAAAAAAGCGACCATTCTACACACACGTCGATCCAGAGAATCCGGAGTTCACCCGCAGTTTCGACATGCTTTTCCGCGGACTTGAAATGTGCTCGGGTGGACAACGCGTCCATGATTACAACACCCTCATTGAACGCATCAAGGAAAAAGGCCTTGACCCTGATAAATTTGAGTTCTATCTTCAGGCCTTCAAGCACGGAATTCCTCCACACGGTGGTATTGGCCTTGGACTTGAACGCCTCACCGCAAAGTTCTGTGGCCTTGCGAATGTAAAAGAGGCGGCACTCTTCCCACGAGACATCAATCGTATCGACACATTACTCGCTAAAAATGAAACGAATGAAAATTAAACTTGCTCCCAAAATACCATCATCACACACGCAGGTAGTACTCACTGAAAAAAAAGTTGAGCGTGTAGTACGAGAGGGGAAGAATGAGGTGCTTGAAATACCGGCAGGGAAGCTCGCAAAGGTAACACCGCGCACCCTCCGCACTCTCGTGCGCGGTATCGTGCAGAGCGCAAAAAAGCAGAAGTTTGAAAAAATCGCACTCTCCCTTTCGTATGATGCATTTCCAAAGTGTCATGCGTATGGTGAAGCATGGTTTTGGAGTACCGTTGCGGAAAACCTCATACTCGCAGACTACGAGTACACCGTGTACAAGAGCAAGCCCGAAAAGTACGCGCTCGAGGAGGTGGTACTCGTGGGTGAAGGGAAGTCCGTGCGCGACGGAGTCGCGCACGGTTCAATCCTCGCTACACAGGTAAATGTCTGTCGCACTCTCGCCAACACTCCCGGAAGCGATATGACGCCTGCTATCCTCGCGACAAAAACCAAGGAAATATTCAAGGGCACAAAAGCGACAGTGAAGGTACTCGATGAAAAGCAAATTGCGAAGCTCGGCATGGGTGGTGTGATCGGTGTGGGGAAGGGTTCAAAGCATAAGCCACGCTTTATCATCATTGAGTACATGGTGGGGAAGAAGAGCGAAAAGCCAATTGTATTTGTGGGAAAGGGAGTGACTTTCGATATGGGTGGTCTTCAGATAAAGCCAGGTATGGCAATGTACGAAATGCACATGGACATGTCGGGAGGTGCATCGGTGATTGCAAGTATTGCCACGATTGCATCGCTCGGCATCAAGAAAAATGTAGTGGGACTCATTCCTGCTGTGGAGAACGGCGTTGGTGATGATGCAATTCGCCCCGGGGATGTGCTCAAAATGATGTCAGGAAAGACCGTGGATGTACTCCATACCGATGCCGAAGGACGACTCATTCTCGCTGACGCACTCCACTATGCGCGGAAATACGAACCGAGACTTCTTGTGGATGTAGCGACACTTACTGGCGCATCACTCGTGGCGGTAGGACAACACACAAGTGTCATTCTGACAAAAAGCCGTACTCTCGAAGATACTTTCCGTGACCTCGGCGAAGAGAGCGGGGACTATGTCTTTCCACTTCCACTCTGGGATGAATACACGCAGTACACAAAGGGTGTACACGGTGACATTTCCAACATCGCTTCGGGCGATACAAAATACGGTGGCACCATCACTGCCGGAAGTTTCCTCGCGCACTTCACCAAGAAAATGAAGTGGGTACACATCGACATGGCACCCCGCATGACTTCCGTAGGAAGTGACAAACTCGCCAAGGGAGCGACCGGTGAGCCGGTACGACTCCTTGTGAAAATCGCAGAAAAACTCTAATATAGACAAACCTAAAATCTATATCATCACAGGGTTACCCTGTGTAAAACTGTAAATTAATATCATATTTGTATGGAAAAAATAATAAATGGTTTTGAAACAGACAAAAATGCAAAACTCAATGAATTACGAAAATTAGAAGAAATGGCAAGAAAGGCACTAGAGGGTGCATCAAGACCTATATCTGAAGGAGGTGCTACAGAAGCAGTAACTGAAGTACTGCAGGGAGCATACTACGCTGCAAAACAAGAACGAGAATCGTACGAAGCAGAGATAAATATCTAAACAGGAAGGACCTGTTTAAACAGGTCCTTCCTGTTTATTTACTAAAAATGTATGTCGTCACAGGGTAACCCTGTG
>CAYRMF010000016.1:7146-18127 GCA_964425475.1 uncultured Candidatus Saccharibacteria bacterium | reverse complement strand
CAGGTCCTTCCTGTTTATTTACTAAAAATGTATGTCGTCACAGGGTAACCCTGTGCACTAAAAATGTATGTCGTCACAGGGTAACCCTGTGCACTATGGAAGTGGGGGATATATTCGTGTCTATCGAAACTTCGCGCATGTTACAATACTTCCGTGGACGTAGAGCAAACCCCACAATCACAAAATCCTTTTCATATTCAATCCGATGCCTATTCGGGGCCTTTGGATTTGCTCATCGACCTCATTGAAAAGCGCAAATTCCTCGTGAATGACATCTCGCTCGCTTCGGTGACAGACGACTACATGGCGTACGTCGCGCGATTTGAAAAGAGCCCTCTCCGCGACATGGCTGATTTCATCGTGCTCGCATCGACACTCCTCCTCCTTAAGTCAAAATCACTCCTCCCCGTCCTCGAACTCACCGAAACTGAAGAAGAGACTATAGAATCCCTCGAGGAACGTCTCCGCTATTACCAAATATTCCGTACTGCAGGTAAGACGCTCGAGTCAATTTTTGGGAGGACCATGCTCTACGAGAAGCGATTTATCCCTGAAAAAAATCCACTTTTTTTACCAGACCAATACACCAATCAGTCAGCGCTCAAAATTGCAATACACGATGTTCTCAAAAATCTTCCCAAGAAAGTTGAGAAACCAAAAGTGCATGTGCGCACTGTTGTTTCTCTTGAAGAAATGATTGATAAACTTCGAGAACGCATAGAACAGCAATTTTCGTGCAAATTTCGTGAATTCACTGGCGGAAGCACAGAACGCGCAACGGTAATTGTGGGTTTTCTTGCAGTATTAGAAATGGTGAAACAGGGAAAAGTCATTGTCCACCAAAGTATACGTTTTGATGAGATGATAATTGAGCATGATGGGGCTACCACACCACATTATTCATAAGTTTTCAATACTTTTTGGGTCATAGGGCGTGTATAAGCCGAAAAATAGCTCAATAAAAATGGTATAGTATCGTTATGGAACTTAATGCATGCATTGAGGCCGTTTTGTTTTACAAAGCAGAGCCAATGAATAAAAAGAGTGTAGCGGACCTTTTTCATGTTACACGTGATGAATTAGACATTGCATTGAAAGACCTTGAATCTTCACTTCAGAGCCGTGGGATTCGGCTTGTGGTAACAGACACACATATCGGTCTCGTCACAGCACCCGAAATGAGTACGGTTATTGAACACATCAGAAAAGAAGAACTTTCGGCTGACATAGGTAAGGCCGGTGCAGAGACACTTGCTATTATTTTGTATCGTGGGCCTATTTCACGAGGAGATATTGATCGAATACGCGGTGTGAATTCTACGTTCATCATTAGAAACCTTCTCGTGCGAGGACTTATCGAAAGACGCACACACCCCACTCATGCTCGTTCTTTTCTCTATGCGGGGACGCCACTTCTCCTCGAACACCTCGGTGTATCCTCACGGGAAGCACTCCCTGATTTTGAAGCAGTCATGAACTCTATTGATACATTTGAAAAGCAGGAACGTATAGAGGAAAATCAGGCACTCACCTCTACGCATTAATTTACCATGCCCCGAAAATCAAAAAAAACAAACATATATGAAGAACCAGTCATCGATGCTTTACCTGTAAGTACACTGACGTATCATCCACCTATTCTGACTGAAGATACTCCTCCTGTCTCACCCATTCCCGTATTGCCACAACTTGGCGTGGCACTCGGGCTTCTCATATTTACCTTTGGTGTGACCTATATCGGTACAACGGGTATTCAAAAAGAACAAACGTCGCTCGATGTACGTGTAGAAACGCTCCCTGCGCAAACAAACATCCAAAAACAAAGCAAAGAGGACGCATTTAAAGGAGTTGTACTTGAAGCACAGAGTGCGGTGGTGTGGGACGTGCAAGAACAACGGGTGCTCTTCAACAAAAACGCTGATGTGCAACGTCCGCTTGCCTCTATCACCAAACTCATGACTGCTCTTGTTGCATATGAGCTCCTCGATGAAAATGAGCGCGTCTCTATCTCCGCAGAAGCAATTCGTGAGGACGGTGATAGTGGATTTTCAATTGGAGAGCGCTTCACGGTACGCAACCTCACCGATCTCACCCTGATCACGTCCTCAAATGATGGTGCTGCTGCACTGGGGTCAAAAGCGGGTGCGGTCATAGACACGACCGCAGACCCAGAAGCAATTTTTGTCACCGCTATGAATGTAAAAGCGGAAGAACTTGGCCTTACAAAAACGTATTTTAAAAATAGCACCGGGCTTGATCTCAGTGAAACCGAAGCGGGTGCATTTGGAAGTGCACGTGATATTGCGCACCTCATGGAGTATGTCATCACCAATATGGCAGAAGCGGTAATGCTCACCAGCACAGATACTGCAACCGTGAAAAACACAAGCGGAGAATACCATACCGCAAAGAATACAAATCCTGTGACCGATGAACTCTCTGGACTCATCGCATCAAAGACCGGTTACACTACACTTTCAGGAGGAAACCTTGTCATTGCACAGAATGTTGGTCTCAATCACCCTATTATCATTGTCGTTTTGGGATCTTCGTACGATGGCCGTTTCACTGATACTATTGAGCTTGCAAAACGGACGAAAGAATACGTAAGTGTCGTAAGCGAATAATTGTAATACTATGGAAATCACCATCATCAAAGTCCTCGCACCAACAACGCTTGCTTTTTGCATTGGTATACTTATCACCCCCATCATCACGCACTACCTCTATAAGTATGAGATGTGGAAAAAGAAGGCAGGGAAGGGTGCTGGTTATGGCGGTGGTGAGACCCCGCTCTTTGATTCTCTCCACAAAAAACGAGATACGAATACACCGCGCATGGGTGGTATCGTCATTTGGGCGAGTGTCGTACTCACGATTTTTTCGATATGGATTTTGCAATTTATTTTTTCGGGGAGCGTCGTACACTCACTTGACTTCCTCAGTCGTTCTCAGACGTGGCTTCCTCTCTGTGCACTACTCATTGGTGCAATTGTGGGTTTTTTTGATGACCTGCTTGTTGTACGTGGTACTGGAACACATTTTGCGGGCGGTCTTCCGCTTTCACAGAGGCTCCTTGTAGTGGGTTGTACCGCACTTATGAGTGGATGGTGGTTTTATGAAAAACTCGATATCTCATCAGTTACGCTCATTGGATATGGCCCAATAAATCTCGGTATATTCTTTGTTCCTTTTTTTGTTATGGTAGCAATCGCTATCTATGCAAGTAGTGTCATTGATGGAATTGACGGACTTTCTGGCGGTACATTTTTATTTATTTTTACTGCGTACACTGGTATTGCGGTATTTCAAAATCAAATCGATCTCGCCTCATACTGCGCAACACTCGTTGGTGGCATACTTGCTTTTCTTTGGTTCAATGTACCACCTGCGCGCTTCTACATGACCGAAACGGGAGTGATGGCACTTACTATGTCACTGACTATAGTTGTCTTCATGACCGACACTCTCGGTGGAGGTGAGGGACTATCAGTGCTTCCGGTTATAGGTATCTTACTCGTCCTCACAGTCGCTTCCGATGTACTCCAGCTTATCTCTAAAAAATTTCTAAAAAAGAAATTATTTCTTATTGCACCTCTACACCACCACTTTGAAGCAATAGGGTGGCCCGCAGAAAAAGTGACCATGCGATACTGGATTCTTGGTTTTGTCTTTGCCATTATCGGCACACTTCTCGTAATTGCATTCTAGTTATTCATGCAACACTCAATTGATAGAATTTTCCTTATTCTCACATACGCACTCGTCGTAATTGGGTTTTGTATTTTTTCCTCTGCATCTCTTGGTCTCTTAGCTCGCGAAGGTGCACGATTTTCATCTGTTGCAATTTCTCAAATTCTTTTTGGTATTGTTGGGGGAAGTATTGCTCTTTTTATAACGAGTATGGTGCACTATAGATGGTGGAGACAGTATGCATTTTATTTTTTTGCTTTTTCACTCATACTCACTTCACTTGTTTTTATTGATAAAATTGGTTTAGAACATGGTGGTGCGGTACGATGGCTTCGCATTGGCTCATTTTCATTTCAACCCTCTGAGTTACTTAAACTTGGTTTTATTATCTACATTGCCACATGGCTCTCGGGCATGCGTTCTCAGGTAAAGAGTTTTGTAAATGGCACATTGCCATTTATAGGTCTTATTGTGCTGGCTGGGGTTCCACTCCTCAAACAACCTGATACGGATACTTTTCTCATCATGGTAGCTAGTGCACTCGCGATGTTTATTACTGCTGGTGGACGTTTTCGAGATGTTATAGGTATGGTAGTAGGAGGTGTCTTTCTCGTCCTCATACTTGCTCACTTTAGACCGTATGTACAGGAGCGAATTGATGTATTTTTGCACCCAGAGGTTGATCAGCGAGGATCAGGGTGGCAAATTAATCAATCGCTTATCGCAATAGGCTCGGGTGGAATTGTTGGTCGTGGATTTGGACAGAGCATTCAAAAGTTTGAGTACTTACCAGAACCAATCAGTGATTCAATTTTTGCAGTCTATGCAGAAGAGTTTGGATTTGTGGGGTCATTAGTGCTTGTTTTTTTATTTACCGGATTTGCACTTCGTGGGTATCGTATCGCAACACATTCCTCTGATTTTTTTGGCATGCTTCTCGTTGTTGGTATCATCACACTCATTCTCGCACAGGTCTTCCTCAACATTGCCGCCATGGTAGCACTCGCACCACTCTCGGGACTTCCGTTACCCTTTATTAGTCATGGGGGTACTGCACTTTTTGTACTCCTCGCCGCTGTTGGCATAGTCCTCAGTGTGTCAAAAAACCAACGTTCCACTACACACTAGCATGCTATACTTTTTACTATGTACACAAACGCAAAGATAGATTCATATCGTAAGGTCCTCCTCGTTGGTGGAGGTACCGGTGGTCATTTCTACCCACTCATTGCGCTTGCAGAAGAATTCAACACGCACCCAGAGCGCCCCGAACTGTATTATGCTGGTCCTGATGAATATGATGCAGAGGCACTTCGAAATGAAGGAATTCATTTCATACGTATTAGTTCTGGCAAACAGCGTCGGTACGCATCTGTACTTAATTTCCTTGATTTTTTCAGAGTGATTTTTGGTTTTTTTACTGCACTCATAAAGCTGTATATTCTGTATCCCGATGTCGTTGTGAGTAAAGGTGGATACACAAGTGTGCCTGTTGTTCTTGCAGCTGGTTTTTTCCGTATACCCATTATTGTGCACGAATCAGATTCTGTTGTCGGGAGAGCAAACAAGCTTGGACTTCGTTTTGCGAAGCATGTGGTAACCTCATATGAGGGTATTGTACTTCCGCACACAAAAGCACAGCAGTACCTCCTCGGTGTTCCGCTTCGTGCAGTCTTGAGAGGAGGTCCGCATACCGATGCAATTCAAAAACTTGGCATTGACCCCAATCGTCCCGTTATTCTTGTACTCGGGGGTTCGCAGGGTGCACTCCGTATTAATGAGCTCATTCTGAGCTCTCTCGATGAACTACTTCCTGAATTTACCATTATCCATCAGACGGGAACTGCGCACTATGAGAACTGCCTCCGGTCTGCAGATGTGCTTATCACAAATCCCGAGCTTCGAGCGCACTACAAGCCTTTTGCTTTTTTCGATGGAGCACTCCTCAATGATGCATATTTTGTCACATCATTGGTTATTTCACGTGCTGGGAGTACCTCAATTTATGAAATCAGTAGTCATGGTAAACCATCGATTATCATTCCCATTTCTGAGCACATAAGTCATGACCAACGTTCGAATGCGTATGCATACGCACGCTATAAGGCATCAATCGTTATGGAGGAAAAAAATCTCACTGAACACTTGCTCCTCGCAGAAATAAATCGTATTATGCAAAATGGTGATGTCTACACTGAAATGATTGAAGGTGCACGTGCTTTTGCAAAACCCAATGCTACAGCAGAAATAGTGAACCTCATCACGCAAGTTTCAAAACAACACTGATTTTACTGTATGTCACTATTTCACAATGAGAAGGTTGTAACGCGTATTGCGCCGAGCCCAACGGGGCACCTTCATATAGGCACCGTGCGCACTGCGCTTTTTAATTATTTATACGCAAAACATCATAAGGGTACGTTCATTTTACGTATCGAAGATACCGACAAAGAGCGGAGCAAAAAAGAGTATGAGGATGAAATTGTGTCTGGTATTAAACGTCTCGGGATGGACTTCGATGCGTTCTACCGTCAATCAGATCGTACCGATATCTATAAATCGTATCTCGAAAAAACAATCAAAAGTGGGAACGCCTACGTGAGCCATGAGGAAAGCAAAATGCGTCCTGGTGAATTTGTTGATGTCGTACGTCTCAAAAACCCCAATACAACAATTACATTTCACGATGAGGTACGGGGAGAAATAACATTTGATACGACTGAACTCGGTGATTTTGTCATTGCACGTTCGATTGATGACGCACTGTACCACTTTACGGTCGTTGTTGATGACTATGAAATGGGTATTACTCATGTAATACGTGGTGAGGATCATATTTCTAACACGCCACGACAAATACTCATTCAAGAGGCTATTGGGGCAAAACGTCCTATATACGTACACTTACCACTGATTCTTGCAACCGACCGTTCAAAACTCTCAAAACGACATGGTGCAGTGATGCTCGAAGAATATGAGCGACAGGGGTTTCTCAAAGAAGCGATACTCAATTACCTTGCACTTCTCGGATGGAATCCCGGAACAGACAAAGAACAATTTTCCCTCGGAGAACTTGTCACCGCATTTGATATTTCAGGAATTCAAAAGAGTGGTGCGGTTTTCAATATAGACAAACTCGGTTGGTTCAACAAACTATACCTTGGAACATATACCGATGAAGCATTCTTGAAGTACATTGAGCCATGTATCAGCGAACGTATTACCCGTCTTCCTCAATTTACAGAAGCGCGATTTACAAAAATACTACCACTCGTGCGTGAACGCGTGTCTACGCGCACTGATGTCACTCGCGATTTTGAAGCAGGGGAGTATGATTTTGCGTTTTCTTCGCCGATACATGACCCTGCACTCATCAAGTGGAAGAATGATACAAGTGTGAAAGAAACCCTCTCTCGTTTACAAAAGCTTGCTGAGAAAATTGCTCAGATGCCTGAAGAACTTTCTGCGGAAGAAGCAAAGAGTTACATTTGGGACTATGCCACTGAAGTGGGGAAGGGTGAAGTACTCTGGCCACTCCGCGTTGCACTTACGGGGCGTGAGCGCTCTCCTGACCCATTCTCCGTTATTCACATTCTCGGTTCTGCAGAGGCATACAAACGCATCAATACTGCATGTGATACAATTATACGGACAGCATAGTCATCTATACTGTGATAGTTGGTTGTATCTATGAAACAGAATTTTAGTATCCGTTATTCATTTTTTCTCGCACTCGTATTGTGTCTCTTATGTGTGCTTGGTGTGCAACCACTTTTTGCTGAAACGCAGGTTGAGATACTCCAAGGCCAAATCAGTGAACGAAATTCTCGTCTAAAGGAAATTGAAGAAGAGATAGCAAATTATCAAACCGAACTGAAAAAAGTCGGTGGGGAAAAGAAAACACTCCAAAGTGCCGTTGCACAACTTGAAATCGAACGAAAAAAAGTACAAGCTGATATTCGCTATACTGAAAGTAAGATTGGTGCAACAGACCTCGAAATAAGTAAACTCAACATAGAAATAGGGGGCACCGAAACGAGTATTGAGCTCAATAAAAATGCTATTCGAGAAACACTCCAAGAACTCCATCGCACTGATGACAACTCATTTGTTGAAATTTTGTTACAACACAGCAATGTCTCCGAGTTTTGGGAACAAATTGACGAGCTCGAAGAACTACACGCGGTTATTCAAGATAAGTTGGGCGAGTTGGGTGCTGAAAAAGAAATTTTGGATACAAAATATGGAATGCATACTCAAAAGCGTTCAGATTTGTTGAACCTACAAGAGGAATACACAGATCAAAGTGAGGTGCTCGTAGAAAACAAGGCAGAAAAATCAAAGTTGCTCACTGCAACAAAAAATGAAGAGGCCGAGTATCAGAAGTTACTCAAACAGAAAAAAGCCGAGTATGAAACGGTCCTCAAAGAGATGCGCGATTTTGAATCAAAGCTCCAATTCATCCTTGACCCAAATACAGTTCCTCCTCGTGGCACACAGGTATTCAATTGGCCTGTATCAAATGTGATCATCACACAGCTCTTTGGCGGTACTGAGTTTGCAAAGCAAAATGCATCTGTTTACGGTGGACGAGCGTATCATCCCGGAGTTGACTTCGGTGTTCCTACCGGCTCAAAAATCATGGCACCGCTTGCTGGTACGGTACGTGCCACCGGCAACACCGATGCCGTGCCCGGATGCTACTCATGGGGTAAGTGGACACTCATAGACCATGCGAATGGACTCTCGACACTCTACGCACACCAGAGCGTCATCAGTGTCGTGCCTGGTCAACAAGTTGCGACTGGGGAAGTGATTGGATACTCAGGGAATACCGGATACTCAACAGGTCCACACCTCCACTTTACCGTGTACGCTAAGGCAGGAGTTTCTGTACGAAGATTTAACGAAGTAAAAGCGGTCACGAGCTGTGGAGCAGCAACTACACCAATTGCGGCATCTGATGCGTACATAGACCCTATGGTATACCTCCCACAATAGTTTTACGCACTTGTCAAGTTTTCTGCGTATGTCAATTGTGCGTTATTGGTAACTGTGCTTTCATTATATATATGAAGCGTTTACTCCTTACACTAATACTCATTGGCATCGTTTATGTACTGGGACAGATGGTTGTTTCTGGTATCAAAACGTATACGCAAGGAGCGTCGCTCACATTGAGTGGGATGAGTAAAGAAACAATTCACAATGTGGTCCGAGCATATTACAACGAACACGTACTGACTGGTGGGTCCATAGTGCCCGAAGATGCGGTACTCGTCATCACACCCACGCATCTCAATACTGACGACGACCTCGACATCATTGCACGTGTAGAGTCCACAGCCACCTGTGGTGGCGGAGGGTGTATCACAACACTCTTTGTACGCACTCTGGACGGTCTGCTTAAGCCGGTACCATTTGCATTTGCTGTAAGGGAAATTGAGATACTCGAAAGCGTCACCATGGGTATGCATGATCTACGCATCAATGGCGACATCGACTCAACCATGGTATGGGACGGCACGCAGTATTCGACCAACACCTTTTAAATTTTTTCTCACAAATTTTTGGAACGAATTATTACTGATGACATGTATCACGTGTCATCATAGTCATCATATTTTCTACCACACAGGGGAAGAGGGCACGCTGTAAAGAAAGCGGTAGAGCATCGATATTGAACGTGATGGAATACATACTCAGAGACACGAAAACAACACAGCGCGTTGCAGGCCTCTGTGTAGGTATAACATGATGTATATATACTATACGTCGTAAAAGATATATTGTGCGACACTTAGTATATTTGAATATGGCTCTATTCCCTCACATCTAGCACCGTGTTTATCTGATCGAATGTTTTCACACTCCTACACTGTACAGAGTCTGATGATGTACGTTCGGCCTTCCAGTGGGATGTACGATTTTCTCTACACATCAACCCCAAGCATTTTTCGGATTCTTTCATACTCTTCCGTATCAGCGCTGAGCTCGACCCCTACACTTCCCTTGCGTGATAGACGAGACTCAATTTCGGGATGTCGTGATAAGTAATCTTTTAGTTTTGCAGGAATTATTTCATCCTGTGAGATAATGTTTTTTGCGTGTCCTACTCTCAGACAGTCCTTGATGAGCGTGTAGTGTGTGCACCCGAGGACGACGGTGTCCACATCTGAGTACTGCGTGTCGATGAGCTCACATACGTATGTGCACGCGCGCGATATGTCACCCGCCTCTATCATGGGCACGAGTGCGGGAGTCGCGCACGTGTACAGGTGCATCCCCTCCGAACCCTTACGAAGCTCAATGACATACTTTTCTGATTTGATTGTTCGCTCAGTTCCAATGAGGAGCACATTTTTTGCATCTGTCTCAAGGAGGGTCTCAACGGTTGGTACAATAACCCCAAGCAATTTTCTATCGGGGTATTCACTCTTGAGCATCTCATCTTGGTGTATACGTACTGAACGAGCAGATGCAGTATTACACGCAACTATCACTACGACTGCACCTCCATCAAAAAGTCGTTTTATACCCTCATAGGTAAGCTGATGTATCTCTTCTTCAGATTTGTCACCATACGGCAGATTGGCCGTATCACCAAAAAAAATATAATCGTAGTGTGGCATGAGCGCTCGCACTGCGTGGAGTATGGTAAGCCCTCCGAGACCTGAATCAAAAAAACCAATTTTCATAAACGAGTATTTTCTATTATACGTTTCTTTATGTGCTTTTGTATACAGCAAAAAACTCCCCGAAAGGAGTTTTTTGTATTAACGCATTGCGATGGTATTTGACCAACATGCAGCTGAAGCTGTCCATGGTCGTGTACCTTGCCGTTCATAGAGATTACGAGCATACGCCATATTGTCGTGGAAGTCTTTCAAGTTCAGCCCAAGTTCTCTGGCTTTCTCACTGTGGAAACGCGTATTGATTTGCATAACCCCAGTGTCAGCCGGATCTACTGAACCGTGCAAGACTGTCCCGTCTGCGAACGTATGTCGAAATTGTGATTCACAGCGCGCGATTTGAATCATAATTGGTATATCACTGAAGTAGGAACGAACCGTAGCCTCAGTATCAATTCCTTGTATTTTCTTTTCAACAACGACTTTTTCTTCAGTGATATGTTGCTCTTTTGTTGCAATGTGCCCATATGCGATGTCCGTTACCGGTACCGCACCTACGTTCGATACAGCGAATATTGCTGTAAGTAAACTCGATAATATAAGCCAAGGGTCTTATCCAACAATGGAGCGAGCGAGGGTTGTGGGAGAAAGAACGT
>CAYRMF010000016.1:0-7046 GCA_964425475.1 uncultured Candidatus Saccharibacteria bacterium | reverse complement strand
TAGTTATTTCTCACATAACCGAGCGAGCGCTCTTTGTATAAATTCCTTCATACAATGGAGCGAGCGAGGGTTGTGGGAGAAAGAACGTTAGTTATTTCTCACATAACCGAGCGAGCGCTCTTTGTATAAATTCCTTCATACAAATTTGTTTGTGAGTGAATGTACACCTGTGCTCCGCACATGAGACACCCCCTCTTCAAACAAAAAACAGCCGAAGCCGTTCACAAATGATTATACCATTCTGAGCTTCAAAAGCAAACTATGCAATCAAATATAGTTTATGTCAAAAATTATGACATCTACTGTTTGAGCCACGAAATTAGCATTTTCGCTTGACACATACCACTATTTATGGTTTAGTCTTTGCTTTATGAGCGCCATTGCACCATAGAGTCCTCCCTCGTCTTTTAGTGTTGCGTCGACAATGAGTGGGCACGGAACAAATCCTTCCAGTACCTCTTCTGTGTGTCGCACGATGTCTGCGAGAAGAATTCTCGGATTGCCTACAATCATTGAACCACCGAGCACAATGACATTCGGCGACCAGTATACAATGGTGTTTTTGAGTCCATACGCAAGGTATCCCGCAAGTTCGTCCCAAATGTGGTCCTCTTGTGCAATCTCATATGGCTTCATACCTCTCCGTCGCTCAAGGGCACTTCCCGATACCATATTTTCAAGTGTTGGAGAAATTGAATGACCAAGCACGGTGCGGTCGACATCAAGTATCTGATGGCCAGGTTCAAATCCCACACTCACTACATCGAGTTTCCCGTGTACATATCGAGCTCCGCCGACCCCTGTACTCACCGTGTGGTACGCAACAATATCAGCACCCTTCCCTGCACCGAAGCAGACTTCACCCAAACCAACAATCGCTGTGTCATTTTCAAGAAATGTTGGTGCATTGAAACGGGCACTCAGATCACCCGCTATGGAGCGACCTACCCAATCAACTAATACTTTTTCGCTTACGATGCCTGTTTTTTCATGATTGAGAGGTCCACGTATTCCACCCGCGAGTGCCTCCACACGATCACTTCCCCGCAGTCGCTCTATGGTTGCAATAATCAACGCCATCCCATCTGCGTAGGTACGGGGGGTATCAAATTTTTCAACTTGTGCAATAGTGGAAAGATCATAGGTAGTGGCAATGCGTGTCTTTGTTCCACCGATATCAAATAGGATAAACATGGTATTAATTAAGTTCAGCTCTCACATATTTCTTATAAAATTCCACACTCGGCTGATCAAATGCGTCGATGTTAAATAAGTATCCAAGGTACATCACTTCAGCCATGAGCGACGCGAGCAGGAAACCAACCTCAAACTCCGTGCATTTTTCCATTTTCGTATATCGATAGGGGAGCATCTGGTCGTTGTATGCATGGAGCACCCCTTCCGTAATAATATCCTTCACCACTGTCGCTTTTTTGCTCTTTAATATGGGCATGTGCTCGAGCATCCAATGGGTCTGGGGCATCCGCGTAGTGGCGTGTTCGCTGTAGTACACAAAGTGTGTGTAAATACCCGCATAACCACCGAGGTACAGTTCTGCGCTCGAGTGCAAATCGGCACTGGTTGAAACAATAGGTAGTAACTGGTGGGTAAAGGGAGTCTCGCCCTTTGTGGTATTTTTCCCAATGCTCTCGGCAACGAGCTGGCGGTACCAGAGTCCACAAGAGCGCAAGCGCCTATTGAATGAAAAGAAATTGACCGTGTGCGCTCCGGAGTATGCGTGGAGTGCGAGTGTCACCGCACTCGTCTCAATATCTCCGAGCGCTTTTTTTGTGGTGGCATTTATGGCACCCTTGAGAAGTAACGGTATATTGATGCCGAGCAGTGTGAGTGGCACAATGCCGACTGCGGTAAATACCGAAAACCGCCCACCAATCGCGTGTGGGAGCGTAAAACAGAGAATGCCCTTTTTTTCACCCACTTCCAAAAAAGACGTCCCCTCATTCCCAATGAAAATCACCTGCTTCAGGAATGCTTCCCCGAATTTCTTCTCCCAGAGATTGATGATGTGGAGCGCGTTGAACATGGTCTCAGTGGTGGTACCCGACTTACTTGCCACCACGAGCACAATGTCCCGCGCGTCGTCGGTAGCTTTTATGACACGGTCCATATCCTCAACGTACTTCTCCTCAATACTGTCTATGATACTGAACCGCGGTATATCTTTGTGACTGCACGCATCGTACACCGCTTGCGCTCCCTGCATCGAGCCACCGATAGCAACGAGTATGACGTGTTTCGTACGATTAAACCGTGAGAGTTTCTTCTTTATATCACGCTGGTACGCGGTATCACCCGCAATGAAAAGAGACGACTCGGAGCGCTCGAAAACTTTACTTTTCTGGACTTTTTCAATTTTCCCGGTGTAAATGCGTGCTTTCTTCGTGACCTCTTTTACCAAATCTTTCGGAAACGTACTATTGTGAAATGTGGACTGCATATCGGTGTGATTAGTTGCTTAAACCTGTCGTGGTGTTTTTAGATCAACGTGCGCAATGATGTAGTCGTATGCTTCATCAACTGAATCAACAACATGGAAGAGTTCAAAGTCCTCTTTACTTATAGTTTTGTATTCTTTGAGCATAGTAGTTTCAAAAATGTGCATGAATGGATCCCAGAACTTTTTACCGTACAGGACAACCGGTATCTTTGATATCTTATTCGTCTGAATGAGTGTGATGATTTCGAAGAGCTCATCGAGTGTGCCAAAGCCACCGGGAAAATAGACGTAGACTTCTGAAGCAAAAGAAAGCATCACCTTGCGCGAGAAGAAAAAGTGAAAGCTTTCTGATTCGGTGACGTAGGGGTTCAGTTTCTGCTCCATGGGGAGTTGAATGTTGAGTCCCACAGACTTCCCACCCACTTTGAATGCACCGACATTTGCAGCTTCCATGATACCGGGGCCACCTCCTGTGATAATCGCGAAGCCTTTCTTTGCAAGTTTTGCTGCGAGTGCCTCAGCATCTTTGTATGCGGGATCAGTTGGTTTCAATCGAGCACTCCCAAAAAAAGTAGCCGCGGTGCTGTACTTGCGAAGGATATCAAATCCGTTCACAAACTCAGACATAATGCGAAAAATACGCCACGACTGCACCGCACTGTCAGTCTCAAAGAGGTCTGTCATGATACGGCAGTGCATGTTGCGTACGTCTGTTTTTATATCAAACTTATTTACTGTTGTGTTGCTTTTTTTTCTTAATGCCATTTTGTTATTGTAACATGTACTTACAGCCACGGAATCGAGTACTGTTCAAATTCGGGGAGAAGTTTCTTATCGTACAAAAGCCGTGAGATGACCTCGGCATGGGAAAGAGCGCCCGTGAGCGCATTGTGTGGCTTGGGTTCTTCAGGAATGCCACAGTAGTTCATCACGGCGTCGAGGTTGAGTGCGGAACGCCTGTGCTGTGGGTCAATGGGTGGTGTGAGTCCTCTCTTTACCATATGCATGTGGCAGAGCGTATGGGTGTCAATCGTGCGGTGTGCTAAGTCCCATGGCAAATTTTCACGGCCACAGGCCGCCTTGAGAAAATCTCGGTCAAATGAGACATTCTGTCCCGCGAGCGTCCGGTCACTCATGTGCTGTGACCATTCCATAAAGTGCCGTGTTAATTCTCCCTCACTCACCTTGGTGACATCGGTAACTTCTGACTCAGTGAAGCCGGTCAGATTGAGTGCCTCCTCCATGATGTGTGCGTTTTCCCAAATACGACACTCTTCATAGAAGCGATTTTCTGGATGCTCAAAGTCGAGCGCACCGAGAGAGACAATTGAGTGTTTTGTGTACTCAGTCCCCGACGCTTCAATATCTATAACTATCATATGATGAGTATAGCATGTGCATACACACACTTCACCCGGTCCAATTAAAGAATAGTATACTGAAGTCGACAAGGTCAGCCTGACCATCGCCAGAAAGGGATGATTTCTCCCGTTGGATAAAATCACTGTTCAATCTTTGGCGGAACCAAAACATAAGAATCGAGAAATCAGTGAGATTAACTTTGCAATCGCTATTCAAATCACCTCGAGCTGGGCAAGTCGATTGAGTCTCTGTACGAGATATGTTGGCATCCCCAATACGAACCCATATCGTTCGACTCGGTGTACTGCTTGCATTGAATAGAAAAGACTGTGCGGACGCAGAATAGTATCCTTTCTGCAGTATATCTGTCTGAACTGTGTATGAGTACATCCCCTCTGCACTTGTACTCGCAACAAAGAAGGTTGTATGTCTTTGTTCACCTCTCAGCGTTATGAGTATTCGCGAATTCGGTACTGCAAAACCAGAAAATACAATGGGTCTTTTTGGCATAACTTCGAGCATATCGGAAGTTATACTTGGTCCCAAAAAAATACCCTCAATTTTGAGCACTGATTTGCTCGCTATTGTTGAACGGAGTGAATATGAAGCTGTTTGAATCCCAGATGAATCGGTCCCATATACATCAAACTGATACGTACCCCGTGGAAGATTTCGTGCTGAAAAGGCAAATTGTCCGAGCTGATCGGCTGTGGTCGAAGCAACAATAGAACCATCTATAAGGAGCGTAATATGCCCAAACGGCATTGCCCTCCCCTCAAATGCGACAAGTGACTTTGCAGACTTTGTGCTTGCACCACCGCCTCCACCTCCCCCTCCGCTCGATATGGTGCAGGCACTCGTATCAAAAATGCATGTCGGCGCACAGGCGAGTGCCCCACCACTAAAGCCGAGTGTCGTACACGACTGGGCATTGAGTGAACTGCCATCGCATGACTCTCCACTCTCCACCACCCCATCACCACACCCCGGCACACGGCCTTCAAGCACCACGTCTTCAGCAAAAAGCATTGCGGGAGAGTAAAAGAACATTCCTGCAACTACTATAGCGAAAACAATTCCTATTTCGAGTTTGTTTTCGAACGTTTGATGATCCATGTGTTGTATCTATTTAGACCATACATAAGTGCAACACCAAGGAACATACAAACGACGAGTAAATGCCACGGGATGAGAAGGAAGTCATATCGAGCTGTCGAAACACCATCCTGTGTGCCCCATGCGACACGTGCATGCGCGGTATACCAGCCAATGTGGAGGTTCTCCCATTCATAGCGTACTGCATCAAAAAATCCTGTTCCGGGTCCATTTGTGCCTGCCCATACACTCGTGAAGCGACGTGCGCTCTCTGGCAAAATACTCCCCTCAAGTTCGTTTGCCGGAATAGATACGGCGGTCATGCCAAAGGTATTGGTGATGCGGATATCTCCCCGCGGAACAATACGATCGGCACCGTCGTTACTCATGCGGTAGCTGAACGATATCGGAAGATACACGCCCACACGACCGATATTTGCTCCAAAATCGAGAATGCCCGCACCTTCCTCTATGTCACCGCGTACGGTGAGGAGCACGAGAGTACCGAGCTTCCCTCCCACCGACACTTCCCCGTTTTCGAGTGTGTCGGGGTTTTGACCTCCAAAAAAAACTGCACCGAAGTACCCTCCCGGTTCAGTACCCTCAGGTATGGTGATGGTGTACGCGACGGTACGCTTCTCACTTGGTGCGAGAACCACCATTTCTTCTGTCTGTATCCATGTGGCGAGTTCGCTTCCACCGCCTACAAACTTAGGTGCTCCGTCCTCACCGCTCGGTTCAAAATTTTCAAAGGTTGTATAGAACGTCTTTTGCTCAGACTGCTCGTTGTAGATTTCAATTTCACCATGGAGCGTTTGGCCGGGATCACCCGCAATTTCGATACGTACCGGAGAAAGCGTGAGCGCGAATACGGGAGCCTTTGGTACCGCACACAGAGAAAGCGTGAAGAGTGCAAGGATGAATATCTGATGTATTTTCATGAATGGGCCTTATTGTACGCCAGTCTGTTAAACTCGTCACCCCTGTACAAAATCGTTAATAGTTGGCCGTTGCCGAATAGGTGATCGTTGAGGTATAGCTTCCCGCTTCTGTATTTGAGGTAATGTTTGCAATGTACCGTGCTGAATACGTAGTGTTTGCTGATGCGGTACCAGAGCTTGCCACGACATCAGGGAATGCAGCAGAATCGAAGGCAAAGCCCGCTGCTGCATACGGTACTGCTACCGCACCGCTACCGCCAGACGCGTTCATGCGAAGTCCAAACTGTTCAGTTCCTATTGCCGAAGCCGTGTTTGCTGCACCAATAGGATTGATGGTGTTGCCACCAGAGGTGAGTGTCGTTCCTGATGCGGTCATGGTGTAGCCGTTTGCTGCATTCGTTCCTACGATGACATTGTGTGCTTCAACTTCTGAGGTATCACCAGAAGCAGTGCCCGAAGCGTAACGCGCTGCACCAGAGGTAAGTGTTCCAAAACTCACACTATTGTCTGAAATTGAAAACGTAATAGATTGTGCCACGGTCGCGTCAATAGCCACTTGGTCGTCGCTTACAATACTCACCGTTATAGTACCCGAGTCGCCAAATGCACCACTAATCCCAATACCGTAGGTAGTTGGGGAACTTGGGTTCACTGAGTTTGTTGCATCGTAGGTGATAATGATTTTGTCACCAGGAGCAATAGCGCCACCAGTACCTACACCGTCTGTTGGTGCAGTAAGGGTAAGGATGCGATTTTCAGTACCACCCGAAAAGACTGCTTTCCAATCATTTGCAGATGCCCCTGCTACGAGTGTTTCCACATTTTCAGCACCTGTTGAGGGGCCGTGTGAGAAAGAAAGTGAGGAGATACTTTTGCCCGTAAAATCAAAGGTTGCGGGGAATGTAACAATGATGGTGTCGGTGTTGTCTGACGCTCCGGTAGGGGTCACAAAGCGCAGTACGTGCGAAGATGCAGCGTTCACCTTTTGTGAAGACATCGTATCTGATGCAGACGTGATGGATGCCGCATACGAAATACGTGCACCAATGCACGTGAGGAGCACTACTGCAGCCATAAGGACTGCCGCTGTCATCTTTCCACTCATCTCTATTCCGATACTACGCATACAAAAAATAATTATTACAAATAAATTCCCTCGCTAATATAGATGTATTGTACCTTGCGCGCGG
>CAYRMF010000015.1:9553-21029 GCA_964425475.1 uncultured Candidatus Saccharibacteria bacterium | reverse complement strand
GTGCGACAGACTAGGAAAGAACCCACCCTAACGGGTGGACCAGGGGTTCTTTGCTAGTTAAGGAGTTGGCCACCGCCAACACATATTGTATGTCGCTTTCGCGACAGGCTAGGAAAGAACCCACCTAAACCAATTTTTAACACTTATCCTATACGTAACACCTGTTACGTATAGAGTAAGGTGAGGGCGGTTCGGTGTGAAATAAAACCAAAAATCAGCAGTGTTTTTTAGGGATTCTTTTCTGTATAATACCGTAATGAACGAATCACTATTTTTGGAGGCGTACAAAAGACTCAATCCAGAGCAAAAGCGAGCTGTGGACACCATTGAAGGACCCGTGATGGTGATTGCAGGCCCAGGGACAGGAAAGACGCAGATACTCACCTTGCGCATAGCGCATATTTTGCGTACAACGGACACACAGCCAGAAAGTATTCTGGCACTCACGTTTACAGAAAGCGGTGCGCGTGCAATGCGTGCGCGTCTCCACACCTACATTGGTGCATCATCCTACCGGGTCCATATTCACACATTTCACGAATTTGCCGGTTCACTTATACGCCAGTATCCCGATGCATACGAACGTGCAGTGGGAGGAAGGCCTGCATCTGATCTCGAGAAGATTGGTATCATTGAGGAAATTATTGAAACGGGGGGGATACATGCGCTTCGCCCTCACGGGAACCCCGAGTACTACATAAAGCCCATCATGGGAGCACTTGCACTCCTCAAGCGTGAGTACATTACCCCAGATGCGTTTACGGCAATCATTGCTGAGCAGGAAGCAGAACTCACGAAGACACCACAATTCCATGAGAAAGGTGCGCACAAGGGAAAGGTGCGAAGCGAATATCAAAAACGAGAAAAAGAGGTGCTCAAGAATAAAGAATTATTGTACGTGTATCGTGCGTATGATGCACTCCTCACCGAGCGAAACCTCTACGATTTTGAAGATATGATATTTGAGACCGTACGTGCACTCGAGCGCAACGAAGACATGCTCAGGGATTTGCAAGAGCGATTTTTGTACATCCTTGCCGATGAACATCAAGATGTAAACGGAAGTCAAAATCGTATTCTTGAACTGCTCGCTTCATTTCATGACCGCCCCAATCTTTTTGTTGTCGGTGATGAAAAGCAAGCAATTTTCCGTTTTCAAGGAGCATCGTTAGAAAATTTTCTGTACTTTGAGGAACAGTTTCCGCACACAGAAACAATCGCGCTCACGACGAATTACCGTTCAGTACAACAGGTGCTTGATCTTGCACACACACTCATCACACAAGTGGAGAGCCCCGCAATGGCACTCCGTGTACCGCTTACGGCAAGCACCCACGCTGAAGGGAGTATTGAGAAGCGCATTTTTGGACATGAAGCGGTTGAGGATGAGAGTGTTGTTGCTCAAATCGTAGCACTTGTGGATGCGGGAGTACCGAGAGAAGAGATTGCAATTATCGTGCGAAGCAATAGAGAAGTAGAGCTTTTTGCGAGTCTGCTTCGTAAGAAAGAGCTTCCCGTAAGTGCCACAGCCGAGGGTGATATTCTCTATCATCCGCTCACGATTCAGGTGCGTACGATGCTTACTGCGGTACTGGAGCCGGGGAATGAGGAAGCACTTTTTGTGCTCCTCCATGCACCATACTGGGGTTTTGCGCATGGTGATTTGGTACACGTGCTCCGCGCACGTTCGTATGCGCGCCCACTTGCACGAATCATTGCAGATGGAGAAATACTGAGTACGCTTGGACTTCAGCATGCAATACGCTTCACACACGTTGCCGAAATACTTGAAGGTGCGCGTGCTCGAATGACACACGAGGCGCCACATCGCGTTCTCGAATATGTGCTTCGAGAGAGCGGATGTATCAATCATCTTATGGCCAATGATCCACTTGAAGGAGGACGTGTCGTCCGGCGTCTCTATGATGAGATTGAGTCGATGGTCCGTACGCACGAAACAACAACGCTTCGTGATATTACAACAATGTTTGCTACACGGAGTGCTCATAAGTTACCCTTGAATGCGCCCTATATTCATACAAACACACATGCGGTACAGGTGATGACCGCACACAAGTCGAAAGGGCTTGAGTTTGCGCATGTCTTTGTACCCCACCTCACTGATGCGCACTGGGGCGATACATCGCGAGCACCACTGTTTCGCATACCCATTACCAAACACATTCGTGATGAGGGATTTGATGAACTCGACGATGAGCGCAAGCTACTCTACGTAGCAATGACGCGTGCAAAGGAAGGACTGCACCTCTCTCACGCACTTCAAAACAGTGACGGACGACCATTCACGGAGTCACCACTTACCGTCGATCTTTCGCCCGCGCTCTATACCGTATGTGATACGCTCGCTGAAGAAGAGTCATTTGATGCTCTTGAACGTCTTGCTCATGAGGAAATGCAGGCATCAATTGATGCGTCATTGCTTACACAGTCACTCAGTGAGCGGGGTCTCTCTGCTACATCTCTCAACAATTATCTCAAAAGTCCGTGGACATACCTCTATCGCAATGTACTTCGTATTCCTGAGTTACAAGAAGAGAGCGCGCTCTTTGGAACGGCGCTCCACAATACGCTGTGTCGCATAACGACGTACCGTACCCAGCGTGGAGACATGCCCTCTCTAACCCACACGAAAGAATACCTTGAGCAGGAACTGAGCAAGCTCCCCCTCACGGTACATGAATTCACACGCCTTCTCGAACGGGGTTTTGAAGCACTGACGATGTATCTCGGTACTGTGACATCACAACTTCCCCCACGTACGCGCGAAGAGGTGCACCTCGAAGCGCGCCTTGCGACGGGTATTGAAACATTTCCGGAGGTGCTCCTTACCGGTAATCTTGACCGGCTCGACTACGATGCTGACGGAATGCTTATCCGCGTCGTTGATTACAAGTCGGGGAAGCCAAAGACACGGGGATATATAGAGGGAACGACAAAAGACTCCACGGGGGACTATAAGCGTCAGCTCACGTTCTATGCGCTCCTCCTCTCGCTTCAGAACGATGATAGACTGCATACCAAAAACGGTTTGCTCTCTTTTGTAGAGGCCGATCCGAAGGGGAAGATACACGAAGAGCCCTATACTATTACCGATGAAGAAATAAGCGCACTTAAAGATGAAATACTTCGTGTCGTGAATGAAATAACACACGGCGCGTTTCTGAACGCGCCGTGTGACCCAGAACAGTGTGACTACTGCCACCTTGTTGCGGAACTTCGATTACCGCTTAGTTGATTTCTACTGGTTTCGTATCGCCACCACTCAGCTGTGTGAGCATGGTGTCTATCATTTGCTTCACGACTGCATACGGTTGTGCGCCATCAATAACACCCTGTTGGTCACCCACAATCATGACTGAGTATGGGGTCCCCTTCGCACCAGCTTTTACTGCTGCTTCAATGTCTGCGGAGATTTTGTCATTGTACTTATCTGAACCGACGCACTCATTGAACTTTGTTTTATCCGCGCCCGCCTTTTCAGCATACTCGGGGAGCTTGGTGATGTTTGTCGGTTCATTGGTGCCACGATCGCTAATGACGGAGTCAGCAAATTTCCAAAAAGCATCGTTGCCTCCAAGCCATGCAACACATTCCGATGCAGCGGCAATTTTTGGTGCATTCGGATGAAGTTGCTGGAGTGGGAACTGGCGATATACCCATGCCACTTTGCCATCCTTGCCGTACTCAGCCATGATACGTTGCATTGTTTCGTGGAAGTTTTTACAGAAAGGACACTCAAAGTCGGAATACTCAACAATCATAATCGGTGCATTGGGGTTTCCGAGTATGTGGTCCTCTTTGGTAACCGGTGCAACCACAATCTCTTTTGTCTCTTGTTCAGCTGGATTCTTCTGGTTTCCTATTTGAATTGGATTGCCATTTTTTCCTCCAAAGACAATTGCTCCAGCAATAATGACTGCTGCGATAACAATAGCAATCGGTACACCGAGTGACCCGCCACGTGGTGTTTGTGGAGTAGGTGCGGGAGATGGTTGATTTTGTGTTGTGTTCTCATTCATACGTAAAGAAAAATTGTCCAATAATTATTGGAAAAGTATACCATAGTCAATATTCACCGTGCTATACTTCAGAAATATGGATATTCTTGCAAGTGGCGTTCTCGGTTTTGTACAGGGTATTACCGAATTTTTGCCGGTATCTTCGACAGGACACCTCGTGCTTATCCACACTGTTTTGGGAGTTGAGACGGATTCGTCGCTCGCCTTTGATGCGGTACTGCACCTCGCTACCGCTCTCGCAGTCGTGGTGTATTTCTTTGATGAAATATGTGTGCTCGTACAGGCACTCCTGCGCAAACTCGGTCGTCTCCCCGTGAATGAAAAGGATATTTTGATTGTGAAAGCGCTCGCGATTGGTACTATCCCCGCAGTGATTATGGGGGTACTTCTTGAATCATACATGGATGCGCTTTTCCGTAATCCAATACTCATCGCGGTAGTGCTCATTTTGGGTTCCTTTTTCTTTATGTATGCAGAGTATGTGTATGACAACAATTTTCATACCGGTGAAATAGATACCGCTACCGGTTTCAAGATAGGTCTTTTTCAAACACTCGCACTCATCCCCGGTATGTCACGCTCAGGCGCAACTATTGCCGGAGGGATGCTTCTTGGACTCAGCCGGAGTGATGCTGCACGGTTTTCATTCCTCCTCGCACTTCCCATCATTCTCGGAGCGGGTGCAAAAAAAATTCTTGAGCTCATCTCTTCAGATATGCTCGTCGATTGGGTATCGGTGGGTGTGGGTGCACTCGTTTCGTTTGCCGTCGGCCTCGTGGCAATTCATTTCATGATAACTTTTGTGCGCAAGTATTCACTTTGGCCATTCATCTGGTACCGCATTACGCTCGCGTGCTTCGTCCTCTTTGTCGCGTTTTTCGGATAGCTATGAATTATGCGTTGAACACTGCACGAGTACAATTCTATTTTGTTTGATTAAAAAACCGTCTCTCTCCTATGCGCAAGAACGTGAGCCACACGAGTGTTGCGAAGACGACCACACAGAGATACGGGAGATCTGCCATCCTGAGCGCAGTGACGTGGAAGAGCTTGGCAAGGGCGGGCACAAAGAGTACCGCGCACAGGCAGGTGATGGCACCAATTGATACAGAGAGGAATACACGGTTGGGCGATGCAAATGATACTGCTCTCCTCTGCCAAGAAAGATTTGCCGTTATGAGTATGATATTTGTAATAACGAGTGCACTAAAAGCGAACGCGCGTGCCTCTTGCTCACCATTTTCCGCAATCCAATAATAGAGTCCAAATATAATGCAGAGAATTCCAAATCCTTGGAGGATACTCATCACAATCATTCGTGCAGTGAAAGGGCGGATGCAAATATTTCGGGGAGGTCGTTTCATGACATCTGGCGATGCTTTTTCCGCTTCAAATACCATAGAGCACGCTGGATCAATGATGAGCTCTAAAAAGGCGATGTGTGCAGGGAAGAGCACAATAGGAGAACCACTTATAAGTGGTAGGACCGACATACCAGCAATGGGGACATGCACCGCAATAATGTATCCAATTGCACGTGTGATGTTGTCATAGATACGCCTTCCTTGCTGTATTGCCTGTACAATCGAAGAGAAATCATCATTGAGGAGAACCAGTGCAGACGCCTCGCGGGCAACGTCGGTCCCCCGTTCACCCATTGCAATACCAATGTGCGCTGACTTGAGTGCAGGAGCATCGTTCACACCATCGCCGGTCATTGCGGTTACCTCACCATTGCCTTTGAGTGCATTTACGATAAAGAGCTTTTGTTCGGGAAGCACTCGTGCAAACACCTGCGTTGATTGTATGCGTTTGAGGAGTGTACTCGTATCCATCTGCGTTAAATCATTCCCGGTGAGGTACACATCGGGGTTTGTGATACCTATCTGACGCGCAATGCATGTCGCTGTTGCTGGATGGTCACCTGTTATCATAACTACTCGAATTCCGGCAGTCGTTGCTTCCTCAACTGCTTCTCGAACACCCTCACGGATAGGATCCATAAATCCGAGCAAGCCGACAAATGCAAAATTGAATTCGTGCGGTGTTGTGGGGAGTTCATTCCCGCGATATGTTGCACGCGCTACACCAAGGACACGCATTCCTTTTTTTGATAGTTCACGCACACGGTGTTCAACTTCTCTCTGTGTGTTTCGATCAGCGTGACAGAGTGAGAGAACCGCCTCAGGAGCACCCTTTGTCGCAATCGTGAGTGGATCGGTATCCCCATGTCGCCATACGCGTGTTATCGCGAGTAAATCTTTAGAAAGGGGATACTCACGGAGGAGTGTGTACGCATTGAGTTCCAACGGGGTTTCTCTTTGTGTGTTTGTGACACGGAGTAATTCTTTTTCTATGGGGTCATACGGCTCACGCTTGCTCGCAAACATTCCGTACGAGAGTAACGTTCGAATGTGCTCAGGAAATGGACGTGTCCCCCACGTACGTACATCGAAGAATGAGCTCTCGGTATAGAGTGTGGCGAGTTCGGTTTTGTTCATGGTAATGGTGCCCGTTTTGTCCGTGCAGAGTACCGTTGCCGCACCGAGTGATTCTATTGCGGTCGACCTACGGGTGAGCACGTGGTGCTGTGAAATTCGCCACGCACCGAGTGTCAAAAATATGGTGAGCACGACAGGAAACTCTTCGGGGAGAATTGCCATACCGAGTGTGAGTCCAGCGAGTAAGCCATCCATGATGTTTCCCTGTCCGAAAGTGTACATAATGACTACAGAAACACACAGAATGACCCCAACGAACGCCATTCCGCGTACAAGACGAGCAATCTCTTTTTGAAGTGGACTTTCTTCGGGGACTATTTCCGTTACGCTTTTACCGATGATGCCAATTTCGGTATTGATGCCAGTATGAGTTACCTGTGCAATTCCTCTTCCGCTTACCACGAGGGAACCAGAGTATACAAAAGGGGACGCGGAGCCCCCTGGGCGTGTTTTTTCCATGATGCCATCCCACATTGTTTTTTCGACAGGGACAGATTCACCGGTGAGTAGTGATTCATCTACAAAGAGATGTTCTGAATGCAGTACGGATGCATCAGCGGGAATGCGATCACCTTCATGGAGCATGATAGTGTCGCCCCGCACCACCTCGCGTCCTGCAATACGTTTTTGTGCTCCATCACGAATGACGAGCGCACGGGGGCTCGTGAGATCACGGAGTGCTTCAAGCGTTCGTTCCGTTTTTCGTTCTTGGTGAAAGGTAATCAAGACGACCCCACTTACAGCCACAAGCATCATGAGTGCGTCACTGAAGTCCCCCATGATGAAATAAATGAGCGCAGAACATACGAGGAGGAGGAGCATCGGCTCTTTGAGCACCTTGAGTAAGATGAGAAGACCCCCATATTTTTTTTGCGTAGGAAGTTCGTTGAAACCCTCAGCGAGAAGTATGCGCGAAGCTTCTTCTTCGGTGAGGCCAACAATCCCAGTATCTTGATCCATGGTGCTATTGTAGCAGAGCCGAGAGCGAAGTTTGTCCTGATGCGTTGATTGCACATACAAAATTTCAAAACTTCTGCACGCGCGGTATACTGGTACATATGTTGCAACACAAAACACTCTCATGGCTCCTTGTGGGCTATGCCGTACTCTTTACCATCCTCGCATTTAACCCCGTTGATCGCTCAATTTGGTTCGATGAAAATCTCACCATATGGATAGTCCTTGTGGTCATACTCATACTCTACGCGCGGGGTATTCGCTTTTCTTCAGTTGCGTACATACTTATGTTTGTGCTCGTGTACCTGCACACCATAGGCGGACACTACACCTTTGCGCTTGTGCCATTTGACTACGTCACCAATTTCTTTGACTTCGAGCGCAACCACTTCGACCGCATCGCACACTTCTCAGTTGGTTTCTACGCGTACCCCGTGGCCGAGTGGCTCTACACGAAACGCCTCGTCGCGAATAAGTTTCTCCTCTTCACCTATCCGGTATTCGTGATTGCAACGGTGGCTATGAGTTACGAACTCATAGAATGGATATATGCTACACTCGCCAATCCAGAAGCGGGAATTGCATACCTCGGAAGTCAGGGCGATATATGGGACGCGCAGAAAGACATGCTCGCGGATACGCTCGGCGCACTCATCGCAACAACTGCATATGTGTGGCACAAACGTATGTAGATAAAATAAAACAAAACAAACAAAGTGGACGACGTCCGACGTCGTCCGTAAAAATGACGGACATCGGATGTCCGTCATTTTTATTTGAGGCTGGGTGGTGGTTTAGTTAGAAGGGGAGGGAGAAGGTCATTGAATTATCCTTTTCAGCGACCCAATTTGCGGTATTGAGTAAGACCTCACGTTTCTTTGTTCCGTCTTTGTAAAAAATTTTTTGATTGGCAAGGGCATATTCGAAAAGCTCTTTCGTGACTTTCACATCTTGCTTGCAGTACTTCTTGATAGAGGCAATGTCGCCCTCACGCCACCATTTGATCGCCATGAGGCCATTACCCATTTTTTTTGCACCGATGGTTGCTTGTGCGACCGAGTCGAGTTTGAGGCGTTTACCCAATGACTCACGTATTGACGCCATGATGTCGATACTCTTTATTTTGGACAGGTCGCCCGGATAGTATTTGTTGAGGAGTGGAATATCAAAATGGTCGCTATTGTATCCTACGAGTACATCGGCCTGTTCGATGATGGGCCAGAGTTTGTTGAGCTCATCGTGAGCCACGGTGGTGTATGTTTCGGTCTCTGAGTCGTAGACGCACCCCACAGATATCGAAAGGTCACGGGGGTCATTGCTCTCAACATCAGCAAAGGTGTTCTGTGTTTCCAGATCAAAGACAACGTAGCGCATTATGATATGTGTTTAGCAATAGTTACGGGAAGCCCAGTGAATTCCTCTTTTGTTTTGAGGTTCTTGAGTGTGTAGGTGTGTTTTATGACCTCATCACCACCAAGGACGATGACGAACCCTGCGCCTTTGTCGCTCGCAGTACCTATCTTTTTTGCAAGTTTTTTGTCGGTGATATCGACTGCTGTCCGAATACCGAGCGAACGAAACTCAGATGCAAGCGATTGTGCGCGTGTATGGTAGGCACCATCTGTGGGGATGAGGATGAGCGTCGGTGCAGTGACGTGTATATCTGTGGGGAGGAGTTTGTGCGTTTCAAGAAAATCACGCATAACCACATCACCAACTCCAAACCCAACACCCGAGAGCGCATCACCACCAAAGAGCTGTGTGAGATTATCATACCGACCACCACCGAGGAGTGAGCGATTATTTTCGGATGAGGTGTCAAAGATTTCAAACACCGTGCCGGTGTAGTAGTCAAAGCCACGCGCAAGTGAGGCATCAAAAACGACATTGGTGATTTTGAGTTCTTTGAGTGCGTCAATAATTTTGGAAAGTTCGGTTTTTTCGCCGAGTGTATTGGGGTCTGTGGCGTTCAGTCCTTCGATGAGTCGATCGGTATCGGGGACTATCGCACCGAGCATCATTTTAAACTCAGCACCGCTTACTTTCTTTCTGCGATCAACGATGCGGGTGACTGCACGAATAGAGTCACTATCGAGGTGAAAGGTATGTGCATACCACGACTCCATGAGCGCGCGGTCATTGATATGTATCTGGAATGTGTCAGGAGTTGCGCCGAAGGAGGTGAGTACGCTGTGTGCGAGTGCAATACTCTCTACATCGGCAGAAACATCGTCGACGCCAAATATATCGCAGTTGAGTTGCCAGTGTTCACGGAGACGCCCACGCTGGGGACGTTCGTACCGAAAGAGGTTGGGGATTGAGTACCACCGTACGGGAAATGCGAGTTCACGTTTCCGTGCTGCTACCATACGCGCTACCGAGGGGGTCATTTCGGGACGGAGAGTCACCTCGCGTTCGCCACGGTCGGTAAAGGTGTACGTCTGTTCATTCACCATCTCCTCATTCTCGGCACCTTTGCTCTTGTAGAGTTCAGAAGGTTCGAGAATAGAGGCATCGTATCGCTCATAGCCAAAGAGCTCTGCGCTCTTGCTCCACGTATCGAAGATGTAACGCTGTATCGCCATATCTTCCGGGTAAAAGTCGCGCGTTCCCTTGTACGGGTCTGTATGCAATTTCTTAATCATTATGGATTGATTGTATGTGAAAGAGGGTACGAAAACAAGCTGGACTACACCTCGCTGTGTGGCTGTGATTGAGGGCTGTAGATGAGTTTACCGGTTGCCTGCAGTACGGTGGATTTTATTGCGGAAGGGTTCGGCATGCCTGTAACAAGAAATTTCTCTTCTTCACCGGCGGTTTGGATTTCGAGCGTGCCATAGTCAAGGAAGGTTGCGATAATGCCATGGATGTCTACCGTGATGTCTTGCATGCGCTCAAGACGGAAACTTGCGATAGTGCGTGAGAAAAAACCATGCTGATCTACGGCAATGAGTCGCTTGTCGGTCACTGTCCAGACGTCGAGGTAGTAGTTGGTCCATATATTGAAGAGTGCCATCCACTGGAGGATGAGCCAGCACGTATAGAGAGCAATCGCAAACGGACCGTTCAGGGGAACGAGTGCAGAGAGGGTTTCACTCATGGATGTGAAAACATAAAAGGGGATAGGGAGAAGTGCGAGTATGAGTATCGAGAGCACCTGTATACACAACACAAACCAGTGTTTACGAACCTGAAGGAGTACTGTTTCGTTTTCTTCGAGTGTGAGACTTTCTAATTTCATAGTGTATTGAGAGCAAGTGAGAGGGTAAGGAAGAGTATGGCACCGCCGACGAGGTACGTCGCGAGTGCTGCGAGTGACATTTCACGACTTGTGCCATACTTGAACCAATGGTACGCAAGGAAGCATCCATGAATGGTAAAGAAGAGGAGGAGAACAAAGAAGAGTCCTTCGGTGCCAATAAACATGTATGACGCAAGGGAATTTTCCATTACGATAATTTTTGCACATTCTGAGGAGTTTTGCGAGTTATGACTGTGTACCGTGGTACTCCGTATTGGTCAGGATATGTCTCTGATAGGTACCCCTGAGTGGAAGCGGTGTGCGAGATGTGTGCGACATGCTCGGGTTCATGCTCAAGATACAGAACACCTATTGGTGAAAGGAAGGGGGACATATCAGTGATGATCTGTGTGATGATATAGGTACCCTCTTCGCCACCATAGAGTGCGAGGGCGGGCTCATATCGTGACACCTCGGGCGCTACGCGCCCGAGGGTTTTGTCTATATAGGGTGGATTACTCAGAATGTAGTCGTACGTATCCGTGAGTTCTGTAAAAAGTGTGCCACCAAAAATACGGGTACGACTGGGGTCGATGTCATTCTCGACAATGTTTTTGTGGATAGTCGGGTGGAGACGCGTGTCGATTTTTGGCCCAAAACACACCCGCGCCCGACACCCCGGGCGGTCGGGCCCCCCCAAAAAAACCCCCCCCCCCCCCAAAAGCGGGGGTGGGCTC
>CAYRMF010000015.1:4078-9543 GCA_964425475.1 uncultured Candidatus Saccharibacteria bacterium | reverse complement strand
GTATTTTTGTTTTATATTAATAAATAATGTTTTTTTTTTTTGTTGTGTGGGGGGGTCCGTGTGTCATTGGACCACCACCCACACCCGCGTCTCCTTACGCGCGGTCAGTACTGCGACACCAATACACCCCGAGCCAGCACAGAGATCGAGGATGCGAAGCGGTGCACGGACGTTCATGTGAGCGATTGCTTTCTCAACCCAAAATTCAGTTTCGGGACGCGGAATGAGCGGGTGTGCATCAAGAAAGATAGTCGTATTCAGAAAGGGAATAGAGCCAATGATGTAGGCGAGAGGCTCGCCATTTTTGAGACGAGCGCAGTCTTCAAAAAAAGCATCGGTTTTTACCCCCTGATACTTTTCTCTTAGTAACCACACCTCATCCTGTGTCATACATCGACTATACGCGCTTTTGTGTACCTCCTCAAGCTCCCTGTCTTGTGCACAAAAGTGGGGGGCACCATGATACTTCACTGTGATACACTGTGCGTATATGGCAAACAACACAGATATATACACAACCGTCACACAGCTCATGCAGTCAGGGAAGGGTATCCTTGCTGCAGACGAGAGTGATACCACAGCCGGCAAACGGCTCGAGATAGCAGAACTTCCCAACCAACCCGGTAATCGACAGGACTTCAGAGAACTTCTTTTTACCGCCCCTGGCATAGAAGAATACCTTTCGGGTGTTATTTTGTACGACTCGACTATTCGCGAAAATACCGACCAAGGTGTCCCCTTTGCTGATATCCTCGTTGCACGCGGAATAGTTCCCGGCATCAAGGTGGATATGGGTGTAAAACCACTTCCAAATTCTGGAGAGGAGATGATTACCCGAGGTCTTGATGGACTCGAAGATAGGTGTCGCGAATACTACGACATCGGAGCACGTTTCACCAAATGGCGGGCGGTCATTACGATTGGCGAAAATATACCCACAAGCGCGTGTATCGAACTCAATGCAGTGCAAATGGCGCAGTACGCACTCATTGTCCAAGCACAGGGTATGGTACCAATTGTCGAGCCGGAAGTGATGTTTCCTGGAGATCACTCAATTGAATCTGCTGAAGAGGTAACTACAGAAACACTCACCACCCTCTTTTCAGTATTGAAAAAATATAATGTGGATTTGCGAGGACTTATTCTCAAATCAAGCATGGTACTTGCAGGTGATACACATAAGGAGCAATCAACTCCCGAAGAGGTTGCATCGGCGACACTTCGCACCTTTAAACTCTCTGTCCCTCGCGAAGTTGGAGGTATTGTATTCCTTTCAGGCGGGCAAACACCAAAGCGAGCGACCGAAAATCTCCAAGCAATCGCTTCATTTGGTGCACAGGCGTGGCCAATAACGTTCTCATACTCACGTGCACTTCAAGAGCCGGTACTCACCGCGTGGCAAGGTAAGCCCGAAAATATCCCACTCGCACAGAAGGCACTCATTTTCCGAGCGAAGATGAATAGTCTCGCACAGCAGGGGAAGTATGTTTCCGCTGATGACGAGAAGTAAAATGCATTCAAAAATCTCACATACATGCATTAAGAGATGAAATAAAAAAACGGCGTCCCAAAGGGACGCCGTTTTTTTATTTTTTCTCTTTGTAAACCGTGTGTGCTTGTGCGATTGGATTGAATTTTTTGAATGAAAACTTTTTATCAGCGAGCTTCTTCTTGTTCTTGTGTGTGTAATAGGTATGGCCTTTGCCAACGCCCTTGGCGTCGCCTACTGAAACGAGTTTTATGAGTTTATCCTGTGACATAGTGGGACGATAGTACCAAAAATAAGGATTTTAGTCAATAAAATGATCTTAGAGTATGTGAAGTTAAAAACGCTTTGTCCAAAGGCCAATTTTTGCACCAAGAGGGAAGTAGCGTCCAATTTTGGTGCGGTGAATGGAGTAGGCAAGGCCACCCGTACCCAACTGTGCGCCCACATACTCTGCCAAAGAGCGCATGTAGGTGCCCGAGGAGGCAATCATGGTGACCGAGATGAGCGGAAGAGTGGTGGGAGCGACGCGAGAAAATTGGTCCCACGATGCGCGGACCTCATCGCGCCGGAAGTCCGCTCCGAGTGCTTTGCTCTCCTCGGTGACTTTTGGAATGGTCTCAATTTTTGCGCGGACAGTACCGAGTATTTCTTCGCGTGACACCATACGCACACCACTCAGTGTGACACGATGCACAATCGAGTGTTGGGTAGGAATTTCAATTTCATGGAGACGCTTCTCGAGCGCCCACACATGGAGTGGTTTCCCGCGAATGGTCTTGGAGGAAAAGTGAGGATAGGGAAGTGCAATGTGTCCACGAAGTCTTGAAACCGTTTTAGAAATATCCATTTTTCCAAGCGGGGGAAGAAAGCACGACTCAATGAGTCCGAGTACATCACCCGTGTCCGACCGTGCTCCGAGGAGTATTTCCACTTGGTACTCTTTATCAAAGGAGTGATACTCCTCCTGTTTTTTACACTCATCACCGATGAGAGCGAGGAGTTTCCCCGATGCCATGGGGTCAAGACGTCCCGCGTACGCCATGGAAACGCCTGCGGGAATCCTGAGGGATTCCCGCAGGCGTTCCACCGCCACGAGCGGTGTCTCACCGACCGCCTTTTCAACCGTAGCCCATTTGGGGTAGGAATTCATGTAAACAAATATAACACTCATAGGGCAAAGGAAAAGGCGGTTCTTGGAACCGCCTCTTTTACTTTGTCTTTCTTGAAGCTTACAACAAGACCTTGAGGTGCAGGTACATTGCGTCGAACTTGCTTACCGTAATGCAGTGTCCCTGTCCTGCGAAGAGCTGGTCGATGTATCTGCTGCACAATTTCCACAACATCGTGCTCTTCAACTTGCGTTTTGCTCTCTTCGCATAGAAAAGAAGATGAAGATAACCATTGTTTTTCGTAGTCACGATGCCAAGGTGACGGTATCGTGCCATCTTCTGTCTGAAGGCCACAATCATTTCAGGAGTGATTGGTGTTTCGTTGAGCTTTTCTGGAACATCTGTTGCCATGGTACCTCCGTGGTAGTAGGCATGTTGTGAACAAACCACAATCGCACATGCGACCGTGGGACTCATGCACTATAACACAAAAAAATGCTTCGTCCATTAAATATTAAGAAAAAGGGCGACCACAAGTGTCGCCCCTGTCCATTGGACTCTGGGTATCAGTTTGCCTTCGGTACCAAAATGAAGGTCAGGCCGGTGCCAAAATCCTTGACTTCCTGGACCACTTTCTTGAAGAACGCCTGCAACTTTTCGATCAGCGTTTGGATTTCGAGTCGTTGGATCGAAGTCAATTCGGGTGTGTACTGCCTCACACAACCACACCCACAGGTGCGTTGTCGTAGCGTAAGGGAAACAGGTCCCTTACAATGACTGGGCGTGATCGCGTAGGAGAGTTCAGTTCTCCCCTCTTTCAACCACTCCTCGACCACTGACTTGAGCGTCGGTTTTACTGTCGGCATTTTCGTTTCTCCGAAGTTGGTGAAAAAACTATCCCATGGCCATCCACAAGACAGCCGTACTATATAACAGTATTGTCTGTATGTCCATAGTTATCCACAGATTTCGGTATAGGCTTTGTGTAAGGTATCATGTAGGTATTCGTCACTAGAAGTACACATTACTATTTATACATTTATTCCAATGATATATCGAAATTTTGCCATTTTTTGCGTCATGGTGCTCATGGGGACACCGCTTTTTACTCACGCGAGCACTCCCGCGAACGATTTGGAGGTGTCGGGCTGGATGCCGTACTGGCGTGACTCTGAAGCGATTAAGGATGCGAAAAAGCACCTGGGGAGCATCGATGCGGTGTACCCGTTTGCTTTTACCGTGACTACGAAGGGTGAACTGCGTGACCAAGCGGGACTCACCGATAAAGAGTGGAAGGATTTCATCAAGCTTGCGCAAAAAAAGAAGGTAGAAGTCATTCCTACCATCATGTGGAGTGATGGCGCGAGTATTCATACGGTCCTCAGTGCTACCTCGACACGCACCGCACACATCAAAGAAATCACCGCAATGGTGAAGAAGGGAAAGTTTGACGGTGTGGATATCGACTATGAGGGGAAGAAATCAGAGACTATCAATTACTTCTCGCAATTCCTCAAAGAGCTCAATGACGCACTCGGAGAGAAGTCACTCCTCTGCACCATAGAGGCGCGCACACCGCCTGCGTCACTCTACAAGGAGGTACCGGCAGTCATCAACTACGCGAACGACTACAAAGCAATCGCACAATACTGCGATCAGGTCGAAATCATGGCGTACGACCAACAGCGTGCCGACATCAAGCTCAATGAGGAGCGCTCAGGGAAGCCGTACATGCCTGTCGCGGATGCAGAGTGGGTAGAAAAGGTGATTCAGCAGACACTCAAAGATATTCCGAAAGAAAAAATCGTGATTGGTGTTTCTTCATACGGACACCACTATGCAGTGACCGTTGCGCCTAATTGGTATCGCGACTATTGGAAACTCGGTGCCATGAATGTCCCGAGCCTCCTCGATGTAGCAAAGGAAAACAAGGTGACCCCAACGCGCAACAGTGCCGGTGAGATGAGCTTCTCCTACCTTCCGAAAGGTTCATCGCACGTCAAGCTCACCTCATCGCTCAAAATCCCCAAGAATACTCCGAAGGGAGATATTGTGGCAGCGCGCGCACTTGCCTATGCCAACAAGACGGGAAAGGAAGTGGTATTCAATATCGGCTGGTACTCAGATGCTGAAGCAATGAAGCAGAAAATTGATCTTGCGAAAAAGTATGGACTCAAAGGCGTGGCGTTCTTTAAGATTGACGGGGAAGAGGATCAGAAGGTGTGGAAGTACTTGAAATAGTCTTCCGTTTGAGGAGTATATACTCATCGTTAATCAGATAGAGGATGCATGCATCAAGGACAATGATGCATGCGAGGACGAGCGAGTGTGTGTAGCTGAAGCGGAAAACACCATACAGGATGAAGAGACCAATGATACCCATTGCGATAGGGAATGCTCTGCGTATGTGGTGGAGCAGACAGAAGGAGAGCACAATATCGATGGTTCCCCAAAAGAGAAAGTAGATTGCAAGAAAATGGGTGATGGCGAAATCGTGTATTTCAAAAATAGTGTAGAGCTTTCCGAGGAGGACATCACTCATCTTTCCCGTGAGCTCATGTGACATGAGGAAGTAGATGAAATCGCTCAGTTGCTGACCGACCAACCGGAGGAGCGTTACGCCGAGCGCGATGCGGAGAAAGCCATAGAAAATGCGCCACCACATACTGAGGCGGAAGAGAAAGGTGAGGTGCTTGTCTATTTCGTATTCGATTTCTTCTGCGATGTGTGACATGGGGGAAGTATAGCAAGTATAGCAAAGAAGTGGGGGGAAAAAAAAACCCGGAGTGGGGGGTTTTTGGGGAGGAGATGGGGGGGGAACCGCCAAAAAAAGCTGTGGGGTTTTGAGGTTGTGTTGGCCCCACCGG
>CAYRMF010000015.1:1879-4068 GCA_964425475.1 uncultured Candidatus Saccharibacteria bacterium | reverse complement strand
TTCTTAGTCTGTTGCTGGGGGTTGGGGCTACTGGGCGAAGTTTCACCACGACAACAAAATCCGGCCCAAAAAAACCCCCCGGTTGGTTTTATTTTGCCCCCCACTTCTTTGCGCTCTACCGCTCTACAAAGGTGAGCGCTTTTCCTGATTGTGTACCGCGACCGGTGCGCCCGATACGGTGCACGTAGTCTTCGTAGGTTGCAGGGAGGTCGTAGTTGATGACGTGGGTGACGTTATCGACGTGTATACCACGTGCCGCCACATCGGTGGCAACGAGGACACGTGCGTGTCCACTCTTGAAGCGCGTGAGCGCACGTTGACGCTGTGGGTGAGACTTGTTGCCGTGAATAGAGTCGGCGCTCACGCCATGTTCTATGAGCGCGTTCGCGAGTTTTTCTACACTGTGCTTCATCGCACCGAAGATGAGCACACGTTTCAATTCTGTGTCTTCGAGAAGTTTGGTGAGTGTTTCAAATTTATCGCTGTGTGAGAAGCGCACCACATCCTGGTGGACACTGTTCGTGATATCGCGTTTCTTTACTGACACGGTGACGGGATCTTTCAAGAAGTCATTCACGAGACGCTTGATATCGTCAGACATCGTTGCGGAGAAGAAGAGTGTCTCACGATTGGGATCAATCCCACTGAGTATCGATCGCATATCATTGATAAAGCCCATATCGAGCATGCGGTCTGCCTCATCGAGTACGACTGTCGTTACTGTTTGTGGGCGGAAGACACCGCGATCAATGAGGTCAATGATGCGACCAGGGGTACCAATCACAAAATGATTTTTTCGGCGGAGTCCCTGTATCTGTGGGCGAATGCTTGTGCCACCAACACAGGTTGTTGCGAATATCTTGAAACCATTTGAGAGTTTCTTGAGCTCCGCTTCAATTTGAATCGCAAGTTCTCGTGTGGGAGTGAGGATGAGTGTCTGGCGAGAGTATTCACGAAGCGTTTTGTCGATGAGTGGAATGAGAAAGGCAGCAGTCTTTCCTGTGCCTGTGTTGGAAAGTCCAATGACATCTCGTCCTTCCATGATGTGGGGAATAATTTCGTCTTGAATATGGGTCGGTGAGGTGAGTCCTGATGAGGTTACGGTGAATGCGAGCTTCTTGTCGAGACCGAATTCAGAAAATTTGTGCTTGGGTGTAAACACCTCATCCGCTTCGGGAGTAACGGGATTTGTGTTCATGTAGCGGGAGACATCAAATGTCTTCAGTACCCGTCCTTTGCTCGTACGAGTGCCACCGCTCCGTGATGATGACGAAAAAGAGGAGCGACCACTTCCGCGGTCATGGGTCGAGCGGGGAGCGGAGTAGGCGCGCCCGCGGGTGCTCCCTTGTGTGTGTGCAGGGCGTGATTCTGTATAGGAGGTCTTTGCTCCGGTGTGCTCGCTTTGACGCGGGCGCGCACTTCCACCACGATGACGTGATGAACTTGGCGTATGAGCAAGTCGCTTATGAGAAACGTATTCTACGTGTGTTGAGCGCGATGGAGACGCACCCCGATCGTGTCGATGTGTTGTGTTCATTACAATAGTTTAATTTGTGGGCTGTGCAGGTTATAAACCGAAAGGGTATTCGAACCTAGAGAGCCCTACACGAGAATCTTAAGGTAGTGTTATGATAATATATAAAGAATAAATTGTCAATACTTTGATACTCGCGGGTTCATTTATGCAGGTGTACTCCTATGAGAAGGAGGGATTGTAGCGTATGATTTTTGTATGGAAAGTCTTCTTAACTTCTCAGACCCAAACATTGTGTATATAGTTAATATCGGGGTTTCTCTTCTCGCAGGACTTGCTATTGGTATTGAACGTGAATCAAAAGGTAAGGATGCAGGCATCAGCACGCACTCACTGGTGATTATGGGTTCGATGCTCTTTACATTTCTTTCGATGCAGGTTGACCCCGCATCCACCTCACGTATTGCCGCACAGGTGGTGACCGGTATTGGCTTTTTGGGCGCGGGACTTATTCTGAAAGAAGGTACTTCAGTACGCAACCTCACGACCGCAGCAAGCTTGTGGTTTGCCGCTGCTATCGGTATGGCGATTGGATTTGGATTTTATATCCCTGCCGTACTCTCGACACTCATTGCAATTCTCACCTTGCGCATTCCCCACATTGTGGAGGCACACAAAGATCTCGACGATCACGGATAGCAAAAAACCGAGGCGC
>CAYRMF010000015.1:0-1779 GCA_964425475.1 uncultured Candidatus Saccharibacteria bacterium | reverse complement strand
CACGGATGACGTATACATTTTTGAGCGAGTAGGTGCTCATAGCCGACCTTTCTTGAGAGAACATTGCCTTCCTGCATAGTAGAGGAAATACATGCGGAGTGCAACATCATTTTTTGATGACTTATGCACCATGTGTTGGCTGTTTTTTTATCATCCCATTGCCATATCGTGATACGATAGATACGACTGTTCTCGGTGCACGCACGGACTGACATCAGGTACAGTTATTTTTATACGTCATGAGGGTTTTGACATTCGGGTGGGATTACCCGCCTATGAAAAATGGGGGTCTTGGAGTCGCGTGCCAAGGCCTCACCGAAGAACTACTCGAGCTCGGACTCGACATTGTTTTCGTGTTACCCCGTGAGCAACCAATCGTCGGCGGTCAAAAATTTATCTTTGCAAATAAAACCCCGAGCACTATTCATGTCTTTGCATCACCGCTCCAGCCATACCAGCAAGCGAATTCACTCATTCAGTATTTCACCCCAGGAGGTACTCGGGTGACTTTTTCACGCCGTATTATTGATGAAGTATATCGCTACGCAGATGCAGCGTATGCTATTGCGATGCGTGAGCAGTTTGATCTCATTCATGCACATGACTGGACATCATACCTTGCGGGTGTGGCAGCGAAGCTTGCCACAGGGAAACCTCTCGTGCTCCACGTGCACGCAACTTCATTCGACCAAGCCGGAGGAAATAACGTCGACCCCGACATCTATGCTATTGAGCGATACGCATTTCACACCGCCGATTCCGTCGTTGCAATCAGTCATTACACACGCAATCTTGTACTCGAGAAGTATCATGTTGATCCCGAAAAAGTGACTGTTGTGCACAACGGTATCAAACCGTATTCGCCACCAATACTCCCACCGGCACTTGCTGAGCTCAAAGCTCAGGGAAAGAAAATTGTTTTTTATAATGGGCGCATCACCATTCAGAAAGGTGTTGACCACTTCATTCGTGCAGCGCGTAAGGTTGTGGACCACAATCCGAACGTGGTGTTTGTCATATCGGGATGGGGTGATATGGAACATCAAGTGATGCACCTCGTCGGTGCGCTCGGTCTTTCAAAGAATGTCATTTTTGCCGGTGCACTCTGGGACGAGGATCGTGACCGTATGTACCAAGCTGCTGACCTTCTCGTGATGCCTTCAGTCTCGGAGCCATTTGGGCTTGTACCACTTGAAGCTATCCAGCACGGAACACCAGTGCTTATTTCCAAACAGTCAGGTGTGGCGGAGGTGCTCACCCACGCGCTCAAGGTTGATTTTTGGGATATTGATGAAATGGCCAACAAAATTCTCGCTGCACTTCGCTACGATGTCCTCAACAAACAGCTCGTAGAGGAAGGGCGCAAGGAAGTCCTTCGCATCACCTGGCGACGCGCTGCCGAAAAAGTGCAAATCTTATACCAAAAGTTACTGGATTGGTTCCACCGAAAAGGGTAAAATACCGTATGCTTACCGTCTGTCCGTATTTTCATGTACACCAGCCACATCGTATTAAGCGGTATCGTGTCTTTGATATCGGAAATGATAGCGAGTATTTCAACGCGCAAGACAATTCTGACCTCAACAATGAGAAGGTCTTACGTAAAGTAGCAGAGAAGTCATACATCCCCACGACACGACTCCTTGGCGATTTGCTCGCTCGATACCCGGAGTTTCGATTCTCGCTCTCATTTTCGGGCACCGTCCTCGATCAGTTTGAAGAGCACATGCCCGAAGTGCTCGAAGCATTTCAAGCACTCGTGCGCACGGGGAGAGTAGA
>CAYRMF010000014.1:0-21349 GCA_964425475.1 uncultured Candidatus Saccharibacteria bacterium | reverse complement strand
TCGTCATAGCAATCCTTTTGCGCAAAGAGAATTCCGTGGGTGAGTCGATGTTCGGGGTTTCCATACACGAGCGCGTTACCCTCGCAGTCGCTCACCACTCCGCCCGCTTCTTTAAAAATTATTTCCGGAGCACAGGTATCCCATTCGCCGAGCTTGCCACGATTACAAAAGAAATCGCCGTACGCGTCTCCGAGCAAACCCGCCTTCACTCCCACACTTCCGCGCGGTACCTTCTCTGCATGGAGGATGTTTGTCACCGTCTCCATGTAGGGGGCAAAGTGATTCACGCTACAGAGAAACTGGAGTGTCAGAGGGCGCTCGCTCTTGCCGGTGAGCTTCGTCGTAATGCCGTCAACAACCTTGTACGCACCTTTGCCCGCTGTAGCATAAAAAGTTGCGTTGAGCGCGGGAGCATCCACCACGCCGAGGACGGGAGCACCGTTGTGGAGGAGTCCAATCATGACCGAAAAATCGGTACCTCCCTGCATGTAATCCTTCGTGCCGTCTATGGGGTCAATAACCCAGAGGTATTCGGGATACGGCATGGGAATACCGTCCGACTCCTCGGAAAGAATCATAATGCCCGTAGGGGTGAGGTGCTCCAGAATGATGTCGTGCGCGCGAATGTCTGCGGAAGTCACCGGGGAACCGTCACTTTTTATCTCATGCGTCACCCCCTCACGCATCGCGAGAATCGCTTTTCCCGCTTCACATCCCGCAGTGAGCGCCACTTCTAGTAGTTGTTGCATTGGTGCAGTATAGCAATATACATTGCTTTGTATAGAGCATGTCTCAAAATCGTCCTTGCTTGCTTTCATCATCCATATAGAAATAGCCCAGCGCAGTGCCGGGCTATTCGATTCAGAGACGCATTAGGTCACTTGTCGCCTTCTTCCTGATAGCGAGAAGTTCGTCTCGGAGGCCGGTTGTGATATTCGCCGATGAATGTCTTTCGCAAAATTGCGGGGTCACCGATCGTCAATGTGGCGTTCAGGGTCACCTGCCCATCCACGATTGCTTCGAGAATATCGTAATGGAATGAAATTGGAGATTCCCCCCAATTCGGGAGAAAACGTCCTTTGATTTCTTCTTCTGCGATCTCACAGGCACGTACGATATCACTCGGCCTCACGACATAGCCAGATTCTGGTACTTTGGCAAAGTAACACTTGATATCGAGCCGAACAATCGAGTGGTTCACGACCTGTGCACCAGGTCCATACAGGGGCATTTTTGCCACCCTCGATAGGATGAGGAACACCCCCGACATTGCGAGACCAACCGGTCCGATGATGTATTGACCCGATTCCAACTTGTGTGCAGGTTTTTCCATTTGCTTCACTCCTCTCATGAAAATAACACCCAGTAACTGGGACTGAGTGCACAATACTGGCATATGCACATTGCGTCAATCACTCATGCACATGCACAAAAAAACAAAAGAGCGCCGAACCACGTAGGTACGAACGCTCGTCTGAGGATGTCTACCCGTATTTCCTCTATCCGGGAGACTGCCACCCGATGATCGAAAATCGAATGTCCGCCATTCCGTTTTCATCAAGATGGCAGGATCCGGATCCAAAAGCACTTTCCACTGTATTGCTTGGAAAAAATGCCTCAGCGATGCGCGTCACTTCTGCTCTGCAGAGCGAAAGCACGTCATGCAGATTAATTTTCTTGGGGCTAAAGAGATGTTGCAATTTCTCCAGAATGCTCAGGTGCTCCGGTTGTGTTTGCTTGAAGTCGTCAATGGTAATCGGCTCTCCGCTTTGAGAAACGACCGAAAAGGTCATTCCGACCTGTGGTCTTCCGTCAATACTCAAACCGAGACTTTTCTGATTTACCTTTTTGACATAGACAGGAAGTGCAGTGGGGCCGTAGGCACCAACAGAGATGAGGGTAACCTCATCGTTTTTTCCAGACATGATTTTCTCCTCATAGTAATGTACTCACACCCGCAGACCACCATGGTAAGCGAGATTTCCAGCCTGGATTGTGACATACGATAACTCGTAAAGCAAATCAGATACCCTACTCACACACAATCTTAAATGAGTGCGGAATCTCATCATTATGAGATTTTTAAAAAATGAAACCGCCGTGCTTTTCAGCACGGCGATATTAACTGTCCATTATCCCTCATTTCTTCACTCTGACTGAGAATGGAATGACATTTGAGCCCTGTTGCATATGTTTGGCGGGTGCATTCGGCAATACGAGCGTTAACTGCCGAGTTTTCCGCACATACACAATGTGTACCAAGATAGACACCGGGTCATTTTCCTCATGCCTTTCAATAGAAAAGGAAAACCGTGCCTCCTCATAGGGCAGTGTGCCTCCAAAGTTACTGTGCAATAACTCCTTTTGTGAAAGGCATAAATTGCAAATGTCTTTGAAGTCCCATCCCTCATTATGGAGAATTTCCCATGTATACGAGAGCTTGAGTGGGGTAACACAGATGGAATTGCGCGAAACTTCTTTTCCCCTCGAAATTTCTCGAAACGGGGTGTGTGGCGTACGTTCATACGCAAAAAATACCCTGAAATTTGTGGCCGTAGAAAGTTGCCCGATAAATATCCTGTTCAATACTACTCTGTAATCATCAAACATATCTTAGTCCTCCTCATGACAAGTGATTCAATCTGTATTGGAGAGTACTGAAAAAAAGCCAACATGTCAATACCTCGTTGTCTTGCAAAATAGTGTTTGTTCTTGTACTATTGCGAACACCGCACCTATGCCTCTGGCATTGGTTGAGGGAGTATTTGCTCTTTTTGACATGCAACATGCGTGGCACCTAGAGGTAAGGTAGCATTCTCGCGCCCTTTCCCCTGCGTACCCGCGTGTACTTCTCTCATTTTTATATGAAAGAAGTCGCTGTGTGCGGAATTATTATCTAATAGTTTTAGTGTCAATACTATGACAGATTTTGATCGTTCAAAGCCGCACGTAAACGTCGGAACTATTGGTCACGTTGACCATGGAAAAACGACGCTCACCGCAGCGATTCTCAGTGTACTTAGTCAAAAGGGTAATGGATACAGCGCTTCTGTAAAGGGTGTCGATGATATCGACAAAGCCCCAGAGGAGAAGGCTCGCGGTATCACAATTTCACTCTCTCACTCTGAATACTCAACACCAAACCGTCACTATGCGCACATCGATGCGCCTGGTCACGCTGACTACATCAAGAACATGATTACCGGTGCCGCTCAAATGGACGGTGCTGTGCTCGTGGTAGCTGCGACTGATGGTGCTATGCCTCAGACAAGAGAGCACGTGCTTCTTGCAAAACAAGTGGGTGTACCAAACATCATCGTGTTCCTCAACAAATGTGACATGGTGGATGATCCAGAGATGATTGAACTCGTGGAAGAAGAACTTCGCGAGCTTCTCACCAAGAATGGATATGACGGTGCAAATGCACCTGTTATCAAGGGTTCTGGCCTCAAGGCGCTTGAGGATCCAGCAAGTGAATGGGGTGAGAAAGTATTTGAACTCGTGAATGCGATGGATTCATACTTCCCGCTTCCTGTTCGTGACCTTGATAAGCCATTCCTTATGCCTATTGAAGACATCTTCACGATTGAAGGGCGTGGTACAGTGGTAACAGGTCGTGTAGAACGTGGAAAGGTTAAGGTTGGTGAAGAAGTTCAGATTGTTGGTATCAAGGACACCATGGCAACTACCGTTACCGGAGTTGAAATGTTCAACAAGTCACTTGACCAAGCACAATCAGGCGACAATGCAGGTATTCTTCTCCGCGGTATCAAGAAAGAGGATGTACACCGTGGTCAGGTACTCGCAGCGAAGGGTTCAGTAACACCACACACAGACTTCGAAGCCGAAGTATTCGTCCTTTCAAAGGATGAGGGTGGTCGTCACACACCATTCTTTACTGGATACAAGCCACAGTTCTATGTACGTACCACAGACGTAACTGGAGAGGTAACACTTGCAGAGGGTGTAGAAATGGTTATGCCCGGAGACACTGCAAAGTTCAAGGTGAAGCTCGTAGCTCCAGTAGCACTTGAGGAACAGCAGAACTTCGCTATTCGTGAAGGTGGTCGCACCGTTGGTGCGGGCGTCGTTACGAAAATCGTCGCGTAATCACTCGCAATACTAGACTTATTTAGCACTATGACAACAAACACAACAACAGATGCAAAAAAGGTGAAAAAAACACCCCCCAGTGGAGAGATCCAAAAACTCCGGATTCGTGTACGTGCGTATGAGCACAAGATACTTGATGCTTCGGTAAAGCAGATCATCGATACCGCTTTGCGCTTTGATGCAAAGGTTATCGGTCCTATTCCACTTCCCACCGAAATCAAGAAATACACGGTGAACCGCTCCACATTCGTGCATAAGGATGCGCGAGAACAGTTTGAGATGCGAATGCACAAGCGTGTCATCGACATCATGAATCCTGGAGCAAAGGTTATCGAAGCACTCACCAACCTCTCTCTTCCATCAGGCGTCAGCATTGATGTGAAGATGATGTAGTGATAGTTCTGTTGTGAACGTTGTCTCAAAACCCCGTGGCCTTCGGCCACGGGGTTTTGTATTCTGCGCGTAGTGTAAAAAAGAGGATATTGAAACAAAAAAACTCACGGCATGTGCATGTCGTGAGTCATTCTTCCTTCGGATATAGTCGTACCGCATTGGCAACGAACACCTCTCCACTGTCGATGCAGACCGTGAACCAGCATATCACCGGCCCGTACTGAACCGTTGCCGGTTGCACACCAGATTTTCTTGATTTTTCCTCCGGCTCAACCCAAATGCATTGCTGGCCATGCGATAAAAAAAGACAGTCCTCCAAATCAACGACGGGAACACCTGTCCAAACACGTCCCTTTCGTACCACACTGAGCCGTGAGCGATTGAGAATCATTCTCCGATACTCGAGACCCTTCCTCGTCAGAACAGCTCCTATTGCAGAGAGAGGGCCAATTTTTTCAAACTTTTCCATCTCTCCTCCTGAACAATTTTATTGTCTGTACTATGTATCATTTGATACATAGTGTCAAGTATTGAAAAGGGTACTCTTTTGTAGCATAATGCCGACCGGTAGTTCCCACAATCGATCACACAACTTGAGGATGACCCATGTACCGTTTGCTCTCTGTTTTTGCACTTCTGCTCTCGCTCCTCTCTCCGGAAATGGCTCTGGCGGGGAGCACTCTGAAGGTCGAGAAATCCACTCCGTGGACAGAAATCGGCCCAAATACCTGGACAAAAACGCTCGTGTGGCAATCGGGCCTCCATGAGACCATCACGGTCACCAACGAAGCGGGTGTTCTGCATTTTGTCGCCCAATCCACATGCCTGTACAAGAAAGACCGTGTCGTCACATACGTGTGGACCAACAACCAACAACATGCAGAGGGTCTGGGTTGCAGTGCTGTTCCCCAACGAATTCCCGTTCGCATGTGGGAGGAAGCGATAAAAGACACTCCTTTCTTCTAGAACAAGAACTTGACCCACGGCCACAAATCTTCGGATTCTGTGGCTTTTTCTTTTTCATTTGAGTCCTCCTGCGCACTCACGGTATACTATGTGGATGCGATACTCAATCGTACTTTCCATCATACTCTCCGCACTCATGCCGTGGTGCACCTTTGCAGATGAGCCCAATGCTGGTTTCGTGCAGGGGCTCTGGTATTCTGTAGAACCGGTCTTTGCCAATGTCCCCACCCGCATCTACGTTGCCATGCGCAACAACACCGGTCATGACCTCACGAGTACGGTGCGTTTTACCGACAATGGCAAGCGTATCGGCACATTCGAGGTGAGCGCGCTCGAGGGGCGCCTCGTCGAAGCATGGGTGGATTGGGAGCCAACGTACGGTGAGCACACCATTACGGCCACCGTGAGTGATGCGAAGCTCCATGTAATCGGTGGCAATACCGAGTCGATTGATATCGCCGGCATCACCGCAAGCGATACGCTCATGGTTGAGTACGATACCGACAGAGACGGCATCGGCAATCCCTCCGATACGGACGACGACAACGATGCTGTCTCGGATACCGATGAACAAGCACGTGGCACCAATCCGCTCGTCACCAATCCCAATCCGGTGACTGAAGATGCTATACGTGGGGAACATATTAAAGAGAGCGACACGCAGACATCGAAAGATGAGGTGGATACGCAATCCACGTCAAACTCGACCGGTGCTGGGCTTGAACGGTTTGTTGACGCGGGAAATGTTGATTCATTCCTCTCCTCCGTCACTGATACGATAGAGCAAGCTGGGGGTGAGCTGAATACCTACCGCGAAGAGCGTTCCGCACAATTGTCGAGTGACAATGGAAATACGGGGGATGAGAATGCATCACCGAACACACCTGAGGGGATAACCCACGCCTCCATCACCCGCACGCAGGCGGGTACCGAAGGTGGCCTACTTGCTTCATTTGTAGAAGGAGTCCGTTCACTTCTCTCTTCGCTGTGGACACTTATCCTCTTTAGCATATCTCGTATACTTGCGCACCCCGCTATCCTTGAAGCGGTTCTTCTCCTTGTCATACTCGCGACACTCTACCGCGTTGCGCGCCGTCTTGGTCGTCGCAATAAATACTAGGACTCATTTCAAAAACCTCTGATTAGACGTCTGTGTAGGGTTTTGAAATGAATTCTCGTGCATACAAAAAAACCGCGGTGCTCTCACACCGCGATCGCATTCACTCCTCCCTCTTTCTCCACACTCGGAGCGATGGCTCAATATCGAGAGGTGGGCAAAGTTCTTCAATAGGTCCCGCACTCGTACTCATTTTGAGTCGTTTCATATCCAACACCACGAGTCGCTCTCGAATTGTTGGTGATGCTGGATAATTTATACGTCCGAATCCCGGTACCTCTAATTCTCCCTCCCATGACCAAAACTTTTCCTGCCACCTTTCCTGTTCTGGTGGCTGTTTGAAATGAATAATCCTTGGTATAGGAGGGGTTCGCACATCCTTCCTAATCACAAATTCGGGGTGTATTCCGAGCCGGTGTGCAGAAATGAACAAACCACCCGGCTTTAGCGTGCGCACCAACTCGCTCACAAAATGGAGACTGTTCACCTGATCCAGATTGTCACAGTCGTTCAGTGTGACGATATCGAGAGTGCCACTCGGGACACCGAATGCGCTACTCCTTGCAAAGACTTTTCGAATAGACCCCTGCTCGAGAACAGATACTTTCTCACTGGTGGACCCAAAACGTTCAGTTCCACACAGACAGCAACACTGAAATTCAGGATTTGCTTGTGCGAATCGCTTCGCAAAGACAGTGCCCCTCGCCATGATGTCGAGGAGAACGATAGGAACCGGTTTGTGCGTAAACGGAGTATTGGGCATCTGATTGCCTCCTTTTCTATCTATATGAGTCAAATGACTACCTGCACATAGTATAGCCACGAGATATATATGGTGTCAATAGCACCCATTTCCCCATTCTCCCTACCCCAACTCCTCCACCTTCTTGAGCGCGATGACGTACATGCTCTCTGCCCAGCCGAGGGGCGTGTTCTCGTTCGGATTTTCGGTGTGCGAGTAGTAGAGCTCGGGGATTTTGCCATCTTCGGTCATAGTGTTCTTCGCGCGTATGAGGTACTCCATTGCTTTTTCTTTTTCACCCCGCTCTGCGTAGATAATCGCGAGCCATGAAAGCCCCATGCACCATTCTGCCTCTTCACTGTGCCCATCGACATTTGCATTGTAGTAGCGGTCGTTCTTATAGCGGATAACCCCCTTGTCACGGATGAGGTGGTACTCCACGTTCCGCAAAATTGCCGTTGTCTCTTCCTCGGTCGCTTCTCGAAATGGATAGACCACAGAGAGGAGTGCGAGGTCGGCAAATTTTTCAGCGGACTCTCGGGGGAGTAATGCGCGCAGTGCCGTTTCTCCTTTTTGAATAACCCCTTCAGGTATCGTGAGCCATGAGATTTGTGAAGCTTTTTTCAATCCTGCGTTTACTGAAGCAATGGATGACGCGTGTATCTCCACACCCTCCTCCCAGATGCCATTGTCGAGGTCATGCCAATACTCAATGCGGACGAGATAATCGATTATCTTTTGCACCATTGTGCGCTCAGCTTCAGTTTGTGCGATTACAATCCCCTGTAACTCGAGCTCAACGATAAGACACAACACCTCTCCCACGGCGTCGTTCTGTCGATTTCCCCATTCCTCCCAGTATTCCTCAAATGTCTCAGGGTGGAATCGGGCGTGAATATACTGCCATGTTTCGTACGGCTTATGCTGGATAGCCCAATCAATCTTTTCTCCATGCTTCATGAAAAGCGCAAGGAGTGCCCGCGCAGTTTGCTCGACAACAGAGAGCTCCCCCAATTCGAGGTAGCAGAGTACGGTAAAAAAATTATCCCGAAGCCACGCTTTGTTGTACCCCGTATCGACATTGTGTGCTGACGCGGTGTAGACCGCAGTCGGCATGCGGAGTTTTTCTATTTCAGCGAGGTGGGTGCGAATTTCAGTTTCAAAATTGAGTTCCATATCTATTCCCTGTTGGTTATTGCATGTTTTATTTCATATTGTTGGAGCCATCCTTCAATACCCTCAAGCCACGGGAAATTTCGTCTGAGCAACTCTAAACTTTCTGGATACTTGTCACGGAGCTCTGCATACCGACTTATAACCTCCGCATTTTTCAAATTAAATTCGTGAAACTTTGCTATCTCTTTTTCATCCTTGTATTTCTCGAGTGTTCTCACATACTCAAGGGTTTTCAAACTTTCTTCTTCTATGAATTTTGCAAACGCATCGAGTGCGTGGAGCGAAGTTTCAAATGTCTCATTCTGATGTTTTGTTTCAAATGCTTCAAGTTGCCGAGTAAACATACTCATTGGCTTTTCAATTTCATTCTCAGGTGATCCGTGAACGGGTAAACTTTCCATACATGCGTATTATCCTAATATGCGGATAATTGTATCATGCTGAGGAAAAACGACACAAAATCAGAGCTTCTGTAAGCCGATGAATTTATGTCTTTTTCTCCTAAATGTAGAAAAGCAAATTTGAATGGGATACGAGGCGGACAAGAAAAAAGACCCGAATGGGACAATAGTCCAGTGAGGGTCTTTTTTCATAGTGTGACAAAATTTCGTAAATGTATTCGCTACAGAGTCGTGAGACGTCTGTTTTCTCTCCGTGGGGAGAGAAAATCAGCCTTGGTCATAATTTTGATTAGGAATACAAAATTATGACAGGCCCCGAAATTATTGTCGCCTTCGGCTTTGTAATTTCGGGCCACTCAGAAAATATAGGGGCTTTAAAAATAGAGTCGCTACAGGGTCTTGCTGCGTCTAAAAAATCTTCCGTGGGGAAGATTTTTTAGACGGACTCAGAAATATGGGGTATATATCTTAGAAGGTGTGAGTGTACGCGTCTGTTTTTCTTCCGTGGGGAAGAAAAACAGACGGACTCGCAAATTATAGTCACTGCGTTCCTTAATTTGCGGTCACCAAGCAAAGTGGGCGAAGGCACGGTTCGCCTCTGCCATACGGTGCATGTCTTCCTTTCGCTTCACTGCAGTTCCTTCTTCTCGTGCAGCGAGCATAATCTCGCTTGCGAGCGCTCGGTGCATTGGCTTTCCTTTGTGTCCACGAGATGCAGCAATAATCCAACGGAGGGCGAGTGCAAGCCGTCGTTCAGGACGCACTTCACGTGGGACTTGATAGTTTGCACCTCCCACACGCCTCGAGCGCACTTCCATTTGTGGCCCTGCATTCCGGAGTGCAGTTTCATAAATTTCTACAGGATCTCCTCCTCCCTCTTTTGCGTTTTTTATTTCTTCAAATGCAGCATACACAATCTTTCGGGCGGTTTCTTTCTGCCCATGAAGCATTATGTAGTTTACAAGACGCGCTACATTAGCTGAATTGTATCGTTCATCAGCTGTAGCTGCTGGTCGTCGTTTTAATGGTCGTCGCATATTGTTCCTATCGATTATCTATAGCGAGTATAGTCTATTAATAATTTATACAATTTTGTTCTTCTCTTTTACAAGTAAGTAGTTGAGAGTGTCTTGGATGCGAGGCGCAGTGAGGTTTTGGAAGAAGGTGTACTTATGTACAGCGACTGACAAAACCGAAACTGCAACAAAGCAGACAGGGCACTATCGGCTACTTACCTGCTTTTGGTTTCTTCGCACCATAGCGTGAACGTCCTATTCTTCGTTTGTCTACACCAGTTGCGTCATATTTTCCACGAACAATCGTGTAGTTGACACCGATGTCTTTCACACGTCCACCGCGGACGAGAACCACGGAGTGTTCTTGGAGTGTATGGCCGATACCCGGAATGTACGCAGTAATTTCTTGGTGATTAGTGAGTCGAACACGAGCGATTTTTCGGATAGCTGAGTTCGGCTTACGAGGAGTCTTCGTGGTAACACGTGTACAAACACCACGCTTAAATGGTGAATTGTACGCATTTGGACTATTTTTTATTGAATTAAAACCCGATCGAAGAGCACCGATCTTTGTGCGTGATGATTGATCCTTACGACCCTTCCTTGTTAATTGATTGATTGTTGCCATAAATGTGTGGCTACTCTACTATAATTAGAAAAATACGCAAGTCCTCCCTGACATCTTGAGCTAAAAGAAGCCCCGGCCGAAACCGGGGCAAAGTGACGGTTTTAACACCGAGCAGTCAATCAGGGGCGTGCACTCCTCCCAATCACGCATCAAGCGCATTTTCGTCGTGAGTACTATAGCACGTTCTTTGGATACAACATAAATTATCACCACTCACCAAAATAATTTAAAGTATCAAATGATGAGCTGAAGAAAGCCCATTGGTGAAAGCCCCGTAAATATACTACCGACATGGATAATGACAGTCATAAATAAATCTCCAAATACCTGCATTAAAAGAAAGATGCAGAGGAATAGCGCTATAAAACCAAGCCGTTCCATATACTGCGTGAGCGCGCGATATTTTTGGGCAAGCTGAAACGGAAGGAACGGTACAATAATTTTTGAGCCATCGAGTGGAGGAAAGGGAATGGCATTGAAAAGTGCGAGAAGCACATTGATAAACACAATATATGCTGACATCTCAACAAATTTTGACGAGAGTGAAAGTATTTCCTCAAAGCGAATAAGTACTGAGAAGACAACTGCAAGAAGGATATTGGCGAGTGGACCTGCAGCTGCCACAAATGATTCTCCCCACTTTTGGTTACGTAAATTATAGGGATTGTAGGGGACTGGTTTTGCCCACCCAAAGAGAAACGGCATGTTTGTGATGTACATTGTCGCTGGGACCAATAGAGAACCTATTGGATCAATGTGGAGTATGGGATTTGGGCTCAAACGGCCTGCAAGACGCGCAGTGGGGTCACCAAGCCAATTGGCTGCGTAGCCATGGGCCACTTCATGAAAAATTATCGATATGATGAGAATGGCAAGCGTGATGATTTCAAACATAGATACGGTGTGCTATACGGGTATGGAGCTATTGTACCGTATTCCCCTCTCCTCACCAAAGAAAGTGGGTGCATTCATACTTCTTGCTATTTAAGCCAACCATGGTAGTATATCCGACACTAAGCAAACGATATATGGCAAGACAATGTGAAATAACCGGCAAGTCCTCACAGGTAGGTGGACGATACAGCAACCGCACTCGTGCGACGCAGTTTAATCCGTGCGGAAAGGTACGTCGCCAGCCCAACCTCCAGAAGAAGCGAATCTTTGTCGCAGAGCTCGGAAAGACAGTGGTTATGACTATCTCCACAAAAGCAATGCGCACCATCGCAAAGAACGGCGCCTACGAGACACTCAAGAAAGCAAACCTTATCTAACAAGACACAAAAACCTCGGTTCAAAATGAACCGAGGTTTTTTGATTTATGTTCTATTATTTAAACCATATAGACAAACCATCAGACACTGAAATAATACTACCCTCATCGGCGGTATTTTTTTGTGTGATGCCTTTAGCGGAGAGGAGGTCGGTGACTTCCTTATGGGGATGCCCGTATGAGTTATCTTTCCCTGCCGAAATGATGGCGTATGCGGGATGGACTGTTGTCACGAACGATTCGGCCGATGAGGTGCGTGAGCCGTGGTGCCCCACTTTGAGTACATCGCTCGTGAGTTCCGTTCCGAGCATCCCCACCACATACTCCTCGATTGCCTGTGGTGAATCTCCGGTAAAGAGGTACTCGCTCTCTCCGTAGGTGAGGCGCGATATGATAGAGGACATGTTGCTCTCGAGACCACGCGGGTCGTAATCAGGAAAGAGGATCGTGAGTGTCGTACTCCCACTCGCCCCCCTTCCCAAATCAAACGCCTCTCCCGTACGTGCAAAAATAACCTGTGCGCCCTCATTCTGCACTGCTCTCTTGAAGGCACCGTACACGGGGGAGTCACTCTCGTTCTCAGTCATCACAATCGTGCGTACGCGGTACCGCTTGAGCACATCCACCAATCCCCCAATATGGTCGGCATCCGGGTGTGTCGCAACGACCATGTCGATATCTCTATCAAAAAAACCCAACGTACGGCTGAGTGGTCGTAGCACCATTTTCCCCCTACCACCATCTATCAAAACCTGCGTACCCGTGGGTGACTCAATCAAGGTTGCATCCCCCTGTCCTACATCGAGAAATGTGACGTGGAGGAGTCCATCTTCATCCTTTCGGCTTAGTACAATGCTCACGCACGCCAAAATGCCAATCATACAGACCGCAGTAATGAGGGGTCCTCGAAGTACGCGCATACCTCCTATTGTACGGTATAAATGTTATACTCCTAGAGCATGTCCAAAAACCTCATATACTGTGTTGCACTGCACTCGAAAACGCTCATCGTATATTGAATACGACTCGCATTTTCTCGATTGTGCGCCTTGTCTATGAAGTTTTTGATCACGCTCTGAGTGAATTGTATAGAGTTTTAAAACAATTCATTTTTTACTATCTTCTATTTATCATTTATCATTTACTATCTATCGTATGCACACATACACACCACAGCAGTTTTCGCTCCCTGCCCTCCAGGGACTTTCAGAGAAACAAATCACCGCTCACCTCGGGCTCTATGAGGGGTATGTAAAGCACGTCAATGTGCTCCGCTCACAAATTACAGACCTCACGACGCTCGACGCAGAAAAGTACGCGTACGCAATCATGGAGGTACGACGTCGCTTGGGTTTTGAATTCAACGGCATGCGCATGCACGAATACTTCTTCACGCAGTTTGAAGGAGGTGCCTCTCCACTTGATACCGAGTCACCACTCGCGACTGCCCTCACAGAAAAATACGGTTCCACCGACGCATTCATCACCCACTTCACGCAGGTTGGCATGACGCGTGGCATCGGCTGGTCGGTACTCTACGCAGACCCACTTCACAACACGCTCCACACCGCATGGGTCGCCGACCACGAGCTCGGCCAACTCGGTGGACTCCCCATCATCCTCGCGATGGATATGTGGGAACACGCATTCATGGTGGACTACCTCCCCGCAGAAAAGAAATTGTACATCGATGCATTTCTCAAAAATGTCCACTGGGCCCTCCCCGAGCGCCGTTTCACCGCAACACTCGCACAATAAGTAATTGACACGATATTGAAATCATATCGGTCGATAATTTCGTATTGCAAAAGACCCCTTAAAATTGCATCAAAATGCAGATATGGTACATTCTGCTAAGAACTTTCACCTTGGAGAGAAGCTATGGTTCCTCGTTGCATATTTGAAGAGTGGGGCAAAGGAAACTTCACCATCCCCACAGATGCTGAACTGCGCGCGGAGTTGCGCATAAAACTCGAAGGCTATTTATCCTCCGAAGAAATGTATCTGCAAAAAAATAACTCAATTCGTCAGATTATTCGTGCTCGAGTACGGGCACTCAGGGCCTACGATGAGGAATAGATATTTACCGAAACGGAAAAGAGGACTTAGAATCCCCAGAAGCACGTAGTGCTTCTGGGGATTTTTCTTTTCCGGCTTTCACTCCTTCCCCACGATCCTCCTCAATCACCCACCCCGCGTACGCATTTTCAATTTCCGTATTGTTCTCAACGGTTTCCTGTGTACGTTTTTTGAGCCAGACATACAGGAGTGCGATACCGGCGTACGCGACTACCATCGCCCAAAACGGAAATGAGGAAACGGTCACTGATGCAAACGGCACACGGGCACACCACTCTGCAATGGTGATGATGTACGAGAGTGAAAGGTATGCAACAAACCCAATCCCCATACCGAAAGTAAAGGAGAGCAGACCCGCCATACCGGTAAAAAAGGTGAGGAGCATCGCGTAGGGCACCATGGGGAGCACGAGCACATTCGTCACGATACCAATGAGCGAAATAGTGCCCGTGTGGTAGAGGAGCAGTGGGAGCACTGCAATTTGTGCAGAGAAGGTCGTAGCGAGAAGTCCGCGTACGCCAAAGCGTTCGGGAATAAGGGTGAGCCGTTCTTCGATACGCGGTAAAAAAAGTATGATTCCAAGTGTAGCGAGGAATGAGAGCTGAAAGCCGGGGTCGTGGGCGAGTAGGTATGGATTCACCATGAGCATTCCCACTCCAGCAAGCGTGAGTGCCCGGAGCACCGCGTACGTTCTTCCCGTGCCCCGTGCGATGAGGAGTAAGGTCGCCATGATGGAGGCGCGGAGCACTGTGGCGGACAGCCCCACGAGGAGTGCAAAGAGTGCAATAGTGCATGCTCCCACAACCATGCACGTTCGTGGAAAAAGGAAAAAGGTGAGTACGTACATGAGTACCGCCACGACAACCATAATGTTGTACCCCGAGAGCACGACGATGTGGATGATACCGGTCTCCCGAAACACGGCATCAAGATGCTCTCCGAGGGCACTATTCACCCCGAGGAGCATCCCCGCGCCGAGCCCTGAAGCGGGATCGGGAATAGCATCTTCAAGCGCAGTGAGAAACTTCTGTTTCCCGGCAAATAACTTCCCCATGAATGTTTCCGAGTGGCTGACCCGCGTGACCTCTGCGTAACTCACCGTGTACGACACCCCCTTCGCGCGGAGGAACCCCGGGTAATCGAATTCTCTTCCCGTGTCGGTCGCGAATGCTTTGGGTTTTTTCAATGTACCCTTAATGTCCACCACATCGCCGTACTGTATTTCTTGATTTTCAATTAAAAATTTATCAGCAGTCACCAAGATACGTTCTTTGCCAATAGTTGTATCTAGTGGGGTCACATAGAGGTGTGTGGTTGTTTCGCGCACATCGGGCTCTGCCACCACGCGCGCCTCGAGCTCCATTTTTTCTCCCTCAAGTGTCGTATAGGGCGACACTTGCTTCTCCGTGTACTCGAGGCGCGCCATACCGAGCGCTCCAAAAATCCCCACAAGCGCCACTAGGAAAAGTACAGAGTCCTTTTTACTCCCGAGGACTCTCCCTGCAATGAAACACGCAATACCAATCATGCCGATGAGCACTATCCCACTCACCCCACTATCAAAAAACGAGCGGAGAAAAACCCCGCTCGCGAATGCTGTGCTGATTGTGTAGAAATGCAATCCATTCATATATCAAATCTATATGTTTTACGTGAAGGCATTTGCTCTCTTAAGTACGTGACTTCATACCACAATTTTATTACTTCTCTGGTGAGAAACCGAAGTGCCAGAGTGGTATCATTATCCAAATTTTCGTTTGGCTTCATGAGAAATGCGAGTGCTCGCTCTCGTTCTTCATCGCTTATTTCAGGAACAGGTGGAAGTTGCTTAGAATTGATATCAGGCATTTACGATCTCCTTGTGATTTGATTTGAACAACTCATGCACTATATAACATACAAATCATGATGCAAGCACCTCGAACACAACGTGTTATCCTCCCCACTCTGCCCTCAACATCGTCTCCTCTCCTTTCGAAAACACCTTCTTATATTTTGCACTTTTCCCCTTCACGCGGGCTTCGCACTCTGCCCAGCTCTTGTGAGTCATCACGTTTCTATCAATGACCGAAACGTATGAGTATGCGGGCCCTGTCTTTTTTGACTTCGATTTAGACTTCGAGACGACACGCGCCTTCGGCATACCTTTCAAAAAAGTCTCGTACGCGCTCTTCGTACCCTTGAATAATTGCACCGATTCCTTTCGCGCGTACCCGTTTGCAATCATGTCGACACGCTCGTTGAGCGCGACCCCCTCGTGTCCGCGCACGTGCTCCCAGGTCACCGTGTGCTTCCGCACCTCAGTGAGAAGTTCTTGCCAGATATCTTTGTTGAGGACGTCTTTTTTCTCCTTTGTCTGCCATCCGTTTTTCTCCCAGCCGAAAACCCACTTCGTGATGCCATTTATCACGTACTGCGAATCGGTCTTGAGTGTCAGCGTCGTCTTTGGTTTACAACTCTTGAGTGCCATGAGTGACGCAGTCATCTCCATGCGATTGTTGGTGGTGTGGAGGTCACTACCTCCCCCTTCGTATACCGTATTCCCACAGAGTACGACAAACCCCCACCCCCCGGGGCCAGGGTTTCCTATCGCGCTTCCATCGGTGTATGCAGTGATTTTTTCCATCAGAGAAAGTATACACGGGACGATTGCACGTGTGTAGGTACAAAGCGGAACGGTGCACCGTCATCTTGCACGTTTTCAAAAATAGGCGCATACTCGCAGTTGGAAAAAGTATCATCTCGTCTCAATCACAAGGAGTCCATTATGTCCTTCCGTGCACCGCGCGAATGCAAATGCTATACATCCTATACTGATCGAAGTGTTCTCTGGAAACACATACCTGCCCTACCGAGTGGTCCTCAGCGGGACGCGTTGCTGATGCAGATATTCTCGTCGGCAACTCTCACTGATGAGTATTGGGAAGTCTTTGATGCGACGCAAGACCGCAATTTTAGAAATCTCATTCTCATGATGATTATCGTCAAGACAGAGACCATCACTGATGCAATGAAGATTCAACATCATGCGTCCGAAGAGGTCCGCGTAGCACTATCTGCAAAGTTTGACCTGCTTTCATTCCAGTATCTCCAAGACAAAGCGGTGACAAACGCTGACAGGTTTGCTGTTGCTGACGCGTCCCTCAGTCTACACTGTAGGCAGTACGCACTGCGAGAAGTGCTCACGCACCATCCATCTTCAAGTGACTTGTGGCGTGTGTTCTATCACGAATGCAGTGATGCATACCTAAAACAGCAAGCTGAAAAATTACTCGCAATGACGGATATTGGTGAGTAATTGAAGCCCGCGCGCGAGCGCGGGCGTTTCTTTTTGTGAAACACACTATCCCGACACCACATCCACTATCCGTATCCGCGTCTCGTTCCGCCCCATGAAGTACGAACGCTCAATGTGCGCGAGAAGGGTCACCGATTTGCCCGCTTCGGGCATAGTTGAAAAGGTCTCCGGGAGTCGGAAGAAAGAAATGGCATCGGTCGGACCGAGTGCGGTGTGCAATTTGAGCTTCGTGTGGTTGTTTGTTTTTCCAAACAAGGTCACCACACTCGGCACCACGTCTGTAATCAAAAAGAGTGGTTTTGGGTTCCCCACGCCAAAGGGTGCAAACGTATCGAGTGTGCGCACGAGTGCATCGGTAATCTCGCCCGGTGTGATGCGCGCATCCACCTGCAGTGTGTCCGATGTGTGTGCCGTGTCACGAAGTGATGCGTGTGCAGTGATAAGTGCTTCGGGGAGCGTGTGTATCGCGTCATGGCTCACGGAGAATCCCCCCGATGCGTGATGCCCACCAAATGTGAGGAACGCGTCCCGCGCCTCTTCCATGATGTGCACGATGCTCACCGTCCCGTCGCTCCTGCACGAACCTTTAATAATCCCCTTACCATCTCGCCCCCAAAGAAAGGCGGGTTTTTCATACTCCTCCGCGAGCGCGTGCGCGACGAGCCCCACGAGCGATGGACGCCACTCGGGATTTCCCATAACAATCACCGAAGGAATTTCTTGGAGTTGCCCCATGCGTTTCTTCGCTTCTTTGGTCATACTCGCCACCACTCCCTTGCGCTCGTTATTCAGTTTTTCAAGGTGTGCCACATACATTCCCGCCTCTCCCTCGTCCTTCGTGCGGAGCATGTGAAACGCATCCTCGGGGTCATCCATGCGCGACGAAGCGTTGATGCGAGGACCAATCGTGAATCCGATATCGTCTTCGGTGAGGTGCGCTTGACTACTACCCGCCTTCCGGAGGAGGTGTTGAATGCCGGGGCGCTTTGACTTCCGAAGGACGGAGAGCCCATACCGTGCAAACACCCGACTCTCGTCCGTAAGTGGCATCATGTCGGCAATAGTCGCAATCCCGACGAGGTCGAGCCACCACTTCTCCCAACCGTCTTTGAGCGTAATGCTCCCATTCTCTTTTCCGCGAATAAGAATTGCCTGCACCAGCTTGTATGCGACTGTGGTACCACAAATTCCTTGAAAGGGGTATGCGTCATCGCGCTTTGGATTGATGATTGCGTACGCATGGGGGAGTGTTGCGGAGGGCTCGTGGTGGTCGGTCACGATGACATCAATCCCCGCTTCATTCGCCCTCTCCACCGCACTATGGTCGGTGATACCACAGTCGACGGTGATAATGAGACGTGCACCTCGTTCCACAAACTTCGGTACTGAGTCTGCATTGAAGCCATAACCCTCGTCGTGACGGTGCGGAATGTAGTTTTCAAAATTGGTGTACCCTATCGCCGTGAAAAAATCGTGGAGGAGGACACCTCCGGGAATACCGTCACAGTCGTAGTCGGTGTACACCACGATGTGCTCGTCGTTTTTGATTGCACGAAGTACGCGTTCCACTGCCTTCTCCATATCGGTGAGGAGAAATGGGCTGTGGAGCTGTGTTTCATAGTCGGGGTTGAGAAACCGCTCGGCGCCTACTGCGTCGGTGATTCCACGGTGGAACAGAAGTTGCTGGACGAACGTGTCGTACGCACCGAGCGTATCAGCCACCTCCTTCGGAATGGCGCGCGGTTCACAGATTTTAGAATTCGCCATGGTGGTGTGATTTTAACACGCGAAGGAGACGAATCCTAAAACAGCATTTTGCGTGGTGGCGACTTTTTGATACCATTACAGCCATGAGTACTCTTTTCACTAAAATTATTAATCGGGAAATACCCGCGGATATTGTGTATGAGGATGAGCAGGTGCTCGCCTTTCTCGATATCAACCCTGTCAATAAGGGTCACACGCTCGTCGTGCCAAAAGTGGCATTTGAAAATATTTTTGACGCAGATATTCCCACCCTCGGACACATGATGGCAGTCGCGCAAAAAATCTCTCACGCACTTAGTGCGACCGTGGGTGCAACAGGTGTCAATCTCCACATGAATAACGGCACAGACGCGGGCCAAGAAGTCCCTCACGCACACCTCCATGTCATTCCACGATTTCACAGAGGCGAAGCATTTGTTGCGGCGAAACATGAAACGTACACCGAAGGAGAGAGCGCCTCTCTTGCCGAGAAAATAAAAACTGCAATCGCCTAGCGATTGCAGTTTTTATTTCATATTTTCTTTTTCTGTTATCTACTGTTTCAACGCTTCAATCCCCGGGAGTGTTTTATGTTCCAAAAAGTGAAGCATTCCTCCTCCTGCGGTCGATACAAACCCGAATGACTCCATGATGCCGAGCGACTCAATAGCGGTCACTGTGTCGCCACCGCCCACGACCGAGTGCGCGTCACTCCGCGCAATCATTTCCGCACATCGCTTCGTGGCATCGTCAAACCCGGCTTCGTAATTTCCCAAGGGGCCGTTCCACACAATAGTTTTTGCGGAACGAATAAAGGGCTCGAGAGCATCGATACTGCGTGGGCCGACGTCGAGAATGATGTCATACGCGCCGACGTGTTCTGCCAAGAGTTCACGCTTCCCCCCATCACCACCCACAACCACATCTACTGGTATGATGATATTTTTTTGTGTCATAAGTGGATTTCCTTTCAGTGACACATCCGAGAGGAGCGACTCTCCCACGGGCATGCCCTTTGCTTTCAAAAAATCGTTCGCAAGTGCTCCTCCTATGAAGACCTGCGAGTAATCGCGCGCGTATTCACTGATGAGCGGTTCTTTCGTCTCAAACTTCGCTCCGCCGATAATGAAGAGTGAGGGGTGTTCGGGTGTGAATGTTTTCCTGAGTTCGGTGCACTCATCAGCAAAAGCAACACCCGCGAAGCTCGGGAGGAATTTTGGAATACTCACAACAGATGCATGATTACGGTGTGATACCGAGAACGCATCGTTCACAAAGTAGTCAGCATGCCGCGCAAGTGCGTGCGCAAACTCCTCATCATTTTTTTCTTCCCCCGGGTGAGTGCGGAGATTCTCGAGAAGTACCACCTCTCCCTCTTGCATCTTCGAAAGTGCAGTGTCCACTACTTCGCCGAAGAGTGCAGGTACATAGGTGAAGTCGAGGTACGTGCGGAGCGTTGCGACAATCGGCTCAAATGTGTTCTTGGGGTCGCGACCGATGTGTGAGATGAGAATGACCTTTGCCCCCGCGAGCATGAGGTGCGTGATGGTAGACATCGAGCGAACAATGCGAAACTCACTCTGCACCTTCCCATCATTCATGGGGAGGTCAAAGGGTACCCGCACGAGCACACGCTTCCCGCGTATGTCCGGCATATCGGTTATCAAAAGAGGTTCTGTCTGTTTCATACAATTCGAACCGCTTTTACAATCGCAACAAACTCATCGATGTGTAAGCTCGCGCCACCCACGAGGAAGCCGTCCATCATACCGTCACGGTGGAGTTCTGCGGCATTTTTTTCTGAGACGGAACCACCGTAAATAATGCGAACCTTCTGTGCGAGATTTCTCCCGTAGAGGTCAGAGATTATCTTCTCTATAAAAAGTTTCATCTCGTGAATATCATCTGCTGTTGCGTTTTTCCCCGTTCCTATGGCCCATACCGGCTCATACGAAATGACCACTTGGCCGAGTTTTGACTTTGTGACCTCGGCAAGCGCTCTACGCACCTGTGTCTCGACATGCGAAAGGTAGTGTCCGTGGTGATCTCGCACACTCTCCCCAACACACACGATGCAGGTGTACCCCGCCTTCAAAACCGCGAGCACTTTCTCATGAATGAAAGCATCTGTTTCGCCGAGAGCTCGACGTTCAGAATGTCCCGCAATAAAATATGTTACACCGAGGTCGTTGCACATTGGTATCGATACTTCGCCCGTATACGCACCGAGTTTTGCTGGGTGAACATTTTGTACTCCTAAATGAAACGTATCGCTTCCGTTATGAACCTTACGAACTGCATCTAAGTGTATTAACGGAGGTGCAATCACCAACTCCACATCTTTTATACCTTGAGTTTTTTTCTTGAAGTCTGTCACCATCCGAATCGCAAGTGCTACTGACTG
>CAYRMF010000013.1:11748-21831 GCA_964425475.1 uncultured Candidatus Saccharibacteria bacterium | reverse complement strand
CGACGCCTTGAGGTGCGTACCTTTCGGAGTATTGCATATGGATAGTGAAAAGAAATTCTTGCTATACTATTCCCTATGCGTAAAACACGAATCTTCATCATTCATGGTGGAATGACCTTTAAAACCAAGAAGGATTATATCCACTTTCTCAAAACACGAGAGATTTCGCTCGAAAACAGAATAAGCTGGACCAATGCGTACCTCGACACTGCACTCGGAAAAGGGTTCGAAATCATACGGCTTCGCATGCCCACTCCCGACAATGCGCACTACGATGAGTGGAAAATTCACTTTGAGCGCTACCTCCCCTTCTTCACCAATAGAAGTGTTCTCATAGGAAATTCTCTCGGCGGTATTTTTCTCGCGCGGTACCTTTCTGAAAACCAGCTCGCACAGCGAGCCCTCGCGACCTACCTCGTCTGCCCTCCCTTCGATGACACACTCTCCGATGAAGCTCTGGTAAACGGTTTCAAACTCAAACCGGACCTCTCACTTCTCGAGGAAAACACTGCCCACCTCTCACTCCTCTTCTCTCACGATGATGATGTCGTCCCCGTACAGCATGCAGAGAAGTACCGTGAAAAACTTCACCATGCGAACATACGCATATACAAGAACAAGAATGGCCACTTCAATGTGGAAAAATTTCCTGAAATTGTGAAGATGATACAACGAGACACTCGACACACTCACTAACCTCATGGTACTTTTTTCTTCATTCAACCAGTCACTCTTTACTTCCATTCACAGTCTTTCGGGACAGTATGTTTTCCTCGATACGATTGGGATATTTTTTGCGAGTTACCTTCAGTACGTACTTGTGGGTATCCTTTTCACGCTGATTTTTTTTGCAAAAAATCAGCGTGAGTACATTGCAATGGTACTCGTTGCTACTCTCTCCGCATTCACGGCGCGGTACGTTCTGAAGACAGCGATACTCCTCTTTTATGCTGAACCACGGCCGTTCGTATTTCTCAATTTCACCCCCCTCATCACGACACCAGTTAGCGAAAACCTGCAATCATTTCCTTCCGGACACGCGCTGTTCTTTTTTGCGCTCGCGATGGGTGTGAGTATGTTCAATAAAAGGTATGGTGTCTTTTTCTTCACCGGCGCACTTCTCATGGGAGTCGGACGCGCGTACACGGGTGTCCATTGGCCACTCGATATTGTATTCGGTGCGTGCATCGGCACAGTTGTCGGATTCCTAGTTTTTCATATGTACCGCGCGTATGCAAAATATATAGACGATCAAATCGCGCGTTTCATGAAATACATCCGTTGATTTTACGTATGTGCGTTATATTTGCTACACTTACGTAGTATGAATAGAGAAAAAATGAGCGAAAAAAGTACTTCGCCGGAACAGCGAGAAGCGGAGATTAATCACATGCTCCTTCAAGCTCTCTCGCCCGTGTGGGCAAAGAGTGTACAGGAGTTACTCCCCGGGTATCTGCCTGACAAGGCAACGAGCGAGTATTCGAAGGAGGAACTCTCTCTCTTTCGTTTTGCGTACGGACTCCTTGGCGATATGGTGAAAAATGGGAGTGTTGAGGTAATATTTGAGGACACAACACAGCGCAATGAAAAAACTATCATGGATACCGAATCGACCGCAAGACTCAAATTTAAACTCGTGACCTCGGGTGGAAAAAAAGAAAAAGACTCACAACAATTTTTTGGTACTGATGTTGCGTGGGAGGGTGGTATATCGTAGAAATACCTTCACACTTTTACTACCCCGAGAATCGTCCTCGGGCAAAATATGTTCTAGTATCAAACTTTTGATATACTACCTAACATCCATAACAAGTATAGGCTATGTTCGAATCATCTAAACAACGAGTTGAATCCGAAGACGATAATCTTGAGAAAGAATTATTCAAATATGTTTCAAAAAATGACTTCTCTGGTGATGAACTGAGGCATGCGTATTACCAAATATCTGGTGTAGAGAATGTAACAGATGACAACGCTCGAGTGCATGAACTTTATTTGATGATGCATTCAATAGTTGACAGACAGTACCCACTCAATAGATTTGTCACTCTCATTGAAACAATTGAGGCACAGGAAGAGGACGTACACCAATTTGTAGATATGGTATCCTCACTCAACATCTCCGAGAATGAGAAGAGGACACTCTGCAGTATTGCAGAGAAAGGGCGCACGGGCACACTCTCGTGCCACCTTGGCAGTGAGCTCGCCTACCAGGTAAAAATACCGAACGAGGTTGAGAAGCAATTGCTCGTCAAGCGGTACATTCGGAGTATGAGGACTGTCCTTGCACATATCTCTGATACAGATTTTAATTCGGGAAAAGTGACGTTCTGGTTTGAGGAAAGTTAATGTTTAAGTTACACAGTGCCGGCCCCCTTCGGGGGCCGGCACTATTTTGGAGAACAACATATCCAAAGCCGTGGGCGACTCTCAATACCCTGCACTTTGTTACGCCGAGGTCACAAATGCATCAATAGCTTGTACTGCACTCTCTATCCTCTCTTCAGGTGTACCTCGCACAACGATAAATTTTTTCTTTTCTTCTTTGAGACGTTCAATGAATCTCTCGTGCATCCAGTGTCTGATGTGCTCACCATCGCGAAGGCCATCATCCTCAAATGGAATTTCATCACCGGTCACAATGTATAAATCGTGAGGACGTCTTCCTGCAATGAGTTCAACACTCTTTGCTCGTTCACCCATGTAGCGTTCATGCCACACGCTCGTTGCAAATGAGTCTGTGTCACAAATGAGCAAACCATTTGAGGCCTCAGCAAGTGTATCTTCAAGTTCGTTTTGGGCTTCTGCGATGTGCAAAAACTCATCGGTGCGCCACTCTGTATTTGCGTCTCCGTACTGCTTCCCCATTGAATACATCCTCCCATCTTCTGGAACCCACACTGTGTTGTAGTGCTTCGCAAGTGCTATCGAGAGCGTTGTCGTGCCCGTCGATTCAGCACCTAGGACAGTAACTCTCCGTGCAAAATATGCACGAACACAGGGCTCAAGAAATTGTGCATACTGCATCGGATTGCTCCGCACCATTGTTCCCGAAATCGGCACGTGCGTGCGGTCTCGATCTACAAGCACGTGTACCGTCCCCATGAATGACGCGTAGGGGTCACCGTACGCTTCCGAGGTAAAGACGGCATCGGGTACGTATCCCAATATACCAATCGTAAATTTAGCCCAACCTTCCGAATCATCATCGGCGAGCTTATTGTCTTCAATCACGAGAATACGGACGTCAGGATGAATTCGTTGAAGCCACTTTGCACGGAGCATACCGGGAATCGTTTCTGACTGCTTGTAGCAGAGAATCACGGTGAGTTCTTTACACTCTGCACGAGCTCGGTCAATAAGGTACTTGTGCCCGCGGTGTGGGGGATAAAATTTCCCAATAATGAGTCCTCGAGAAAACATGGTAGTTATGCTTACGCTTATAATTGAACGTCGCTCCTCCACTTTCTAATTGCACATCCAGCGTGTATGAAGAATGCTATGTAGAGTGCCATGACGGTGTATGCGCCCGAGAGGTAAAAGAGAATGATGGAGAGCAGATTAACCGGACCAAACCAGAGATACCAACTCTCGACGTTCTTTCTCCCGAGGAGAAATTGTGCCACCACACTTGCGGAGACGACCGTTGCATCAAGAATCGGGTACCGTGATCCGGGAACAAACGTATCGATGAGCACGTAGATGAGCGCCGTCCCCACGAGTACCGATAGCAGGGCAACGAGCCGGCCCCGTACGCCGAGAAAGGTTATCGGTAGCTCGGTCTTCGCCTTACCGCCGAATGCCCAGTTCGGCCATGCCCAAAGTTGAATAACGAGAAAGTAGCCCCAATTCAACCACTGCTGTCCAGGGAGGCCAATGCTACCAAAGAAAAATCCAAACGCGAGTGCGCTCAGTATCCCCCACGGCCAACAGAGCACATTTTGTGTGCGACAGAGCCAGACGGTTACGAGCCCACTCCACGTGCCGACAAACTCATACACGTTGAAGGTAAAGTCAGGAAACACCGCCTTCGAGAAAAGCTCGTAGAGGACCGTGACGAGCAACATGGCAACGGTCACGTACCCGTTTTCCAGGTGGTTTGCCCTACTTCCAATAAATCGCTGTACCGCTCCATTTTTTGTATTCATGGTAGTAATGTTATGTTGCTAATATACTTAGTGTATCATATACACTATTTATATGCAAGTAGTTTACTGCGTACTGTTGAAAACTATACACGACCGGTAAAAACATAAGCCTGCGGTACCCCGTGGCAAGTCAACGGGACATTGCGCGGGTAGTTGAAACACTCTGGGAGATTGTTTCAAGGGCATTTTTTCTTTTACTCACGACACGGGCTTGGGAGTAATACGTTATGCTGTCAAATTTTTGATATACTTACCCTCATGCAGGAAATACTCGATACGGATACGGAATTCTCGCTCGTGAGGCGCGCCCAGAGCTTTGCTCACGCAGGACGTGGTATATGGGTGTTCTTTAAGACGACGCCAAACGCGTGGATTCACGTGAGTATACTTTTGGGAGCGGTTGCTCTCGGTGTGTACTTTTCGATAACCGCAACTGAGTGGATGTTTCTTATTTTTGCAGGTGGTTTTGTACTCGTGGCCGAAGCGTTCAATACCGCAATTGAAATTGATATCAATCTCACCTCCCCCGAGTACCATCCCTATGCCAAAGATACGAAGGATGTTTCTGCAGGTGCGGTGCTCCTCGCGTCACTCACAGCACTCATAATTGGCATGCTTATTTTTGTGCCATATTTTATTTAGATATTACCTATGCAAGAAGAATTTGAACTCACCTACCTCGCGAAGCGACTGCCCGATTCTTTTTCGACGAATGTGAAGTCAAAGGAAATCCTCGACATATACATACCTGCCACTTCCCCACACGCAACGCTCCGCATCCGCAAGCGGGGTGACATATACGAAATAACAAAAAAGACACCCGTGGCGGGTACCGATTCTTCGCACCAAAATGAGAACACTATTCCACTCACTATGGATGAATTTGATGAACTCGCGACACTCGTAGGGAAACGTGTACGCAAGGTTCGGTACTACTTCACTGAGAATGATACCGCGTATGAAATTGATGTTTTCCAAGATGCGCTTCTTGGTCTTGTACTCGTCGATGTCGAATTCACCTCAAACGAAGAAAAAATGAAATTCGTGCCCCCAACGTGGTTGCTTGCCGATGTGACACAGGAAAAAATCTTTGCGGGTGGTGTACTCTGCGGAAAGTCCTACACAGACATCATCCATAACCTCGAGCACTATGGGTATACACCCCTCTATTTTTAGACAACCACAGTAATCGTGAATGTCACTTTATCGCCCTCAAAGATACCCTCTTCTCCGCGGATTTTTGCCTTGAGGGGGAGGAGGTAGGTGCCCGAGCGCTTATCGGGGAAAATGGATGTGATCCAGACCGACTTCCCTATATGCACTTCGACAGGGAGTGAGCCCCAACCCTTTGCGCGTGCGCCATGGGTTTTTTTAATCTCTTCGGATTCTTTTTTGGGTACCGTGAGAAAGTGCCAAGAAGCTGACTCCCCTGGGTAAAGCCACACTTTCCCTGTGCATATGTAGGTGACCTTTTCTATATTCGTGTAAACAAATTCTAACTCGCGCTGGACTGACGTACTTTCTTTGCTGCAGCTGCTGCATCTGCCGCCTTCTTTGCGGCGAGTGCATCAGCGGCCGCTTGTTGGCGGGCAAGTTCTGCTTGTTTAGCTGCGAGCGCGTCAGCTGCGGCTTGCTTTGCTGCCGCATCGGCTGCGGCTTTTTGCGCAGTGGCGTAGTCTGCCTGCTTTTTCGCGAGTGCTGTAGCAAAGGCTGCCGCATCTTTTTCTGAGGCTGCCGCTGCAGAAGCCGCTGCTTCTGCAGCTTCTGCTTCCGCCTTCGCAACATCCGCTTTCAGTTGCTCTTCGGCACGGAACTGTTCCTGATTTTTGAAGAGGAGCAATTCTGCCTGCAGTTTTGCCTCCGCTTCTTGTTCTCTCTGTTGCTTCTCAAGGTTGAGATGTTCATTCTCCGCCTGCGTTGCCATCTTTTCCGCGTACGCTGAAGAACCACCGTAGAGCATAACGCCGATGAGCACGAATGTGATTGCTACATTTTTAATATCTTTTTGCATAGTATGTTAATCAAGTTTTTGCCACATGTGGGTGTCTCCTTTCACTACTTCACACTCGCCACATTTGAATGTATCGGGCAATGTCTCCCACTTGGTACCTGCGGGGATACCGCGCTCGGGAAATCCGACCGCTTCATCATAAATCCACCCACACTCTAAACATACATATTGAGACATATTTCGTTACATTATTATTGATACTCTGTAATACTACCTGTGTATCATGAATATTTGATGAAGAGGAGGAGACTTATGCACAGGGTACGCGCAGTTCAATGGTTGTACCTTCGCCTATCTTACTCTCTACGCGGAGCGTGCCAGAGTGTGCATCGGCTATTTCTTTGACAAGAGCGAGCCCGAGACCGGAACCTGTGGTGGACTTTTGGGTACGCGCGGTATCCGCCTTAAAAAATCGCTCGAAGATGCGAGGCATATCCGATGGTGCAATACCGATGCCTGTATCACTGATACGGAGTGTCGCTTCACGGTGTGCTTTCAGAAGGGTGAGTCTGACGCTCCCCCCTTCTCTGTTGTAGTCAACAGCATTTTTGAGCAGGTTGAGGACGAGACGCGCCATGTCATCTCGATTGCCGACCTGCGTCACAGGCGCATCCACCTGGTGCGTCACCGTCACGCCCTTCTGTGTCGCGTACGCGACGAGGCGCTCGCACTGTTGTACACACACCTCATCAAGTGAAAATGTCTGAGTAGCGCGCGCCACTCCGCCTGTATGACGTACGAGGAAGAGAAGATTGTTTGAGAGCGTGATGAGTCGATTGATTTCGTCCTGTGATTCGACAACAAATTGCCGGTATTCTTCCCGAGCACGATCCTTCTCGAGGAGCACCTCAGCACCCGCCTTGAGCACCGAGAGCGGTGTACGCAGTTCGTGCGCAGCATCGGCGACAAACTGTTTCTCTCGCTCGTACGCTTCCTCGAGTGGTGCGAGCGTCTTCCTCGCGAGCACGTACGAGATGATGATTGTGAAAAAGAGGAGTACAGCATCCGAGATGACGAGAATGTTATAAAGGTTTTCTGTCACCTCATGGAGTAACGGCTCTGTGCGCACCTCGAGCATTGGTATGTACTCATCATCTTCATACTCTATCTCAATCCGGCGCTCAACTTCCAAGGAAAAGAGGTTGTACACCGCCACACTGAATACGATGAGTATACAGAATACCCCGAGCGTATAGTACGCCGTGAGACGGATGACTGCTGTTTTAAAATCAGTGGCTGTTGAGTTTGTAACCAACGCCACGAATCGTTTCAATGTAGTGTTCATGTGAATCGGTGAGTTTTTTTCTGAGCTGTCGTATGTACACATCGGTGATGTTGCTAAATGCACTATAGGCGAAATCCCAGCAATGTTCAAGGAGCTGTTCACGGGTCACCACCGTGTCAGCGTTGCGCATGAGGTACTCGAGAATCGAGTATTCCTTTGGGGTGAGCATTACCTCCTTCCCTCTTTGGGTAATGGTGTGCTCTTTGGTGTTGAGCACCAAGTCTTGTACGGTGAGCGTATCGACAAACTGTTCCTGTGGACGGCGGAGGAGCGCCCGAGCACGCGCGAGCAACTCCTTCATCGCAAATGGTTTCACGAGGTAATCGTCCGCGCCACTATCGAGCCCCTCCACCCTGTCGTCGACCTCTCCACGCGCGGTGAGCATGAGAATGGGTACCGTGAGCCCTTCTGCGCGGAGTGTACGGCACACCGCCTTCCCCTCTTTCTCCGGAAGCATGACATCGAGCACGATGAGGTCGTAGACACCGGACTGTGCCATTCGCTCACCCATCGCACCATCGCCCGCGGTATCGACCGCGTAGCCGTGCTCCACAAACATCTGTTTGATGTAGGTGGCGAGTTTTTCGGTATCTTCTACAACGAGAATGCGCATGGGGATAGTATATCCTGTATTCATCGTTTCTTCATCTTGCCCCTGATACACTGTACGGACTATGCAAGAATTCACACACACGGGAAAAGCAATGGGAACCGATTTTTCAGTCTCAATTGTGTGCGAGAGTGCGGAGACTGCCCGCGCCCTCCTTGATGGTGCGGGCGACACCATACACGCCTACGAGGAGCGCTTTTCGCGTTTTCTCCCCGAGAGTGAGCTCTCCCAGCTCAATGCCTCACGCGCCATGACTGTCTCTCCCGAATTTCTCGAAGTACTCCTCGAAGCACAGCGTCTCTTCACGCTCACACGCGGTGTCTTCAACCCACTCGTACAGATAGAGCGTCTCGGTTACACCACCTCTTTTGATACTCTTGAAGACACACCAGTACCACCTGTTGCAAATGATACGTACGACATCGACTTCTCCACAACATCCATCGATCCTCTCACGGGGAGCGTTATACTGAGCGAGGGACAGAGATTGGATTTCGGGGGGTTCCTGAAGGGCTTCCTCGCAGAGAAAATAGCGCGGAGAATTATGGAATCCGAAAATGACATTCAGGGCGTCATCGTCAACTTAGGTGGTGACATCCACACACGAGGTGTCGATGCTGACGGTGCACCATTCCTCTTCAGTATCTACAATCCGATTACCCAAAAAGATGATTTTCATATCCCCCTCAAAGACTCGAGCCTCGCGACGAGTGGCACGTACAAGCGAACGTGGATGCAAAGCGGAGTGCCGACACACCACATCCTCGACATTTCCGGCACGCACAACCCGGAGTCGGACATCGTCTCGGCAAGTGTCATCCACGAGCACGGCGGTGTAACCGAGGCGTGCGCAAAGGTGCTTCTCACCCTTGGCCCCGAAAAAGCGTGCACACTGCTCGCGGGCACCACACTTCGATACATTATTATTACTAGTAACGGAACCGTACATACAGACACACTATGAAAACCTACCTCAAAACAATCAAATTTTTACAAACATTCTTTTTGGGTATTTCAATCGCGCTCATGCTCGTTTTGCCCCTCGTGCTCGCGTTTTACCCCGAGTGGCTCTCACCGCAGGCAATTTTGAATCTGTACGACGTATCGCACGTCTCCATCTTTTTTGTCATGCTCATCCGCCCGCTCGCCGATATATTACTCGGCGTGAAGTGGATTCGACCACTCGTCATACTCCGCAAGGGTGTTGGGGTACTTTCCGCATCGGTTGTGGTCTCTTTCATTTTTTCAAAAATTATCATGGATCCCGCCGGGTACCTCGGGGCATTCGGCACGTCCGCGTACTGGTCGCTCACCAACTATGCGCTCTTGGCCCACCTCGCCGACATCTCAGCCATCATTCTCCTCATTACCTCAAACAATCTCTCGAAGCGCGTCATGGGTGCTCTCTGGAAAAAAGTGCAAAAACTCTCATACGTGTTCTTTTATGCAAGTTCATTCTTTGTGTTCCTCTCGTTCGGTGACATCGGGCCGATTGTATCAGTGGTCATTATCACTATCGTGACCGTAGTCGCTCACCTGAGGAACAAGGCACGCGCAATTACCACACAGAACACTAGCTCACAAACAGCATAACTATGAAACGACTCACCGCGCGCATAGCGCACATCAACGACCTTTCGAAGACCGCAAAAGAAATAGTGCTCACGCTCCCCGAGGATCTTGGATTCATTGCGGGGCAGTTTGTGAATGTGTTCATGGATATCGACGGCACAAAGGTGCGCCGTGCGTACTCAATCTCATCATCGGACAACACCCAATCACAGATTTCACTCTCGATTCGACAAACACTCCATGGGGTGATGTCTCCCCTCTTTTGGAAGAGCGACCTCACGGGTACCACACTGGAGCTCATGGGCCCGCTCGGACTCAATACCGCGGACAAAATGCAATCCGAACGTGCGTACCTCTTTGCATACGGAGTTGGCGCAGGTGTGGTGAAGTCGGTACTCGATCACGTCATTAAAAAAGGAGTAGCAGAAAAAATAGTGGTTATGACCGGAAGTCGTTC
>CAYRMF010000013.1:0-11648 GCA_964425475.1 uncultured Candidatus Saccharibacteria bacterium | reverse complement strand
TTCATTGAGGCATTCCATTAATTTAGAAATGTAACGTTTTAATGCAAAATACGCATTACAGTGTAGAGTAGCAGTACAGTATGGAACACACACCGCACGACATGCGCACACTCATTGAGAAAAGCGCGCGAGGTGACGTGGGGAGTAGCAAAGAGCTCTATGAACAGTTGGTTGACAAGGTATATGCGTTCGTTCGCGCCCGCAGTGGGAGTGACGAACACGCAACCGACATCACCCAAGACATCTTTATAGATTTCTTTACGACACTTTCTCGTTTCACCTATCGTTCAGATGCGCAATTGTATGCGTACGTGTTCGTGATTACTCGTCGCAAGCTCGTCAGGTACTACAAGGAGTCGACACGTCGTAATACGAAGATGCAGGAGGAGTTTAATGAGGAAACCATGTCACCGACACACAGCGGTGTTTCTCCGGAACTCACCCGCGATATCAGGCAGGCACTCGAGAGCCTCGACCACATAACGCGTGAAATTGTCATCTTGCATCACTTCAGTCGGTACACCTTTAGCGAGATTGCACTACTCGTCGGCAAGACGGAATCAGCGGTGCGTGTCCGCCACCATCGGGCACTCGCGCAGTTGGCAACACACTTAGATATGTAGGTACATTGTATGCAAAACGAAAAAGACATTATAACCGCACTCGAAGCACATACACCCCACCTCAGTCCTGAGGCACGTGCTTCTCTGTGGCAGACAATAGAACCGCATATCGCTCCTCCCCGTGCAATCCCCTCACCGTACATTTTTAATCTATTCATAACACACACAAAAACTATGACAGCACTTGTTCTCGCACTTATATTTATTATTGGGAGTGGCGGAACCGCACTCGCATCCGATGCGGCGCGCCCCGGGGATTTACTCTTTCCGCTCGAACGTGAAATAGAAAATGTGCAGTTGCGCTTTGCGTCAGATGACACGCGCACCGCACTCCTCCAGAAACTTACTGAGGAACGCCTTGCTGAATTGCGCGAGATTGTTGATGAAGAGATTGTTGTCTCTACCGCAGGTGTCGGCGATACTTCGAGCGATGCGACTTCCGCTAGTAGCACACTCTCTATTGAAGCGGATGTATTTACCGACACCACCGTCGTGAAGATTGAACTCAACGGAACACAATTTTATTTTGAAACAGCGAGTAAAACACGTGAGGAAGTAATTACCGCCATCATTACCCGCTTCCCCCTACTCACCATTGCCGACGTAGAAGCACGACTTGATTTTGAGGTTGAAGACCGCGCAAGTCGACCACATGACCGTGGTATCGCTTCATTCAAAGCACACGGTGAGGCGCGCGTGCAAAAAGCAATGGCAGAAATACTCACTTTCCTCGATGACACTCGGATTGAAGGTGAAGAGAGCAATCGTGTACGTGAGATAGCTCGCGCAACAGTAGAAGGTTCTCCGAAGGTACGTCGCGATGAAAAAGGTGTACGTATTGAAAATGAAAATGATTCATACAAAGTACGTATCGATGACAACGGCGATAGTCGCATCGAAGTACGTGGTGCAGAATCACGCATTCGCATCGAAGAAAAAAATGGTGTCGTGAGCATTGAGGAGAAGCCAGCCGTAACCCCTGAAACACCAATCTCTGAAGATCGTATTGATGATGACATACAAAAAGAAGATAGCGAGCGAGAAGTGGAAGAATATGAGGATGAAGATGAGCGAGAATATGAAGATGAAGATGAAGATGAAGATGACGAAGACGATGATTCACGAGAAGGTGAAAAAGAACACGAAAATGAGGATGAGGGAGAAGACGATTAGATAGACTAAAACACCCGGCGCCCAAAGGGCGCCGGGTGTTTTGTATATACCTTCTCTACCCCTTCTTATGCTCGTACGATGCTTTGATGAATGCGGTAAAGAGCGGGTGTGGGGAGAGTGGGCGTGCATGGAATTCGGGATGGAACTGCGTCCCCACGAAGAATGGATGCACGTCGGCGGGAAGCTCCGCTATCTCCATGAGCGTCCCGTCGGGTGAGGTACCCGAAAACACCAAGCCCTTCTCGGTGAGACTCTCAATGTATGCAGGGTTTACCTCGTAGCGGTGACGGTGACGTTCGGTGATTTCACGCGCCCCGTAGGCGCGCCCTGCCAATGACCCTTTCTTAAGGACTGCAGGATACTCTCCGAGGCGCATCGAACCTCCCATGTCGCCTCGTGCAATCTTTTCTTTTTGATCGGGCATTATGTCGACCACTATATGTTTTGAAGCGGGGTCAATTTCTGCAGTGTGCGCATCTTTGTACCTGAGCACAGTGCGTGCAAACTCAATGACAAGGAGTTGCATACCGTAGCAAATACCAAAATAGGGAATCTTTTTCTCGCGTGCGTACTTGATGACCGCAAGGAGCCCCGGAATACCTGTTGCGCCAAATCCACCGGGGACCAGTATGCCGTCAAAGTCATTCAATTTCTTTAGACCACTTGGGTTATTCTCGAAACTTGACGCTGAGACGTAGTGTATTTCGGGTGTGAGGTGGAGTGCGTACGCAGAATATTTTATTGCCTCAAGCACTGAAATGTACACGTCAGAGAGAATGAAATCCCCAGAACTGAAATACTTCCCCACCACTGCTATCTTCACGACGTCCTTCCCATTCTTCGAGCGCGCGACAAAATTTTTCCATGCAGTGAGGTTGCTTGGCTTGGTGACGGTAATTCCCAATTGCTTACAGATGAGTAGCGAAAGGTTGTCTTTTTCAAAATTCACCGGCACATCGTACACACTTTTCACATCAGGCGCAGAAATGACGTGTTCGACTTTCACATTACAGAAACGTGCAATTTTTTCTTTTCTCTTTTTATCAATCATGACCGGTGCGCGAGCGAGAATAAAATCTGCAAACACACCCGCACTGTTCAGAATACGCGCTGCGGTCTGTGTGGGCTTCGTCTTCATCTCACCAATGCTCGAAGGTACCGGAAGGTAGCTCACCATAACGACGGCAATATCTTCTGGCATTTCCATTTTCATCATGCGCACGGCTTCAAGGAAAAGAATGTTCTGGTACTCACCCACAGTGCCCCCAATCTCAATTGTAGTCACATCTGCATCAGCAACCTCGGCTGCTTTTTTAATGCGTCGTATCACTTCCTCAGGAATGTGGGGTACCACCTCTACATTCTTTCCTCCATACTCGAGGTTGCGCTCCTTTCTGATGACGTCTTGATACACACTTCCGGTCGTCATGTAGTTGATGCCGGGAATATCCTTTCCGAGGTACCGCTCGTAGTTGCCCATGTCTTGGTCAGTCTCAAGCCCATTCTCAAGGACAAACACCTCACCATGCTCGGTGGGGTTCATCGTACCAGCATCGACATTGATGTATGGGTCTATTTTAAGCGCAGTGACGGTGAGTCCGCGTGATTGAAGCAAGAGAGCGATTGAGGACGAAGCGATGCCCTTCCCCACACCACTCATGACTCCACCGACGATAAAAATGTATGAACGTTTTTTTGTCTTTGTTTTCGGATTTCGTGTAACCGCCATGATTTATACGCGTAAATATCGTGTAACCGCGAGTGTACTCGAAACGACACCGAGCAACACTCCCGAACCAACAAGTACAAAGAACAAGTACCCAAAGTTGGTCACAAAATACGTAAAGATATTGAGATTGAAAAAACTGCCTGTTACTGGTCCAAGCCAAAGTACAACAGGATACAGCACGAGAAGCGCAAGGATACCCGAAATGAAACCATAGAGAACTCCCTGAACGATGAACGGACCACGAATAAACATGTTTGACGCTCCCACAAGGCGCATCACACCAATCTCTTCACGTGAGGTAAAGATGGCAAGGCGCACGGTATTAAATGCAATGAGGACTGATGCACAGATGAGGATAATCATGGCAATGTAACTCGAGCGGTCGACGGTGTTGATGATGTTCGTGAGTTTGTTAATTGCCTCCTTATTCTTATTGAAATTGATTCGGTCGATAAGTGGCGCATCAGGAGATTCTGCCATGTGCTTTTCATCGAGGTATGCCGCAATTCCTTCGTATTGTGATGTTTCTTTTGCGCGAACAGAAAGAACCGCCCCGAGCGGGTTTTCACCGAGCTCTTCCAGTGCTTGAATGGTAATCTCTTCATTTTTGTGACGCTCGCGAAACTGTGCGAGTGCCTCATCACGCGATACGTACGTTACCTCACGAACATCAGGCAAACTCTCGAGTGACGCCTTGAGCGCGAGCACCTCCTCTTCCTCTGCAGTGGTGACCATGTACACGTTGATGTCTACCTTGCTACTTATCTGCTCGAGTGAAGTGCTGAGCAATTCACCGATGAGCATGGTGCCTCCCACCACGATGAGTGTGACCATGATGACAAAGATAGCAGAAAATGAGACGAAGGCGTTACGCCAAAACCCAACAAATCCTGAACGAACGATGCGTTTGAAACTTGTAATCATAGATACATTAAAGCACGTACTTACCCTCCACGTCATCCCTCACTATTCGACCTTCATCCATGGTAATGACACGTCGGCCGAGCGCATCAATAACTCCCTTGTTGTGTGTGGTCATAATCACCGTCGTACCGAGATCATTGATTTTTTTCAGAATTTGCACGACTTCGTACGTTGCGATGGGGTCAAGGTTACCGGTGGGCTCATCCGCAATGATAATGTCAGGTTGGTTTACAATCGCGCGTGCAATAGCAACACGTTGCTTCTCACCACCCGAGAGTTCATGGGGAAAGTTCCACACCTTGTCACCCAGGTCAACAAGACCAAGTGCTTGTGGCACATTTTCTGCAATCTCTTCATCGGTACGACCATTCGCCTCCATCGCAAAAGCAATATTTTCGTATGCGGTGAGGTGCGATAGTAATTTGAAATCTTGAAAAACGGTACCTATTTTACGACGAAACTTGGGGAGTGCCCTCGGTGAAATGGTATGAATATCGAGTGACTCAAAGAAGACCTGACCTTTTGTTGGCTTATCTTCGGCAATGAGCATTTTGAGAAGTGTGGTTTTCCCCGCACCTGAGTGACCAACGATAGATACAAATTCATTTGGAGCAACTTGGAAGGTAACGTCATGGAGTGCTACTGAGCGACCACCACTATATATCTTTGAGACATTATCAAAATAAATCATACAGTACTTAATTCTACTCTACCTCTGCCTCAGCGTCTAGAAATAACTGAATATCTCCAGCAAGTACGCGCTCTACATCGCGCACTTCGACATCATTCCGATGGTCTTTTACGAGCTGATACGGATGGAGCACATACGAGCGTATCTGACTCCCCCACTCGATTTTAACTGTCTTTTCGACTGAAAGCCCTTTGAGTTCGCGCTTGTGTTGTTCTTCTTGAAACGCGTACACCTTACCCGCGAGAAGTGCGAGTGCTTTATCCTTATTCTGTAGCTGACTGCGTTCCGTAGAAACATGGACTGAAATGTGTGTCGGTATGTGCGTCACACGCACCGCGGTCTCGCGTTTGTTCACATTCTGTCCACCAGCACCACCTGATTTCGCATACGAAATTTCGAGCTCGTCTTCTTTCAAATCTACTTCCTTCACATTATCAACCTGCGGTGACACCTCGACGAGCGTGAACGAGGTCTGGCGCTTACCGTTTGCGTTGAAGGGCGACATGCGCACGAGGCGGTGCACCCCCGACTCACGGCGCAGGGTGCCGTACGCTTCCTTACCACTCACCTCAAACACGACATTCCGATACCCATTCTGCTCGTTCGTATTGGAATCGAGAACAGTAACACCCCACCCGCGCTTCTCAGCGTACTTTTGATACATCTCTACGAGCATCCGTGCAAAGTCCTCCGCATCGTCACCTCCCGCTCCCGCGACAATGGTAATAATCGCATTCGACCTGTCATACTTTCCTTTCCCTGAAGATTCATCTTTGAGTGTTTGAAGCTCCTTAATCATTGCCTGTGCTTTCTGTGGGTCACTCCAAAAATCCGGTCGAAGCATCGCCGACTCTATTTCCGCAATTCGTTCCTGTGGTGTCGCCATATGGGTAGAGTATAGCAAAGGAAATGCCCGTCTCCTATGGTGTGGAGACGGGCATAAAGTTACTCTTTACCTTCATTTTCGAGAAACAGCATGAACAATTTCATGAGTGGTGGTGAAAATTTTGCGAGATACTCTACCTTCACCATATCGTCCACACACGATTTCAATTCGTCATTGGACCGCGTTGCCTCGTCCAAAGCATCATTCAATCGAGCAAAAGCGATTTGGTACCGTTCGAGTACTTTTCGGAAATGAAGTGTACCTCGTTTTTTCTCATACAAATCGAGTAGTTGTTCACGGTATCTTTTAAAACGTTCCTCAAACATCTGTACACGTTCCATTGCCATACACTGTGCAACTTCACGCTCTGCAATGCGTGTGTGCAAAAGAACAGACAATTGCGGGAGCGAGCTCAGCTCAGTCATGAGTTTCGAAAACAGGTGAATGATGCGCGTATATACCTGATCCACAGGGGTCCCCTCTCCACCATCGGTTGCGAGGCAAGAGATACGCTCAGTTTTTGAAAGTAATTGTGAATCCAAAAGGCGTGCATTTCGTTTGAAAAATTCATCGATGCGGTACTGATTTTCCGCAGTGATACAGAAGTCCACACCCTCTTCAAGTTCACACACATAGCCATTCTCGATGAGAGCACACTGTAACGGTAATGGATCGCCACGGTATCCCAATGAAACTGCCACATCATAAATCGACTTGAAACGTACACGCTCACTCTCTCGAGCAACATACATGAGTTCTTCAAGCAAACATGCAATCGCTTCAGGATCATCCACAAAAGACACTTTGTTTGAATCTTCCGAACACGGTATCTGTTTCATCGCAACCTCCCTATCAAAGTACTCTCATTTGAGCATACGACAGTGTTGGTAGTGATGCAATATAGTCGCTTGCGCTCAATGTTTTCTAACCACGTCGCTCCGGTTCTCAATGCTAAAAAACAGCACGCAGGTGCTGTTTTTCTTTACGCCTTGGCGTCAGGTCACTAATTCGCTAACGCTCATAACTCTCGACTTACAGTCGCTGTACACCTTTCGCAGAAACTGCTCAAGGTCTTGCGAAATGGGTCCCATCCCATTTCTCACCTGCCCGCGGTTTTCTGGTTCGTCGCATATCGAGAGCGACTCACATCGAAAACCGTTCAATCCCGAACGAAAGCAAAACAATTTGCTTTCTGAGATGGCTCCAATAAAAAATTCCCTAATGTTGGACTTTCTGGCGTCAGGTTTCTAAGTTCATTTCATTCACTAAGAACCTCCTGCCCGGCCTCGCGGTTTTGCCTCCTTGTGGTCCGCAAAACATCGCTCCGGCTCTCAATGCTGAAAAACAGCACACAGGTGCTGTTTTTCTTTACGCCTTGAGCCATCTCTCGGGATTGAACCGAGGACCTCATCCTTCGCTTGCACCCCAACTTACAAAAAGTGGTATATGGGGACTAGACTGTATCTTACGCATACCTTTCAGCGTAGCGTCCCTTGTCAGTCGTTCGGGCGAGAGTATCTCTCGCCACGGTCTTAACTCCACTCGAGTCATTAACCGTTATTCGGGATTCACCTGCCCGTTTCCAGACAAGTGGGCAAGAAGTCAATGCGACTTACCATGGATGCGCTCTACCAACTGAGCTAAGATGGCAAATGTGAATCTTTCCGCAATTTGGTTATTGCGGTCACTATAGTATCACGAAGTTTTATATTAGAAAAATATATTGTTAATACACCAAATTCACACTTTTTCCGATACGTTCCCTTCTTTGTCTGCTTTGTCACAACAACTGCCTGAAATTGTTTTTCTGAAACACCAAGTCCTGTAGTCCAATAATGTAAAGCTTTTTTGCTTGAAATATCACTAAATAACTGGAGTCCGAAACGTATTTTCTTTTCATCAATATCATACACAACTCGAAGAAATCTTAGGAATGTTCTTATGAGATCAATATCAGTATTTCCTAAACGTACTGAGTGCTTGTTGACTTTGTTCCCCTCACCCCAAAAAAGACCCAATCCTAAACCATACAAAAACCATTCATCATATGTATTTGGTTTTTTAAATGCAAAAGGGTCTCCTTCAGGATTACTCCGAACATATACTGCATCGGAAATAGAGCGTTTTTTAATATTATGCTTTTGTAACCAATAGGTGACTTTATTTTGAGAACATCCATATTGCAAAGCAATTTGTGCTACAGATTTTCTTCTCTGAAGATACTGTTGAACCAAAAATTCTTTTTCAATCATGTAGTATATAGTATACCTTATCCAAATTAGATAATACTCTACTATAAACATACTACCCCTTGTAACACGACTCTCAATATACTAGGATAATAATCTTGCCAAGATAGCTCAGTTGGTAGAGCACGTCACTCGTAACGACGAGGTCCAGAGTTCGATCCTCTGTCTTGGCTCAAGGCGCAGATTATTGTCTCCTTTCTAACGATACTCATTCACTTGACTGTAAACCACAGGTCGCTGGTTGATCAATTTTTCTTATGACTGTAAAGAATTAGAAAAATGAAAATACTCCTGTGGTGCAAACCCGGCTCTTGGCTCATTTACATTCCGGAGTTTGATTCCCAAAAATAGTGCGAGGACAAAAAATGGCACCCAAAGGGTGTAATTTTTTGTCCTTACACAATCCCCTTCCAGATATTCTCCACACTCCCATCTTCGTTTTTTACATATAGCGCTGTGATATCTTCTTTGGTCACTTCTCGCGCAGATGCCACTGCATACGATGTTTCAATCACGTACGCTCCCCGTGCCACCACATGATATTTCCCCTCTGAACCACGACTCCAAAAGACACGATTTCCCCAACGGCTGTGTTCAGACTTCCCAGCAGTATGCGCATTACGAATAAACCCGACTTCGAGTAAATCATCGACGGCTTCACTCCCCTGCACACTACGGTAAACCTTATCAGGTGATGTGGGTAAATCTTTTCCAACACTTAACACTTCACCAATACTATTTGGGTTACTGATTTCTTCAATTTTCTCTTCTTTCTCAGAATGTGGTACTGATTTAAATTCTTCCATTACAAAAAGTATAACAAGGCCATGGAGTTTTAAAAATCAACAGCATTACGACTTCTCTGCACTTCAGACCTACCTCGAGGTGTAGCAGAGCCATTTTGCATTGTTCCTGTACCACGATTGTCTTCTTGCGCTTTCGGTGCTTGTCCGCCAAATAGATGACCTTGTGTAATCTGACGCAAAGCTTCCATTCCTGGCGAATGATCAGTGCTTCGGTCAAGCTTGAGAATGAGCACCTGTGCTGCTTCCATTTTTGCTTGTGGGGTCAATGTCCCTGAAAGGGTCGAGGTACCACCGCGACTAAAATGTGGTTGTCTTTGCTTGAGCGAAAGAGCAAAGATATTGAACTGTTCCGATACTTTCATGTAAAGTACCTTTTTACCGCGTGTATCATCAATACCAACATCCATTGACGCGATGCGTTTCAAAAATGCTTCTGCTTCAGGTTCTTTGTTAAATGATTCTCTTTGCTCGTACTGAGTAAGTGTTGGCGCCGCTTCAGCGGGTGTACTGGTCATTGCACCTGCACTCGTAAGCGCAGTAGCAAATACAACTGCCTTGCCAACATTTTCAAGTGCTGATGTTTTTTGTATGTCTTCCCTCTTCAGAGGTTGCGGTTGTTCCATTGAATTCATACCACCAATTTTAGCACACGTAATCACTCAAATTTTCGAGTTCCTTGTAGTCACGAAACATCAAAAACTCCCTGGGAGGAGTTTTTTGTTCATCCAGACTCTGCCACACAAGATATTCCTACGCGTTGCAAAATATTCCTAAAACCGCTATACTCTTCCCCGTATCGTAAGTGATATTCATTTGCGGTGGTAGCTCAACTGGTTAGAGCACCCGCCTGTCACGCGGGAGGTTGCGAGTTCAAGTCTCGTCCGCCGCGCAGTATGAAAAGACCGGCTTTATGCCGGTTTTTTCGTGCGTGGCGGAAGAAATGTACCTGTGCACATTTCGTCGGGACTCGAAAGCCGGAACGATGCCGCAAGGCGAGTGAGGCGGGGTCGAGAAAATTTTACGAAGTAAAATTATTCGTGACCGAGTCCCGTCCGCCGCGCATATAATAAAAGGCCCTTCGGGGCCTTTTATTATATGCGCATGCAAAATCTTCAAAAAAAGTCGTCGTCAATTCACATTTTCCCCACAAACGGATTCTCCATATCGAACGTGAGGAGTGGCGTCTCATCATTAAAAACCGATTCATGAAAACCGTACTTCTCTCCGTAGAGTGTACCGACGTGGCAGAAGCGAGCGTCTGCGTATGAAAACCCAATACGCTCACTCACATTTTTTACCACACTCTCACTCTCCCCTTCCACTTCCACAAACGGCGAAAGAAACGGCCACTCATCGATAGTGATAGCAACACCATCGAGTGTCCATAGTTCACGGCGGGTCTCTTGGTATGCCTTTTGTGTACACCCAATCCCGATGAGCATATCGCACGCTTCGGTAAAAGAATCGACCGTGAGACATATCTCCTTTTGATTTTGAATTGTTCCACCATCAACCACCTTGAAGCTCATGGTAATTTTGTCACCTTCGTCGCGTACGCGAAGCCATCCACCCTTCACCTCATGACCTTCGGGAAGAAAAAACACTGCGCGCTTCTGGAGAAACATCGGACGTACGAGTACGGCACCACTTGCAAGGAGTCGTGAACGTACGTCCTCTATCTCAATGTGCGGAAATGTCGCCTCGTATTCTATGTGCATAAAAATTTGTGTGATGAAAGCAAGTCAGAGTACGATTCTTTTGCGCTCTTGCTCGTATCTAGACCTAGAGATTCAATCACAAAATAATGTTCGTTTTTAAGAGATTCCGATGACTGGTCATTTCCCCATACCGTCTCAAGTTCAACGTATGTACCGAGATTTTTTACTTCATCAAGATGAATTCTCGTGTTTTTATATATAAATAAAGTGCGTTTTTTATCTACACATATTCTTACTCCAAATATTTTTGCACATATAAACTTTGTGTATTTTATTGCTTTTTGAGGTACTGGAACAATGTAATACTTTGAATACTTACTTTGCACAACATCTGGCCGTATATAAAAAACAAAATATGACTTATGCTGTTCTTCTCGCAATTTCAGACGCCTCTTGCCAATAAGATAATATGTATCAGTTTGAATTAGTATCTCTCCAGAACGAGAGATTAGATTTTTAATTTTTTCATAAAATTCCTGAAAATCATGAACAGGAATTTTGATTTCTAAATTAACCATACATCCGATTGTACAATATCCTCGGAATAGTCAAAATCGCTCATATCGCAAACCGATCGTTCCCTCGAGAACAGTCCCCCGGACTGTTCTCCATCGACGCAATTTAAAAACCGCCAGAAGGCGGTTTAAAAATTGTGTCGATGGGAGGGAACGATCCTCCGACCTTAGCTTTATGAGTGCTACGCTCTAACCAACTGAGCTACATCGACAAGTGAGGAAATAAATTTAAGTTTACTTATATTTAGTTTCCGAACGCAGTCGATGAAAGTTTTTACTTACATCGACAAGTGAGGAAATAAATTTAAGTTTACTTATATTTAGTTTCCGAACG
>CAYRMF010000012.1:10955-22382 GCA_964425475.1 uncultured Candidatus Saccharibacteria bacterium | reverse complement strand
GGTGCAGAAGTACTCCTGTTTTTTAACAACTTACACACCTAGGAGGTGTATCGTGGCAGATAGAAATAATGGCACTCGAAATGGCACTCGTGATAACATCCGTCCAAAGACTACCGGAGGTCGTCGACCGAAAATGGATGAACTTCCGGTCGTGAGGGCAGTACGAAACAGATTTGGAAGACGTCCGAACTATTCGTCGAGCGTTGATCCACATGCGATAAAGCTCTTCGTGCTCGACACCAACGTGCTCTTGCACGACCCTTCGTGTCTCTACCGTTTTGAGGAGCACAATGTCTTGATTCCGATGATGACGCTCGAGGAACTCGATCACCACAAGAAGGGTATGTCGGAACTCGCGCGCAATGCTCGACAGACCTCACGCATGATTGACGTGATAATGAATCAGGACGGCGCAGTTATCGAGGATGGTATTTCACTCTCGGGACCTTCAAGCGGTTTAGCGAGCGGACGACTCTTCTTCCAGACAGAAGTGACGAGTGGTGATTTGCCAACCAGTTTACCGACGGGGAAAGCAGACAACCAGATCCTTTCGGTCGTCATGGATTTGCAGAAGAAATACCCGAGCCGGCCGGTCATACTCGTGTCGAAAGACATCAACATGCGCATCAAGGCGCGTTTCCTCAGACTGTTGGCCGAGGATTATTTCAACGACAAGGTCATGGAGGACACCGACCTACTGCCGACGGGTACCATGCTTCTGCCACCCGACTTTTGGGAAATGCATGGGAAAGGTATGCTGTCGTGGAAGGAGGGAGCAAAGACCTACTACAGGGTGAAGGGTCCCCTCTGTTCGAAGATGCTCGTCAACAACCTCGTGTATCTCGAAGATGGCCAATTCGAAGCAATTGTCAAGGAGGTGAAGGGAAAAACTGCAGTTCTCGAAACGCTCATCGACTACACGCATCCCAAAAACGCTGTGTGGGGTATCACCGCGCGCAATAGAGAGCAGAACTTTGCACTTAATTTGCTCTTGAACCCAGACATTGACCTCGTTCTACTACTTGGTCAGGCGGGTACAGGGAAGACACTTCTCGCACTCGCGACGGGGCTGACACAGGTCATGGAAAATAGGCAGTTTGCCGAAATCATAATGACACGTCTCACGGTATCTGTGGGCGAAGACATCGGCTTCCTTCCAGGGACTGAAGAGGAAAAAATGGAACCGTGGATGGAGGCACTCAAGGATAATCTCGAAGTACTCGCAAACGTTGACGAGGGAAGCGAATCGAAGCATGGCAGTGATTGGGGCAAGACTGCAACAATGGAAATGGTTCGTTCACGAATCAAGGTCAAGTCACTTAACTTTATGCGTGGACGTACCTTCCTCAGGAAGTTTGTTATTATCGATGAGGCACAGAACCTTACACCAAAGCAGATGAAGACACTCATCACGCGTGCTGGCATCGGCACCAAGATTATTTGCCTTGGTAACATCGGGCAGATTGACTCACCGTATCTCACGGAAGGGTCATCCGGTCTCACGTATGTGGTCGATTGTCTTAAGGGTCAGGAGCATGTCGGGCACATCATCTTGCAACAAGGCGAACGCTCTCGACTTGCCGACTTGGCAAACAAATTACTCTAATCCCCTCGGTGTTTGTTGTAATTTTCCCCCCGCGCCGAAGGCGCGGGGGTTTTGTTTGTCTAATGGAGTGTTCGTTGTTGAATGTATGGATTTCCTGAATGCGTATTTTCTACGTATACACAATTGATATCAATATTGCCATCTGGACTATGAGAAATCCCTACAGAAGCAGCGCGATGCTTGCCATCAGGATTTTTGTTATCAGCCATCGCTGTGTCATTGTTAATCATCACAATACCAGGGATGTATTCTTCGAAGTGTTGCCCACCAGTCACCTGTCGCCTGTGGCCATGAACAACAACGCTTACTCCCATACGCTCAAGGAGTGTGCGTATCTCCTCTCCATGCTTTTCGTAATATTCTTTTTCAGTAAGACCTTCAAGAGCGTTGCTATCACCACCATCATCACACTCTTGAAAAACCGCGAGACTTTCTTCGGGTGTAATTTTTCGTGTTGCAACTGCATTTTGGAAACGACTGTTGATATACAACTCTCCATCAGGAACATCAGCGTTTTGTTCGCTATACTGTGCTTCGAGCTCCTGTACCAAGGCGAGGGAGGGGAAGCGATGGAGAAAAAGTATCTGTCCCTGTTTGCTCACCACTTGCATTTTTCCAAAAAAATCAATCCGTTTTTCTTTCAGTCCAACATCTTCACCTCTGGTTTCTCGTGTGAGGATATCGAGTTCATGGTTGCCGACAAGTACAGTCACCCGGCACCCCTCTGGTGCAGTCTTCTGTAAGTGGTGAAGGTATTTAAGCACTTCAGGATTAGGACCGTGTTTATTGATACTATCACCAGTAATCATGAGATGCACACCCCTCACACCATGTTTCCATTCACCTTCTTCGTTGATGAGTTTTCTCTGTCTCATACTCGCATGCATTGCTTTGATATCGTTGTGAATATCAGAGAGACATACAAAACGTTCCGTGCGGTGCTCACGTTCATACGCGTGCTCAAATACTGGTGGAGGAGGGGTGATTTCTCGCTTCGGTAGAGAAGGAGGGACATTTCTCAGAGTTTCTTGTGGTTGTGGAAAGTGTTCAAAAGACATGGTACCTAAGTATACAAAAAAGTAGGTCTTTTTAAAATGATTAGTTTTATTCTTGTGTATTGAAACTGCTTATGCATGACGGTCTTCCGTGCATAAAAAACTCCGCGCAAGCGCGGAGTGGTGACTGTGTGTCAGTCAAAAAGATCTCTTGTGCGAAAGGGGAGCTCACGGGGCTCGTGAATGATATTTATGAACAAGACGAGGAGCGCACGTGCACTGTCTTCACTCACGACGGTCGCATCGGTTGCCTTGTGTACTTCTGGGAAAGTGGCAATGCACTCGGAAGGAAATTCCACATATGCGCGAAAGCGAATACAAAGCTCTTCATAGTGCAGTTCGTCTTTGACGTACAGTCGCAAATGAACGAGGAAGGGGAGAAGCAACGCTGTAGCGGTCTTTTCTTCGAGAGTGGTGCCCTCGAGCTTGCGAGCATTGGGGAGTAGTACCTCTTCACAAAACCAGCGTGCCCTTTCGGTCACCCAAGCAGTGAATTGGATTTCTTCGGCAGTTGCCATGAGGCCTCCTGTGGTGAGTAATGTACGATGAGGATCAGTTCTAAGGAGATAGTTTCTCCTATTGTGCCAGAGAAGTCAATGGAAACACGCGCGCAAAACGCCCACCGTGGGTGGGCGTTTTGCGCGCGTGTTTCCATTTAAAGTTTTTCCGCTTTCTCTGCGCGCTTCTTCTCGTTCCTATAGAAGAGCGTCGGCACGAGTACAAGTGTGAGAATCATCGCGAATGAGAGTCCAAACATAATCGCGAACGCGAGCGGGCTCCAGAAGTCAGAGATGGTGGAGAGAGGAATCATACCCACGACGGTTGTAATGGTGGTGAGGAAGATGGGGCGCAAGCGCGATACCGACGCATCGGCGACGACGTCGAGAAGCAATTCACTCGGTTGCATTCTGTTGTGGTAGTGGATCATCGAGTCGAGAAGGATGATGGCGTGGTTGATGATGACACCCGCGAGCGCGATGACACCGAGAAGTGAGGTGAATGAGAGTGCCTGCCCCGTAGCAGCGAGCCCTACAAACACACCGATTAAGGAGAGCGGTACGGCGAGAAGGAGGTAAATAGAGTAGCGAATAGAGTTGAAGGAAAGTACGAGAATCGCGAGCATGAGCACGAGCCCCGCCACGAATGCGAGTCCCATCTCCGTGAAGGATTTGTTGATGTCTTCAGTCTCTCCACCGTAGGAAATACGTACCGAAGCGGGAAGTGCGAGCTCAGCTTCTTTTGCTTTAAACTCAGCGACAATCTCTGCCGAGGTGATACCGTCTTTGGTGTACGCTGAGACTGTCTCAATTCGTTCTTCATCTTCGTGTGCGATGTTTGAGTTTGCAGGCGCGAGGCGCTCACGCACCACAGACCCGAGCAGTACCGGCTTGCCGGTCATACTCATGATGGTGAGATTGCGGAGTGCATCGAGGGTGACTTTCGGTGAGGCCGAAAAGTCGGTCTCGTTGGGGTCGGTTTCTATCTTTACTATCACATCGGTGTCGTCACCATCTTGGGTTATGGTGGTAGCAGTGACGCCGTACACCGCAGAGCGGAGCACCTCGCCAATCATGGCGGGTGAGACACCTGAGGCACTTGCTTTGCTCCTATCCACCTCTAAGATGAGTTCAGTCGCGCTGTTGTTGGTGCTCAACGTGACATCACGTGTGCCGGTAATAGACTCAAGGAGTCTTCCCGCATTTTCCACCGCAAGTCCAAGTTCATTTAGGTCAGACCCAATGAACTTAATAGTGATTGGCGCACCCGTTGGTGGACCATTCTGTTGTTCGGCAACTTTTACAGTTATATTCGGAATCACTCCAAGGGTATCGCGGAGGTCATTTGCAATGTATTCGCTTGACTCAGTGCGTTCCGGTTTCAGGTTGAGGGTGATATTCGCAAACTTTTGTCCACTCTTGCCCTCACCGGTGAACGATGAGCCAGCACCTGCGGTTGAGGTGAATGACTCGATGTATCCTTTGTCGTAGAGCATCTCTTCTGCAGTACGGAGTGCGAGGTCGGTCTCATTGAGCGTCGTACCCTGACGTGTCTCGAGTTCTACAAAGACAAAATCAACATTCTCGGGTGGGAAGAAAATAACCTTGAGCAGTCCGCTTATGGGGAGAATGAAGACGAGGAGGAACCCAGCACCCAAAGCGACAAAGAAGTATCGCTGAAGGCGCGCATTCTTGAGGAAGCTGATGAGGTGAGCACGGTACCAGGCCTGTGCGCGTTTTGTGTACTCTTCCTGCATCGCCTCAAAACGATTGGCATGTGAGTGCTTCGTGAGGTAGACCGCAATGAGGGGCACCATACCGAGTGCCACAATAATAGATGCGAGAAGCACAAAGATAATCGTGAAGGGAATAGACTTGATGAATTCACCCACAATCCCCGAGAGGAAAAAGAGTGGTGCAAACACCGCGACGGTCGTCATCGTGCCACCAATGAGTGGCCACGCGTACTCTTTGATGGCTGCTTTCGCTGCTTCGTCGGCGTTGCCGAACTTTTGCATACGGGTGTGTATCGCTTCGGTAATCACAATACCCGAATCCACCAGAATACCCACCGCGAGGATGAGGGAAAAGAGAGAGATGAAGTTGATGGTGTTACCCGATGCGTAGAGTCCGATAAACGCAATTACGAAAGAGAGCGGAATCGAGAGTGCTGCGACGAGTGACTCGCGCCACCCAATCGTGAGGAGGAGGCAGAGAATGACGAGCGCTACGGTTTCAAAGCCAGTCGTGACGAGGTCGGAGAGGTCTTTGCGAACGTTCTCTCCCTGATTGTACACGACGAGCACCTGCGAGGAGTCGAGGAGACCCCCGTCTGCCTGCATTGCTTCCATCTTTTCGAGGACGGCGGACGACATCTCGGTCACATCCACGCCCGCACGTTTGAAGATTGAAAGGGTGAATGCAGACTCTGCGGGAGCACCGTCTACCGAGACACGTGAAATACTGGTCTCCCGCTCAACACCGTTTGTGACCGTGGCAACGTCGCGCACGTAGACGGGAACACTGCCCCCCATGCCGACGGGGATATTTTCTATCTCGCTCACTTCGGTGAGCTTGCCTTCGTAGCGGACTGCGTACTCAATGTCGTCGGTGACGACGGTGCCGACTGGCATGGTGAGATTGGCGAGCCCGAGCGCGCGTGAGACATCACTCAAGGTGAGTCCATAGGCATTGAGTGCGGACTCACGTACGGACACCTGCACCTGGTGCGGGCGGGTACCCTCAATGGTCACATCAGAAACACCGCTCACATTTTTAAACTCATCTGCTACCGTCTCGGCTAGCTCAGTAAATTCAAGTGCGGGCAAATCTGATGATACCGAGAGTAAGAGTATCGGCTGATTCGCAAAATCCACCTTGTTTACCTGTGGGTCAGTGGCATCGTCGGGGAGGTCTTGTTTGGCAGTATCGACGGCATCTTTCAAATCCTGAATGGATTTGTCGATGTCGGCACTCGCGTCAAAATTGGCAACAATAATAGAGGCACCATCACGAGAGGTGGAGGTGAGTGAGTCTAGGTTGTCGACATTGCTTATCTCACGTTCGAGTTTGTTGGTGATGAGCTCCTCGATATCGAGGGCTGATGCACCCGGGTAGATGGTTGTCACGATACCAATCGGTACGATGACCTCCGGTGCGGATTCTTTAGGAATTGCAAAGAGGGAATAGAGTCCAATGCCCACGAGTGCTACAATGAGGAGCAAGCTGAACTCGCGTTTTCGGAGAAAGAAAAACCAAAGTGCGTGCATATTATTGTTGTGTTACTGATACGGTGTCACCTTCCTTGCGTCCACGTGCGTCGGTGATAATGCGACTCTCTTTCGTAATACCTTCAGTCACTTCGACTGAGTCACCGAGAATTGCTCCAAGGGTTACCGGGTATGCGGTAAGTTTCATTTCATCAGAGACACCAAATACCACCGAGCCCGATGCGAGCATCTTGATTGCCTTGAGTGGGACAACAATGACAGTAGATTCTTCTTTTTGTGTGTCTTCCGAAAATACGATTGATACGGTACTACCGTTTGTGAGTGAGAGCGATTCATCGACGCTGATTTTCACTTCGCTCTTTCCGGTACTTGGGTCAATGGCGGGAGCAATTTGCGTAATGGTGCCGACTGCAGTGTTGTTCACTGACACAGTGTTGCCAATGCGTACACGCGCGAGATCCTTTTCGCCGAGGGCAGTACTGATTTCAAGAGAACCGTTGTTTGCAACGATTGCGGTTTGCGCGCCGATACTGATGTATTCACCCTGTGTGATGTTGAGCGCATTCACAACACCACTGATAGGTGTGCGCACGAGCGTCTTCTCGTAGTTCACCTGTGCACTTCGGAGTGCGCCGAGTGCCTGCTTCACCTGTGCGTTTGCGAGTGACACTTCGGGGTTCTCGCTGCCACCGATTTGTGCTCGGCGCACATTCTCGCGCGCATTCGTGAGCGCTGTTTTTGCATTTGCGATAGCACTCAAGGTGCCATTCAGTGAAGCGCGTGCGCTATTGAGTCCTCCCATATACTCACTCACGAGTTTGCCCTTAAGGACGTCGTCGTTGTCTGCCTTGCCCACTGCGTAGACGAGCGCGTCTACAATACCGATGAGCTCTCGTGTGCGCGCTTCTGCGGTTGTGAGTGCAGCATCAAGGTCCGCACTCGTAGTGAGTGCAGTACTCTCTTTTTGCCAGAGTGCGAGTGTCTTTCCAAATGCATAGCGTGAGGTGTTGAGGTATTCACCTTTGCCCTCTGAGCCGATGCGAATGCCGGGTGTCTGTGAGTCGGGATTACCGAAGAACACATCGACGGTATTGAGTGTGATGTCATGCGCAGAAATGTAGGTGTTGCGGTAGGTGGTGACGGCATTGTTTTCTGCAGAGCGAAGTGCGCTCTCGGCGTCGCCCACAGAGATTTCACTGAGTGCTGAGCCCGCGAGTGCAGACTCATACGCTGCTTCTGCTTGAAGGAGTTGCGCGCGCTCACTGCCATTTTCTATCGAGCCAAGAATGCTTCCTGCGTATACACGGTCACCTATCTTTGCATTGACCGCAGTAATGCGCCCGCCGGCCTCTGCTTGCAGTTTCGCTTCCGAGACGGCGCGTACGGTACCCACTACTGAGAAGGTACTCTGACTACCAAAATTTCCCACGGTTTCAAGTGTTACGGAGGGAAGGGAAGCTGTGATATTTTCGGTTGGTTTGTCTGTACCGCTCATGGCAAAGACTACTGCACCAAGTACGAGTACAAGTCCTCCTATACGAATAACCCGCATGCGGGTACTCTCTGGCATAAAGAAAGCGACGGTTTTCTGCAGAAAACCTGTAATTGATTGAATCATATGGTCAAAAATATAAAGAAACTAAGACGGTAACTGTACATCTCTTTTTAAAAAAAGTCAATGTTTCTGCGATGGTCTATTGAAATATATAAAAAATCCACCCCCGCGCTTCGCACGGGGGTGGGGACTGAGCGGGACAGTGGGTTTCTTATCCTTGCTCTGGATATTGGAGCTCGAAGAGACGCACCATCAATTCATATTCTTCGAGATATCCTTCAATGGGGCACCCAAGTTGGGCAACGTCGGCTCCTTTGAAAAAGAGCCAGAATAGATTGGAATCATCGAGTTGCCAGCTCATATCATCACCAGGGTTACGGTATGGGCCGTGGGGTCGCGGATCATGAGGAAGTACGGTTGCCTTCAGGCTAATGAAAGCCCTTGGGCCAAGCCGATAAGCGGCGAAAGTATCGGCAACTTCTTCATGACTCATACCGCTCGGAATTTTGAATGTACCAGTAAGCATGTGCGTTCCTCAAAACAGGGTTGATGGAAATGTCCAAAAACATTATACATCATAAAAGAGCTAAGTCAAGAATATACAAAAATTACGATAGCTTCGATTGTCTGTAGGTCATGTGCAGGATCTACATATGGCGTATACTATGTACATGTATATGAACAAAGTACTCAGAGATGTGATGGTGATTGCTATTGTGGCGCTCCTGGTAACGTTTGTGGTTCATCTGCAAAAGGAACAGCAAGTGGAACCTCGTGTTGGTAATGATGCTGACGTCCATGGGTGTATCCCATCTGCGGGATACACGTGGTGTGAGGCGAAGCAAAAGTGTCTCCGAGAGTGGGAAGAACAATGTGTTCTCGATAATACAACTGATACAACTGATACAACTGATACGACATCGGGTGTGATGTCGGAAGCAGATGCGCGTAGTATTGCGGAAGTCTCGTGCATCAAAGGTGGTGAGAGCCTGCGCCCTGGGTACTACAACGAGAACTCGAGGACGTGGTGGTTTGATGCCAATTTGAATGCGACAAAGCCAGGGTGCAACCCCGCGTGTGTGGTGAGTAGCGACACACGAACCGCCGAAATAAACTGGCGCTGTACGGGTGCCGTTATACCAAAACCGGAGACCGCAAAAGGTCATGTGACGGGCACGGTGAGTATCGGCCCGATATGTCCCGTGGAGCGAGAGGGGGTGCCCTGCGAGGTACCCGCAGAAGTGTACACCTCGCGGAGCGTCGTTGTGTACGATAGGGACGGTGTGACCGTCCTCGAGAAGACACCGCTCACATCGAAGGGGACGTATGACATCGCACTCAAAGCGGGTACCTACTGGATACAGATTGAACCGGCGGGCATTGGCCCCGGAGAAAAGAAGCAGGTCACGATTTCAGACGGTACGGTGACGCTCGACTTTGATATTGATACGGGAATTCGATAAGCGCGCCCTCTCTCCAATCGCTAATTTTCACTATGTGTGGTACGCTTCCTGTTCGGTCGTCATTTTTTACTCGCGTGCTACTAATCAATTCAAACCATATATGGATGAAACAACAATTTCTGCGACTCCTGTCGCAGAAGAGACAGTAGTACCAACTCCTGTTGTAGAGACACCTGAAGTCGCCGGAGAACCGGAGACAAAAGCTGAAACTCCAAAGGTTGCATAGTATAAAAACCGCCGACCCCAAGGTCGGCGTTTTTTATGGTGGTGACGAATATTAATAGTAATGCCCGTCGACTCGCGTCGACGGGCATCTTCGGGTGTTACTTGCATCAGCTTCCATTCCTTGAATCTTTGGGGAACCTACCGGTGATGTGCTCAACCACCTGCTGGGCAGCTGCCGCATTGGGACTAGTCGGTTTTTCAGGAGGCTTAGGCAGAAGTATATTTCCGGTGCCATCGCAATCGGGGCACTCTCTCATTGAAGTGAATCCGAAAAAGATTTCCATGAAAAGTCCAAAGAATGACCAGCGAGGAATTTTTCCAGTTCCGCAACATCTTGAACAGCAAATGCGTTTCTTTTCGTCCATCTGACTTTCTCCTTTTCGTATCTGGTTGATGGATAGTATCAAACAACTGTAAATCTTACTGCATAATGCTCCTATGATTATATGTTGTCAATTTTTGATGGAGTGCATTTGTACTCTCTGGTTCAGTCAATTAAAAACTAGCCCGCGCATGCGCACGGGCTAGTGGGATTCCGGGATGTGACCATTATGGTGTACCCAGTTTCGCACCGCAGATTCTGGGATTGCATGACATGCAATATGGTTGAAATAATCAGCAGTATCAACAAAATGTTTTGTCGTTGTTTCTCCTTTTGGAAAATATCTAAAGATTTCTGCTAAACCACGGAAGGCACTATTGTACATAATCTCACGCGTGGTTGGAGGACCCTCTCGTCTATTGAGGAATCTAATCAGTTCTTCAGTATATTTATCAATAAGGAGTACTTGTTCATTACTTTTCTTCACTTCGATCTCCTTTTTCTCTAAAACGAACTAAAATAAAATGTACCGTATGTCGTACGTATGTGCAAATCCGTGTGGTATTAAAAAAGCCCGAGCAAATGCAAGGGCTTACTTCCGACCCAGAGCGAGTACGCATCAAACATGCGTCTCACTCTGGGTCTCACAATATGTGCGGTCTGCCATTCCAAGGAGCCGCACCTTCACTGTCTTTTTTTAAAAGCGCTGTCGAGACGACAACCTGTGTTACAACAGGATAGTCTATCGAGTTGGTGGAAAATCCAAATGCTACTGGAAGCCCATTTCAACTCAATGATGCGATTCATTTCATCGCCTACCTAACTCCAATCGGGAGGGTCACAGTCACGCAATAAAATTGACAGTTACTACTCCGACTATTATGTACCAATATACACAATCTGTCAATACCTCTAATATTCATATAACTAGTCATTTCTGACTGACCCACAAAAATGGACACCTATTGAGGTGTCCATTTTTGTTGTCAGAGGTCTCTCAAGAGAGGGAACTATAATCCAAGTTGTCTCCGAGGCCTTGGCTCGGGAACGAAAAACCCCGCCGTGGCGGGGGTGGGGGTTCTTGAACAAACTCATCGTAGTTACCTCTGCATCTTTACGGCACTAGCAATGAGCACATACAGTGAAGTTGCGTAGCACACACTGCACAGAAGAACAGTCAGAAATTGGTTGGCATGGGGTAATGTCAATGTGGCCAGGAAATGACCAACAAGTGCCACTGCGGTAACTGCCCAGTACGTGTCCTGTGTGCGGCTCACTTGACTACCGAGTGAGATGACGCCACTTTTGACGAGAAACTCAAGAGTGGCAATGACCGTTAACACCACAGAAAAGAAAACGAAAAGACTGAAGAAATGAAGCACTACGATATCCATGATGACCTGGTCCTCATTTGCGATGGAACATTCGAACGCGCCCCGCGTTCGATAGAAGAGTATTAAGCACTAAGTACGAG